>NZ_JCBDHG010000003.1:0-2580 GCF_059834185.1 Vibrio sp. R10-SG3-ISO10
ATAAGCCGCAATTAAACCGGATTAAGGTCGGTTTTTCAGGGATTTAGCGTGTGACAGACGGATCGAGGCTAGGCTGGTGGATCAATGATTGTGTGGGGATTGGTCGTGACGACGGGCGAACTTACGCAGCAAGGTGATAGGTGTCAGGAGGTAACGGACATGGACGCCGGTGCGTGAGGCCATGCGCTTGATGGAGTCACTGGCGGCCGCCCTCGCCTTAAGCATAGCGTCGGTCAGGCCCAGATCGGCAAAATAGCGCTCTGTGATGCGTTTAATCGACGCTAAGCCGTACCACTCACCGTTTTCATTGTGTCGCGGTTGGGTGGACGTTAGCCAACCGCGCTGCTTAGCAAACGACACACACTGTTTGACTCGCCAAACAGGTAATCCCGTCCCTTCGGCCACATTGGCCCAAGTACGCAGCAGGAAACCACGTTGAGTGGCTACCCCAACCTTACGCGTACGCAACTCAAGCTCACTAACGAGATAGTCCATCACTGAAGCGATATCGCGCAGGAACTGACGCTGCGTGGCTTTGCCAGACGCCGACAACAAATAGGCATAGCGTGAAGGATCTTGAAGCAACGATGACCAGCGTGCTCGATGCAGCGCCGCTAACGGTCGTTCGCGTCGGGTAAACGTAGAAGAATTCATTGCAGTGTCGGGCTCGCCATCTCACGCACATTAGAGGCCATGACCAAACCGACAAATCGCTCAAGTTCGTCAGTCAGTGGCGACACCTTATCGATACCTCCTGCGTAGGACTCAGCAATGGAATAACTGTACTGCATCGCATAGTTGGCCATTTCACGAGCTAGGCCATTAAACTGCTTGGATGGTGTCAGCAAATCACAACCCAGAATCAGTATCGGCGTGATAATGTTTGCTTGGGTAAGATGATCCCCAGTCACGGCTTCGATGTCGCGTCCAGTTTTAATAGCTGCAGTCAGATGCGCCATACACACCTCAACAATTTTGTACTCTTCCATGCTTTTTCTCCTTTATCACCCGCTCTGTTATTCGCCGTAATTGACCATGTTTTTTCTCACGCTGGGCATAACGTTTAATCAGAAGATGAATTTTGATCCTTTGATTCTTGCGAACAGGCATGGCTTCCTTCCTGCAATTGATATAGCCTTCTCAATGTGGCAATCACGAGCCTAAGGCTCGATTCCAAGTGACCACTTTTGGCACTGGATTCTGCTTCATCAAGCGCAATCTCGATTTCAGTTTTTCGCGCTACCATCACGCCTCCTCAATGCCGCCAAGCCTTGGATGTACATCACTTTACGAGAAGATTTTTGATACTGGCAAGCATGCCCCGTATAGCGTTTTGCCGTTTTTTGTACATACAATGAGCATCAGGAGGGACGTTCAATGGAACGCTTTACTTATGAGAATGCACTGCTCAATCGCGTAAAAGCCAAGTTTGGATTAGATTCTGAATATCAATTGGCGAAAAAGTTGGGAGTTGACCAGTCCACCGTCAGAAATTGGCGAAATGGTCGAAACTCAATAGATTGGGATCTTGCGTTTCGTATTGCTGATCTCCTTGGTGAATCCGATCAAAATGTGGTTTGGGGGATTATCACCAACAAAATCAAAAATAGGCGTGTAGTCAAGGTGTTAGAGGATTTTAGACCTTTAATATAAGCCTATTTTCCTTTCTAACCACATATACATAATGCGCACTATATTATGTTTTTTTCCTCGGATTATCAATGAGGTGGTATTTGTTACGCTTCGGCGGGTACCATGTGCGTCATACTTGGTGCACCATTAATGGCACACGGTGCCAATAATGTGTATGAAAACGGTCGCTACTTCATCGACGGTAACACCGATCATGTTGGATTAGTGCGTCAAGGTTACCGTGGTGCTGCAGAAAAGCTTGGGTATGATAAGTCTTACGGCGATATGGCTTACTACGGTGTTGACTTGAGTTTATCCGTCGGTGGATTGGTTTCGCGTTCGACAACCCTTAAACCGGTAGAGTCTTGGAATCAATTGCCCCATGCCAAAAGGTTTAAATTGTTCAGCTACTCTTCTGAAGATTACTTAAGAGGTTACCAAGCGGCTAGCCGCCCTGCACTGCTCACTGAAGCCGGTGCGGATGTGGTCACTTTAGATGCTTTACACAGTGAGTTAAATAAATGATTGTCGAAACTGTATTGTTTTTCGTTGTCTCAGCATTAACGTTAGCCACGCTCTACCGTGTCTCCAAGCTTCGCTGGTCGCACACATTGGCCAAAGCGTTATTTATCTTTGTCCTCGCTATTCTAGCCGGACAGTACTTGGTGATATTCAAAGATGGGTCTTCTCTTTCTTTTTTATCTGCCATCATACCCGACTATAGCAGTAACGTTATAGTCCAGTTCTCAAGTCTAGTGATAGTATTCCTTCTCTCTTTCTGTATTCCAAAGAGTCGCTGATTTATCGGACTCTATGGAACAGTAAAGAGTCACATCAAGGTGAACCCTTGTACTAATCTGAACATACCAAAAACAATCTGATTATGTTTATTTTTCTACATCGAACTCTTCGATAGACAATCGTGGGAACTCATGAATTATATCATCT
>NZ_JCBDHG010000004.1:0-31384 GCF_059834185.1 Vibrio sp. R10-SG3-ISO10
ACCGGCGATACCCGCAACTTCAGGGTTTCGACTATCGCCATTGCTAAAGAAGAACTTGTTAAAGCTGGTTCTGATTCGCTGTTGTTGAGCGAGTTTCCTGATCCAGGATTGCTCTAAATCAGAGAGGTTCGAATTATTCTGATTCTTATAGAATTGGTTCACCGCATCGCCAGCGGGTAACCAAATTGTGATGCGGCCAGATGAGGAGGCCTGCTGCTCAATGGCGGATTGCAGGATGTATTCAGATTCCGGCGACAGTAGCTGATACAACTTGCGTCGCTCTGAGCGACTCTCAACCGAACTAAAATCTGCCTTAAGTCTGTCTCTAATGAGTTTGGTGGGGGAGTCAGACTGCGTCTTATCATTGATCACATAGCTCATCTTGATCTCGGTGATTGTGAAAGCCCCAAGACCTGCTGTGACGATGGCGACAAACAGGATGGCGAGAAAAGAGACCGCTGATATAATTGACAGTATTCCGTAACACTGAAAGCGACGCTCGGATTTGTTGCGCTTTATCAATGATTGACGAACCTTGGCATTTTTGTTTTGCGCAAGTGATAAAAGCGGATCATTCATATTGTTCTCGATACCTTTTCACGATGCGCAAAGCAACGATGTTTAAACACAAGGTGACCAAAAACAATGTGAGGCCTAAGGCAAACGCCGCTAATGTTTTTACACTGTCAAACTCCTGATCACCAACAAGCAAGGTTACGATCTGTACGGTAATTGTGGTCACAGACTCCAAAGGATTTGCGGTTAAGTTAGCCGCCAGACCCGCGGCCATGACGACGATCATGGTTTCGCCGATGGCTCTTGACACTGCGAGTAAAAGCCCGCCAACAATACCCGGTAGAGCAGCAGGTAATACCACTTTCTTGATCGTTTCAGAGCGGGTTGCCCCCATCGCCAGTGAGGCGTCTCGAATGCTTTGTGGAACAGCCCTTATCACATCATCAGATAGAGAGGAAACAAACGGGATGATCATCACGCCCATAACGGTTCCGGCCGCAAGGGCACTTTCAGAAGAAGCAGACTGGCTGCCGAGAGACTCGGCTATAAAGCGAATGTTCGGCGCGAGAAACAGGGCGGCAAAAAAACCGTAAACCACAGTGGGTATGCCAGCCAACACTTCCATTAACGGCTTTATTGTGGCTCTGACTCTGTCTGGGGCATATTCGGCCAAATAGATCGCACTACATAAACCAATTGGCGCTGCGACAGTCATGGCTATCACTGTGATAAGCAAGGTGCCTGCAAACAATGGAATCGCACCAAAAGAACCGCTTGCGCCTTGTTGGTCTGAACGAATCGCAATTTGCGGTGACCAGTGGGTGCCAAACAGAAACTCACTTATCGGGATCTGGGAGAAAAAAAGCAGTGATTCATACAAGACAGAGAGTACGATGCCAAGAGTGGTCAATATCGCAACAGTCGAGCTGCCAGCCAGTAAGGTTGTGACGGTTTTTTCTACATAGTGGCGAGCTCTAAAGCTGGCCTTAATTTTGTAGATGGCCAGGCTTGCGGAGGCGGCAAGGAGAAGAAAAATTAAGCCTGTGTATATCGATTGACTTAATGTCACCAGATGAGCGTAATAGCCTTGAGTTTGCGCCAGTTGGGATTGATAGGGAAGAGAGGTTTGATTCACGGCGTCGTTTGCGGTGATCCGCGCGTAGAGGAGCTCTTTCGTTGTCCCTATCTCTGAGAGCGGCATTAAGTGAGTAAAGTATTCCAATGCTAAGTGTTGGATTAACCTGGGTTCGACAACGTTCCAGAACAGAACAAAACAACCTACAGGCAGTACTGTCATCCACATTGCAAACCACCCGTAATAGTTAGGCAGCGAATGAAGATGACGAATACCACCGAGGTGTTGAGCTGCATTAAGTGACTTTGAACGAGCGATAAAGAAACTCAATGCAGCGCAGAGTACAATTGCCGAGAGCAAGTACATAGTATTACAAATTTGGTTTTAGGTTCTCGGCATCGTCACGGACTTGCTGCCATTCATTGATTGGCAGCGGGATCAGGCCTCTATCGGTCAAGTAACCTTCAGGTCCAATGGCGTCTTCACTTGTGAAGGCGCTGACGTATTGCGCGATACCAGGGATGACACCGACGTGCGCTTTTTTGACGTAAAAGAAAAGTGAACGTGAAACTGGGTATGAACCGTCGCCAATGGCGTCGAATGTCGGGGCAACACCATTAATTTTGGCTCCTTGAACCTTATCTTGGTTCTGATCAAGAAAGCTGAAACCAAAAATACCATAGGCATCAGGATTACTTGATAGCTTCTGAACAATCAGATTGTCGTTTTCACCAGCTTCGACGAAAGCACCATCCTCTCTAATTCCGTGACAAGAGGCTTTGTACTTAGTTTTATCTGATTTGCTCAGTGCTTTCATCATTGGGTTGGTGTCACAACCAGCTTCCATGACGAGTTCAACAAACGCATCGCGAGTCCCTGAAGTTGGAGGAGGACCGAGCACTTCTATTTTCGTGTCTGGCAAGCTGCTATTTATGCTTTTCCATGTTGTGTATGGATTTGGCTTAAGTTCACCGTTATCGTCCGGCAGTACTTTTGCCAACGCCATATAAATTTCTTTAATCGATACATTCATCAGAGGCGACTCAACCGAGTTTGCAAACGCGATACCGTCATAGCCGATTTTAACCTCGATGATTTCTTCGACACCATTTTGCTTACACAGCTCGATCTCTGAGGACTTTATTTTGCGCGAAGCATTGGTGATATCGGGGGTATTTTTCCCCACTCCTGAGCAAAACAACTTCAGACCACCACCTGAACCGGTGGATTCTATTTTAGGAACCGAGAAATTAGATGATTTACCGAAGCGTTCGGCAACGACGGTAGCAAAAGGGTAGACTGTAGACGAGCCTACGACACTGATCTGATCTTTCGCTAATGAAAATGACGTGTAACAACAGGTAGTAAGTCCTACCAAGGCAACGAATTTGTGCTTAAGCATAACAGTCTCCTTAATCTGAATGCTGCTATTAAAGTAGTTGTTCAAATACTCAGGAGCCAGAATGGTAACTAAAAATTCATCTTAATTAATTTTGTACTGATAGACGGAGAGCTCTTTTAGGGAGCGGAGAGAAAAGCTTCCATACTTAAAGCTTGCATATTGAAGAACGTCTTAATATAGGTGTTCTTCGATACTCCTAGTAATTAGATATGTTCTAATGTAATAAAATCTGTAACTCATTTATGTCCAAAGATGAGTTAGTCCCTTAGGTCAATTTAAAGATAAGCAGCTGCGAATGAGTGCTTTACTCGTGGCTGCCTTCTTCTTTGACTTCATCTAATTCCATCTCTTCCTCAACCAGCTCCGCCAATTCATCAGCATGCGCAGTATGAGCATTTAATCCTTCGAGTAGTTCTTGCTCGGAAAAAGTCTTCTTATCCATTTCTGTAGCCTCACTAGTAAGCGATTTGATAGAAAGTATATCACTAATGTAGTTTTTACTTGGAAGGTTGTCAGAGGCTCTTTGAGGTACTTTCAGGTATGTTCTAGAGTTAAAGAATAAAGTAGGGGAGTTGGATAGCTATTTGAGCCGTGGAAAAAATGGGTCTAAGATAGTTGAGAGAGAAACTACTGTATAAGTCCACCTTTCGTCCACACTTAATCCACCCAGAAATGATGTGGTTATAGAGGGTTCAGGTAAAGTGGCTAAGTTTCAGTAAGTTGAAGAGAATTGAGAGCGTTTTTGAAGGCTCAAAAACGGTGAAACCCCGATGTTGGTAGCATCGGGGTTTCGAATTTTTAGATGTCTCGGATGGTAAGGCCGATAATCTTTATGCAAAAGGCTGGATTTAATCCGAATTAATTCCTTGGTAGGGAATTAGATGCGGATGAAGTCCATGTGCTCAACTTTTGGCTTGTAAGCGTGACGTTGAACGTCTTGTGGCTTAACTTTAACTTCAGCGCCGTCGATCACTAGAACGATACCTTCGTAGAACTCAGGCTTGTCCATTTGGTTAACAACGTCGTCGTGGTTAAGAACGATAGATACTGCTGCTTCTTCACCGCCGTATACAACTGCAGGGAATTTACCAGCGTGACGTAGGCGGCGGCTCGCACCTTTACCTAGTTCAGTACGTACTACTGCTTCAAATTTCATAGTATTACTCTCAAAAAATAATAGATTTTCATAATCACACTAACAATGCGACCTTGTTAAGTGTGCTAAACGCTGAAAAGAAATTGGTAGTAACTCTTCAAGCGAGCGCGGATACTATCACTCTATCTGTTTTCTAGCAACTCAAAATCATCTAAATCAGCGATTTTAAGGGCAATTATAATCAATCGGTTAAGATTGATTCAGCAGAGTCAAAACTAAGGTTCAAATTGCGTTCGAATCGAATGAACCGAATCTGAATAGAACCCTCACTATTGGTTAAGCCTTGCGGCCTTATTCTGTATCTCAAGTTAACAAAACAACGTTATTCATTGAGAGAGGAACACACTATGGGACCAGTAAGCATTGTAGTTATTACGCTAAACGAAGAGAAGCGTATCGGTCGACTAATGGAAGATCTTAGTAAGCAGACTCATAAGGAGTTTGAAGTGATCCTTGTCGATTCAAACAGTGATGACGCAACGCGTGATGTTGCTACCGCGTATGAGGCGTCATTACCAGCTCTTACTATCCATAAAATGGAGACAAGAGGTGTCAGCTTAGGGCGCAACACAGGAGCAAAACTGGCAAAGCACGAACGCCTATTGTTTCTTGATGCCGATGTTCAATTATCGCCAAACTTTCTTGCTAACGCATTAAGCCAGTTAGAAGAAAAGCAACTCGAAGTGGCGGGCGTATACATGGGTGCAAAAGATCTCGCACTGGTACATCAGCTTGGCTACGGCATGTTCAACTTGGGTTTATTCGTCACTCAGTTTGTCTTTCCTACTGCAGTCGGTGCGTGCATTTTCTCATCCAAGCGCGTACATCAACAGTTGAACGGCTTCGATGAACAAATCGTACTTTGTGAAGATTGCGACTATGTGAAACGCGCGAGCAAAACATGGCGATTCCGCTTCTTGCCGTTGACGTTTGGGTTTGATCCTAGACGTTTAGATGAAGAAGGCGCCTTCAAAATGGGAGCGACCTACCTGAAAGCAAATGTGCGACGTTTCTTCTTTGGAGAAATGCGTAACAACGAAATGGAATACAAGTTTGGTCACTACAAAGAGCAACAATAACTGAGTAACTCAATATGTTTGAAGGATTCAGCATATTTGTCGGGGCCTTGCTAGATGCGTTGATTGGCCCCAATTTGTTTGTACCAGGCGAGCCGTTCTTGCTCGCTGCGGGGTATCAACTCCAGCAAGGCATTATTACCGGAGTGTTTGCGGTTTTACTGGGTGGTTTTATCGGCGATCAAGTGAGTTACTTTATTGGTCGAAGGTTAGGTATTCCCGCACAGAGAAAACTGATTCGGTGGCAATCTAAAACACGCCGCCCAATTGCGCGATGTCGTCACTTGATGGCCCAAAAGGGTAACTATGTGTTGGCGTTTGCGCGTTTGCTTGGGCCCATCGCCTGGGTTGTGCCGTTTATTGCAGGCTCGCAAAAAATCAGTTGGGCTCGATTTAGCCTGTATTCCACCATTGGTTTGTTTCTAGGGGTTGGTCAGTTTGTTGCTTGGGGCTATTTACTTGGTTATGGAATAGATAACTTCCCAATACTCAACGAAGCTAAAATATTCTTAGTTGAACATAAGGCTATCTTAATCGCTGTAGGTGCGAGTGTCGGCTTCTATCTTATCGGTAGGAAATTACGCTGGCGTTTAATGTTTACCAAGTTCACTGCGTTCTTGTTGGCATCGGTTTTGTTCGCTAACTATGCCCATTTCTTTTTCTATTCCGACGACTTTGCGAATAAAGTGAGTGTGTCTGAAAAGGGGAATGAGTTTGTCACAATAGGCGAACTACCTCTGAAGGCGTATCCGGGCAAATCAGCGGTGTTTGACGCTCAGGCTATTAATGTTGCTTACGTAGGTGAACATCCAAGGGCTTTAATGGCCGATTTAGGTTGGATTGAAAATAAAACCTTCTCTAGAAATGATTTAGAGATAAGTGATTATATAGAGTTGCTTAAGCTAAATACTCCACCAGTCTCTGATTTGTTCTGGAATGGCGTGCCGCAAGAGTTAGCGTTTCAGCTACCAGGCAACTTGTTAAAACGCAGTCATATCCGCTGGTGGCAGGCTGGTGTGGATTCAAATACAAATCAAAATCTATGGTTGGGTGCGCTAAGCTACGATGATGGTCTTCAGATAACACCATATTCAGGTATTGTTACGATTCTGCACAGTATCGATCCTAATGTAGACCATGAGCGAGACAAGCTTGCTGAACAAGTACTCAGTGCGCCTGCGAATGTATCTATAGACATGGCCGCCTATCATCCACCAACCATTTTAGATGGCGAGCATGATTATTACACTGATGGCCGAGTACTGGTGATTAAGAGTGAGCGAGCTTCTCGGTCAGAAATATAATTATTGCCTACAAGTAAAATGCTGCCTAATGCTGAGCAAAAGTTTGCTTGGTGATGTTAGCTCGATTCAATAAACATAGGGGTTTTAGGTAGAAAAGTCTTGGCATTAACTTTGCGATAACGCGTAGATTCACGAAATAAACTCAAGAGTCTGCGAGTTAAGCAAAGGAAGCGAAATGCCAACACTGAACTACCTAATTGAGATTGACGGGCTTGAAGATGAGTCGCTAGTCGTCCACGAATTTAACGGTTGCGAATCGCTTTCATCTGATGACCAAGAGTTGTGTATCGGCTACCGCTATGAGATTAATCTTGCTAGTCGTCGTCATGATCTTAGTGAAGATGACATTGTCGACAAAAATGTGCAGTTAAAGCTCTTTCGTAATGGTGTGTTGGAGCGAATCTTACATGGCGTGGTAAGAGAGTTTACGGTAGGAGATACAGGTCATCACCATACGTTTTACTCTTTAACTCTTGTCCCCTCATTAGAACGTCTTTCGCTAAGGCACAACAGCCGAATTTTCCAACATCAAACTTGCCCTGAGATCGTCTCTATTCTTCTTCAGGAAATGGGTATCAATGACTACTCCTTTTCGCTAAAGAATCAGTATCAGCAACGTGAGTTTTGCGTGCAGTATCGTGAAACAGACCTTGCGTTTATCAATCGATTGCTAGCAGAAGAAGGGATTATTTATAGCTTCTATCATGAGCAAGATAAGCACACAGTAGTTTTCTCAGATACGAGTGAATCTCTACCAAAACTGGAAACTGCACTGCCTTATAACGCTTTAGCCGGTGGAGCGAATGATGAGCCGTGTATATCAAGTTTGCTAGAAACTAAACGCGTAGAAGTGAGTCGAGTTGAGCTCAGCGATTACAGCTTTAAGAAACCTTCCTATCGATTGATGCAAAAGAAGTTAGGGGTAGAACAAGAGTACCAAAACACAGAGCACTATGAGTATTTTGATTCTCCTGGGCGCTACAAAGAAGATGCAGTGGGTGAACTGATCAGTCAGACAAGGATGGATTATTTGCGCCGCAATGCGCATTCCGCAACCGCGAAATCCAATGCACTAGTTCTACAAGCCGGATTGTGTTTCTCGATAGAAGAGCACATTGATGATGAAATAACAAAGGACTGGCAGGTAGTTTCCATCAAACTACGTGGTACCCAGCCTCAAGCTCTAGAAGAAGAGGGGGGCAATGGTGCGACAACCTATCACAATGAACTTGTCCTCGTTCCCGCTAAATGCACTTGGCAATCAAAACCACAAAACAAACCAACTGTTGATGGTTCTTCAATTGCAATTGTAGTAGGCCCTGAAGGTGAAGAAATCTACTGTGACGAACATGGTAGGGTTAAGCTACATTTTCCATGGGATCGGTATTCTAACGGAGACGAACACAGTTCTTGTTGGGTAAGGGTTTCTCAGGGGTGGGCAGGTTCGCAGTACGGAATGATGGCGCTGCCGAGAGTAGGGCAAGAAGTGATAGTCTCTTTCCTGAACGGTGATCCAGACCAACCAATTGTGACTGGTCGTTCCTACAATGCGAATAATAAACTGCCGTACGGGCTTCCTGAAAACAAAACCAAAACAGTAATACGCAGCGAATCCTATCAGGGCTCAGGTTTCAACGAATTAAGTTTTGAAGATCAAGTAGACAAAGAACAGATCTATTTGCACGCACAAAAAGATTTTAATGCTGAAGTAAAAAATGATTCGACGACTCACATCCACCATGACCAGCACTCTATAGTCGAAAATGATCGATTTAAACAGGTTTTAGGTAGTGCCCATTCTACGACGGAAGGAGAAAGTCGAACCCAGATAAAAGGTACAACGAGTGAAGTCGTTGAAAGTAGCTCCCATCAACAAATCGGTACACTCTTCAGTGCAGATGTAGGGCGCGAAATTACCTTGAAGAGTGGCGCGAAAATAGTGGTCGAAGCAGGAGCTGAAATCACCCTAAAAGCTGGCGGAAGTTTCGTCAAAGTTGATGGAGGTGGTGTTCACCTCGTTGGTCCTGCCATAAATCTAAATGGCGGCGGTAGTGCGGGCAGTGGCAGCGACTACGCAGGACAGCTTGCTGAATTACCAAAAGATGTGGAGTCTCCTCAAGCACCTGAAGTATCAAAAGCTGTAAGTTACCAAGCGCTACTGAAAGCAGAAGAAGCCAATGTCCCTGCAGTCAAACCTTGTCCTTTGGCAGGAGATGCCTGATGTTGAAGGACTGGTTTATTACTCAAGGCGAAGGGGCGGCGTTCTGGTTAGCTGATAGTAAAACCCACACAAAAGCCGTAAAGGAGTTCGGGTTTGGTTTTGAAGATTCGAGACCTCTTTTTGAAGGCGAGATGTTTAATTCTGTTAAAGATTTATCACCATGGCTTATCCCTGTGACAGAAGAAGTGCTGTCACTACAAGAAGAAACAATTAATAAAGGCATTGGCATTCGAAGTGAACATAAATTCGAGGAAGTTGTAGAACATCTACAAAGTTTGCTCACGGCATCTCTCGAAGGTGAAGAAGTCCTATTTCGTTTTTACGACTCAAAAGTTGTCCTACCAATGCTTAAAGCTATGGACGAGGGAGAGTTGGCAAGTTTTATGGGCAATATCAGTGAAATTGCCTTTTTTGACGATGAAATTAGAGCATTTTCAAATACACCTAAACCAGACTTTAAGCCGCAAAGAGAAGCTTGGTGGAAAATACAGCCTCATCATCTAGCGGAGCTATACAACATTAAAGCCCATGCCCATGCGTTAGAAAGAAGATGGTGGGAGCTGTTTCCACAACTAATGGAAAAGCTAGATAGCCCATCAGTTGTCCTAGTCGGAGCACTAAAAAAAGGGATAGATGTTGGCTTTAAAATTGAAAAGTTAGAGTACGGTGCAATGGTTGAACTGGCCAAAATTACAGGTACTCACATTTCAGAGTTTTCTATTCCTTTCCACTTAACATTTGAAGAATTAAAAGAGTTAGAAGCCATTAAGGAGAGTTGGGTATGAGCAGCGCCACAGGAGCTAGCCCTTACTGCGTACCATGTGAGAAGAAAACACACTGGGTTGAAGTACAAGTAAGGGATGAATTTAATAAACCGTTCCAAGGCGTTAGTGGTGTTCTCATTGATGGAGCTTGCAATGAGTACCCAATTACTTTGGGTGACTCCTCAATCCTTGTAGAAAATATCTGTCCAGGTGAAGTCACGCTGAAACTAGACAGTAAGTCTTGGTTAATCGAATCTCAAGGGAAGGAGCGCAAGCCAAACTCTGAAGGTAATCCTACTAAAGACTTTGCCGATGAATACCAAGGACATAAAGATTCCAAACCCATTTTCTTTGAGGTTACGGCAGGGGATCTAACTGAACTGACAGAAGAACAAGCATTACCTACACGTCATCAAAAAGGAAAAGCCGATGCATTAAAACTCGTCGCAGATAAGAGTTATGTACTTAAAGTAAAAGGCTTCAATTTTATTACTCTACGCGTAGGGATGTTCTTTGATGGAACGGGCAATAATACTTACAGCGCTCAATGGGGTAAGAGCCAGTTAGATAAGTATTATACAAAATGGCGCAACAAACATGCAGTCAATAAACATAAAGCTGTGACCGAGTGGCCTAGTGATATGTTCAAGTTTCCAGAAGATGAGAAGTTTCATTTCTTTTGGGAAGAAGACTTTGCAGTCGATGGAAGTGCAGCAAATGAACTGACAAACATTCAGAAGTTACATGATTTGTATCCTGATGATGTGTTTGATAGTAACAATAATACCTTTATACACCCGGAGTATATAACGGGTATAGGTACCGGAAATGAAAAGGACAGTACTAAACCTGCTGATGAGTCCGTCGTGCCAGGACAAGCATTTGGAACAGGTGACTATGGTGTAATAGCCAAAGTTGAGACAGGTATAGAGCAGTTGTGTAAAGCTTTGAGTCAGATTTCCGAATCAGAGCAGTTTATTAAGGCCAATGCTGATGGGTTAGCGTGTATTGAATTAGATGTTTTTGGTTTTAGTCGAGGAGCGGCAGCTGCTAGACATTTCACTAATGTTGTAGCAGATGGTGAGCAAGGAGCTTTTGCTTCTCAATTTTCTAAGGCATGTAAGGTAAATTCGATTAGTCTCAAGTCGGGTTTTGACTGGGAAAGTAACCAGTCAAACTGTATTAAGTTTGTGGGTATTTTTGATACTGTCGCTGCAATTTTTGACCCATTTAGCGGCGATTTTACCCCTCATAACGATGATAACGGTGACGTCAGACTTTGGCTTGAGCCCGATCGTATTGAAAAAGTTGTCCACCTTACAGCGCATAAGAAGACCGAATATAGATATAACTTTTGCCTAAACAAGGTAAATACAAATGGTAAGTTCAAAGAGTATGTCGTCCCCGGAGCGCACTCTGATCTTGGAGGTGGCTACCAGTCTACGATAGCTTATGACACTGTCGGTGGTCAGACACAGGATAGATATTTGTTACCGCTCCTAGAAGTAAAACCAGTAAAAAGATTAAGGCGAGATGTTGGACGTTGGAACTACGATAAGGTGAAGGCGTCACTAGACGAAAAATTTAAAAAAGTCATCGACCATGAAGTGTCTTTAGGGTGGAATAAAGATGATTATATTGTTGGCTATAGAACGGTTAATCATGGACGTAATGATCAAACCTATTTGGAAGGTACTCTGCAGAAAAAACGCGTGGTAGAAGGGGACTTATCACGATTGTATCTTCGCGTTATGTTTGGGCTTGCTGAAAGTGCTAAAGTCCCCCTAGATGATCAACAAGGCGGGATTTGGAATGAAGAAGGCGATAGTTATTACTCAGTGCCGAAAATCGTTGGTAATTATGAGTTCGGAGAGTTTTGCGAAAAAGCGTTATCTGCTGCCAAAAGTGGAGATCTTTTAGGCGAGCTTGATGTTAGTAATATTGAAGATGTACAAGATAGTTCTATCATGGTTAGTCTGATGAAAGCGAACTTAATTCACCACTCTTCAGATTGTTCTATCGCGAACAAACCACACGAGCTTGGTGATACGTTTGTTCGAGAAATATTTGAATGCAAAAAGGAAAGCTAAGATGAAGCAATTAATAGCCACATTACTTCTGGTAGTTCCGGTTGTTTCCAATGCATTCGCAAAAGTGCCTAGTGTTCCTGAAGATATGCCTAAGTGGCGAATTGGCTATGCCATGTCTTCATTATATCCTGCGAAAATTACCGAAGCTTATGGGGTGAATGAAGAGCAAGATTGGACGTCATTTGTTCATAACGATATGCACTTTCTGACAAGAACCGAGCTAAGTAAACTGAAGAAAGACTTACCTGACTACGACGGCTTTGGTCTCGTCTTAGGAACTCCCGTAACTAAGAAAAGACAAGTCGGTGGTACGGCAACATTACCAGATAGTGTGTATATCTATTGGGCTTCAATTTCAAACCAAAGATTTTTCACTACAAAATGGCAATTATCACCGGATATCAAGAAAATGATGAGTACCAAAGAAACTTATACTCGATATGACGGTGTGGTTCGCGACTGTTATCGGACTGATATGATCTTTGGCTTTTTGCCTAACGGCAATACTAAATTGTGGTTGCGTGGTTGTGGTGAATATAAATACATCACGGAAATAACGCCAGATGCAGAGCTTGAGGCCGATACCTTTGGCAATGATGCTGACATTTACAGAGCGAATTATAGTAAGCGAATTGCTGAACGATCTGAAAGTGCTGGGGCGGTTTTAGATCCTATTCCTTGGGACAAAGTCAATAAAGTATACTCTGACATAAACTGACCGAGCTAAATTAGAGCTACACCAAGTAGCGAATTACGACACTTCTTCCCAATTAATAAAAATGCGATTGAAATAACTCACTCTAATGGTTTTTACGCTCTTAGAGTGAGTTTGTCTGGTTGTAATTTCATCAAATCGCATACTATTCCAAGCAAATCGTGAGGTTTAATGGACAAGGACCCAATTGACGAAAATAACCGAAGGCCGCTTGCAGTTCGTGATGTCGCCATCACTCGTAAAGTCGCTATTTGGTTAAGTAAAAAAGACGTCACCCCTAATCAGATATCATTAATGAGCATCGGTTTTGCCGTAGTGGGCTACAGCGTGATGCTTACCTACTACTTTTTGTCAGATAGCTATCTGCTGTTATTGGCGGCCGTTGCTATACAGATGCGTTTATTGTGTAATCTGTTCGATGGCATGGTTGCGATTGAGGGCGGAAAGAAAACCCCAGCAGGTGAGCTCTATAATGATGTACCAGACCGTATTGCTGACCCCCTGTTTATTGTCGCAGCAGGTTTTGCAACAGAGTCGGTACTTGGTATGCCGTTGGCTTGGACTAGCGCGATAGTGGCGGTGTTGACTGCTTATGTCCGAGTCCTAGGTGTAAGCATGGGGACTCCAGCCGATTTTCGTGGCCCTATGGCCAAGCAGCATCGTATGGCACTCTTAACGGTGACTTACTTACTACTGCTCCTACAGCATGTATCCGGTTGGCTACCGAATATCTTCATTTACAGCATGGACGTAGCACTGCTGATTATGCTGTTAGGTAGTATTTATACCACTTGGCGACGTCTCGCTTTTATTTCTGAATACAAAACGCAAAATGCAATTGAAGAAGAGCAGCCAAAAGAGAGGGAACCGCAATGTTAGGTATCCCTTTGCATTCGTTCTATATCATGGTCGTTATCGTTTCGGTATTGGTGCTAGGAACGTTTGTCTATCTCTGGTTATCGAGGCAGCACAGAGATCGCGATTACTTAGAGTTAAAGCTTCGAATTCGTTCGTGGTGGTGGATGATAGGAATCGTCTTCGTTGTTCTCTATCTGCCTTTGCAATACACGCTCTTTTTTGTCGGCTTTTTGAGTTTTATGGCGCTTAAAGAGTTCCTCTCTATTGTTCCCACTCGTATGACTGACCGGCGAGTTATCTTTTGGGCTTACCTGTCGATTCCGTTCCAATATTATTGGCTATCGATTGGTTGGTATGGCATGTACATTATCTTTATCCCTGTATACATGTTCCTGTATCTACCTATGGTTGCTGTGTTGATTGGAGATACCAAAGGCTTTATTCGTTCTGCAGGTGTCATTCACTGGGCCTTGATGTTAACGGTGTTTTGTATCAGCCACATGGCTTATCTCTTGGTGCTACCAAGTTTGAACCCTGATGCAGGTTCAATGGGGATGCTGCTCTTTTTGCTGATATTTACTCAGTTTAATGACGTCTGCCAATATGTTTGGGGTAAGTCGTTTGGCAAACATAAGATCGTTCCAAAAGTGAGCCCGAATAAGACTTGGGAAGGCTTTGTCGGGGGAGCTTTAACGGTTATTGCTGCCTCCTATTTCGTTGCGCCATACCTAACGCCTTTAACAGGAGCGGAAGGTCTAGTGGCCGGTATAATCATCGCCTTTAGTGGCTTTATTGGTGACTTGGTTATCTCATCAGTGAAGCGGGACTTAAAGATTAAAGACACGAGTCAGTTTATCCCTGGTCACGGTGGAATTCTCGATCGCATCGATAGCTTGATGTTTACCGCGCCGCTGTTTTTCCACTATATCTACTATTTGTACTATTGAGGACTTATGGCGAGAATACTCAGAGTGCTGTTTATATTATTGTTCGTAAAGCCACTTGTATTTATCGGCTTAGGATTAAACATTATCAACAGACAAAACTTGCCTATGAATGGGCCAGTGGTCGTTGCTGCTAATCATAATAGTCATTTAGATACATTGGTATTACTGGCGCTATTTCCAATTAGCATTATTCATAAGGTTCGCCCAGTAGCGGCAGCGGATTATTTTTTATCTAATCCAATCGTTGCTTGGTTATCGCTCAATGTGATTGGCATTATTCCAATACGCAGATCGCCGTCTAAAGAGCAAAAAGAAGCGATCTTTGATGAATGCCATAAGGCTCTAGAACAAGGAGATATATTGATTATATTTCCGGAAGGTAGCCGTGGTGAGCCTGAAGTTATGAGTGGTCTGAAAAAGGGAATATATCATCTAGTGAAAGATCATCCTCAGTGCGCAGTGGTCCCTGTTGTTATGCGTGGATTAGGGGCGTCGTTACCAAAGGGGACTGCGATGTTTGTTCCGTTTAATTGCGATGTTGTTCTAGGTGATAGCGTTAGTGATTTTTCCGACGCTGACGAGTTTATCGAGATTATGCAGGAGCAATATCAAATGCTGAGTGAGCAGTGTATCGTTCAAGTTGAATAGCAGTACGTTTAGAAAGTATGTTCGGATATAAATTAGTTAAGCCCAGCATTACGCTGGGCTCTTCCATTTTATGAATTTTAAGATATGGTTAAGGTAATAATATAAAGAATTCAGATTATTACCTATGTTGTTGATAAACAATAAATACATTCTTAACGCTTTAACGGGGACGTTAGAAGAGCGAGACAGTGGTATCAAAGTGGCGCTTGGCAGCAACGAAGTTGCTCTGTTGCAGTTTATGATTGAGCATCCCCATAAGCCACTCTCAAAGGCTCAGCTTCTCGATGAAGTATGGTACAAGAAAGGCGTGGTGGTAGAAGAAAGCAGCTTGCTCCATGCAGTATCGACTTGTCGTAAAGCATTAGAAGACCGCGGTGGTGAAATCATTACCACAGTTCGTGGTGTCGGCTATCAGTTTAATGGCCATGTAGAAAGCTACCAACCGAAAGAAATCGATTCTCCGATTATTACCCGAGCGTCTAGCCCCAGCGAACCAAAGCAGCTTAAGCGCAATAATACCGCTTACCTCATTGCCTTTACACTTAGTGCGGCAGTCGGTTTTACGGCTTATAGTTGGTTGAGCACGCCATGGGTAGAGGCTGATTATCAAGAGAGCCGGTATGTTGGCTGCATTATCCCTCAGCCTGGTAGTGACAAGTCACTAGTGATGAACAACGTTCGCGCTTTTACTTCTGAGAACCAAACTATCTTGGTCGATCAAGAGGGGAATTCAATCAGCTTTATTCCTTCTGAAGTGGAGGTGGATTGTGAATAAGAAAATTCTAGCGGGTAGTATTGCTTCGGGGTTTATTATTGGCGTGTTGGCTGGCGTAGTAAACTCGCCCACTATCGCTCAAGCGTTGCAAAGTGATACCAGTCTACTGGTTAAATCGGATGACAATACCCACATCATTAAGATGAAGTCGGCAATCAATCTCAAACGTTCTGGTCAGTACGAGATGTTCTTTTTGACGGAGGGAGATGTCGGCTTTAACTCGGCGGGAGAATACCACTTTACCCGCTATGGGCTTTCACTAATGCCAACTACATCTGAACAAGTCCTGCCTTCTTCGCAAAAAGTCTCTCTGTTGGAAACGATGTTTTCACAGCGTGGGATGCATTCGTTAGAAGAGCTTAAAATGATTCCCTACTCCCAGGAACAGATGATTTTGGTCGCTCCTAGGTACTCATATTTGTTTTCAAAGCGCGCTGAATAACGTCATTAATCAGATTTAAATCGCCGTAGTACTTTGCAAGTTACTACGGCGTTTTTGCATATAAATCTTTTAAAATCAAAGGTTTGATTTTTCTTAAGGTTCGTTAAGGATTAATCATTCTCTGGCTGACAAAACGATAACTTTGTCAGAAAAATCTTAGGTATAACAAGCGACAACTTCCATCAATCAGAGTCGCACTATGAAAAATACTAAGACTTTATCCCTGTCTATTTTCTGTATTGGAACCACTATTATCGGTTCAACTGCTTTTGCAGAGACTATGGAAAGTGTTCCTGTTACCGTTGAGATCGCGAAACAGCAAATGACCGCTTCAACTATTGAAGAAGTCGGTAAGCTGAAAGCGACAGACTCCGCAGCATTAACATTTAGTGCTGGTGAAAAATTAAAGCAACTCAATTTCAATGACGGCGATGTTGTTAAGAAAGGGGAGCTCATTGCTCAACTTGATGACTCGCAAGCGAAAGCTGAATTAGACAAAGCAGAAAGCTCGTTGGCGCTCGCTGAATCAAAACTTGCTCGTGTATTAGCTTTGTTAAAGAAACAACCAGACTCCATGTCAGCTCAAGATGTTGAAGAGCTAAAGCAGCAAGCAAGTTTGGCAAAAGCGGATTTCAGTCAAAAGAAAACTGACCTACAAAATTACCAACTTGTTGCACCATTTGACGGGCAACTCACTAACTTTACCCATTCAGTAGGCAGCCGCGTTGAAGCTGCGACAGCTTTGGTTAGCCTTATCAAGCTCGATCCGGTTGAAGTGCATTACTCAATTTCTCAGGCAGAAGTCGGCAAAGCGCAACTTGGTCAGCAAGTGTCGGTAAAAGTGGATGCTTATGGTGAAACAGAGTTTACCGGTACGGTCGATTATATTGCGCCTTTAGTTGACGAGAACTCAGGTCGAGTCGAGGTCCATGCTCACTTAGATAACAGTGATAATAAACTGGTACCGGGAATGTTCGCTAAGGTATCGCAAAGTGTCGGAGATGCGTCAGATGATGTCGTGGTCTCCCAAACTGCAGTGGATACGTCAGGTGATCAGCGATTTGTTTGGGTAATCGAAAACAACAAAGCAGCCAAGCGTTCAGTTGAGCTAGGGCAAAACACCAATGACGGCTACGTTGTGATCGTGTCTGGATTAAATGCTGGAGAGCGTGTTGTTGTCACTGGTCGTCAGAACTTACATCAAGATGTACAAGTGGCTATTCAGCAAACCAAGTCTCCCGTGACCTTGCCAGCGAGAACCTTACCGGCTCAGCCTGAGAAGAAAGAACAGCAGGCAAAGCCAGTTACTGAAACGCCTAACAAAGAAGCAAGCAAAATCGCCGAGCCTAAAGCGGACAAGTCGACGGAGGTAACGAATGAAGCTGCCTGAAATATGTATCAAGCATCCGGTACTGGCTTCGGTGCTAAGTATCGCGATTGTGTTACTTGGTATCGTCTCTTACCAGAAACTGGCTATTCAGTACTTTCCTGAGCGTCAAACGGCCTCTGCAACGGTGAACGCTTCAATCACAGGAGCGAGCGCTGAGTTCATGTCGCAAAACGTAGCGGAAGAGCTCATTACTGCCGTTACTGGGTTAGACAAAATCAAAACGATGACAACCGACTGCCAAGAGGGGAGCTGTTCGTTAAAGATTCAGTTCGAAGACGGCATTAGTGACGTTGAATACGCGAGTTTGATGAACAACCTGCGTAGCAAGGTAGATGGAATCTCTGATTTTCCGCCTGCTATGACAGACAAACCAACGGTTACCGATGACTCATCTGACACTTCAATGCCAAGTAACATCATTACGTTTGTCAACAATGGCTCGATGGACAAACAAGAGATGTTTGACTTCATCAATCAGCAAATCTCGCCACAGTTCAAGAATGTTCTAGGTGTGGGTGGAGTATGGGGGCCTTATGGAGGCTCAAGTCGTGCAATTCGAGTGTGGTTGCAGCCTGAGCGCATGGCGGCACTGAATGTCAGTGCATCCGATGTGGTTGGAACGCTAAGCACCTATAACGCAACTTTTACTGCTGGTACGATTAAAGGCGAGGTGCGTGACTTCTCCATTAACCCAGTCAATCAAGTCACTACCATTGAAGATGTTCGCGACCTTGTACTGCGTGTCGATAACGGAAAGATCATTCGTGTGAGCGACATTGCGGATATCCAAATGGGTGAAGAAAGCCTAGAGCCAAGTATGCTTAACGTCGATGGCGATATGGCGATGTCTCTGCAAGTATTACCGCTTAAGACTGAAAATCCAGTGACAGTGGCGAACCGTGTCAAAGCAGCGATGGAAACGATGCAGATACCGGAAGGTATCGAGATGAAGATGGTCTACAATCAGGCCGACTTTATCGAAGAAGCGATTGATCAAGGTTTTATGACTTTAGTTGAGGCCATTGTATTGGTTTCCGCAATTGTCGTGCTGTTCCTTGGCTCGCTGCGTGTGGCCGCGATTCCCCTGATTACCATTCCAGTATGTGTGATCGGCGTGTTTGCGGTTATGGCAATGCTTGGTTTCAGCATTAATGTACTAACCATTCTCGCCATCATCCTTGCGATCGGGTTGGTTGTCGACGATGCGATTGTTGTTGTAGAAAACTGTTACCGTCACATTGAAGAGGGATCTTCCCCGTTTCAAGCAGCGCTGAAGAGCTGTAAAGAGATCGTATTCCCAGTTATCGCAATGACGTTAACACTTGCGGTGGTTTATCTTCCAATTGGTTTAATGTCTGGCTTAACCGCAGATCTGTTCAGGCAGTTTGCTTATACGCTTGCTGCATCTGTGATTATCTCAGGCTTTGTTGCGCTGACTCTATCTCCGATGATGAGCGCGTACATGCTTAAGTCAGTGACAACGTCACCAAAGTGGTTCCAGTGGGTTGAAACTAAGTTAGATGCGATGACTGAAAAGTACATGCTGTATCTTAATGCTTGGTTCAAACGTCCGGGTATGGTGCTAGGTGGAACTGCTGCTCTAATTGTTTTGTCGTGTGTTGCTGTATGGTTTATGCCAAAAGTCCTTTTACCGACAGAAGATACAGGCTTTATTGAGGTCACGTCTCATGGTCCGGCGGGCGCAGGTCGTCTCTATGATCTGGAAAATGCCGAACAGATAAACAATGTGTTCAAAGACAGTGATGCGATTGAAGCAAACCTAGCTTATATCGAGTCAGCGCCAACCAACCATGTTCTACTTAAATCTTGGGAAGAGCGTGACCAAAGTGCTGATGAGATTATTCAAGAGATGATGGCTAAAGCGGGTGAAACGGTTTCAGCCTATTCAACTTCTTTCTCTGTGCGCTCTGCGGATAACCTAGATGTAGCAAGCAATCTCGTTCTTGAATTGACCACAGTTAACCGTGATTTAGATGCGTTATCTGATACCGCAGAAAAAGTAGTAGAGCTGCTAGAAAACTATGAAGGTCTTTCGAATGTAGACAACTCGACACACCGAGATCAGCTACGTTTTGACCTCTCCATTGATCGTAATGCAATTGTGCTGTCAGGAGTAGACTACGGCAATGTCACTAGCGCTATTTCTACCTTCCTTGGTTCTGTAAAAGCAGCAGATTTACAGGCAGAAGATGGTTTTACATACCCAATTCAGGTGCAGGTAAACCGTCAGGCATTAGGTGATTTCAAAGTTCTAGATAAGCTGTACGTAAGCTCTGACTCGGGTCAAAGACTACCATTGTCACAGTTTGTTTCGATTGAGCCTGTCACTGCGGAGTCAAACATTAAGACTTATGGTGGTAAGGATGCAGCAGAAATCACCGCTGATCTGATGCCAGGATTCAGTGCAAGTGATATTCAGGAGTACGTCGATGCTGAGTTGCCAAAACTGTTGAAAGTGGGCCAAAACTACGAATATAACGGTGTGGTCAAAGAACTCAATGAATCTGAAGCAGGAATGCAGGTCCTATTTGGCTTGGCACTGGTGTTCATCTTCTTGATTCTGGCGGCTCAGTTTGAAAGCTTTGTCGATCCGCTAATCATCTTAATTACCGTGCCTCTATGTTTGGTTGGTGCAGTACTGACATTAAGTGTGTTTGGCCATAGCTTAAACCTGTATTCAAAGATTGGCTTGTTGACCTTGGTAGGTCTAGTCACTAAGCACGGTATTTTGATTGTCGAGTTTGCCAACATTAAGCGTAAAGAGGGCTACAGTGCGATGACATCGGCTCTTATGAGTGCGAAATCTCGCTTACGCCCAATTCTAATGACTTCACTAACGATGATTATTGGTTCATTGCCACTTGCATTGGCGGATGGCCCTGGTTCATTAGGACGTACCAACATTGGCTTAGTTTTGGTTGGTGGCTTAACGGTGGGGACTTTCTTCTCGTTATTCATTGTGCCTATGGCGTATGTTGCGTTCGCTAAAGTGGCTGAAAAATCGAAACGCTTTGAGCTAGCTACAGAGGGGTAAAGACGATGCTGCTAATCAACGGAACTCACATACTTGACGACACTGGCGGCTATATTCAAAGCCTTAAGAGCCAGATCCGTCACCCAATTGGTATCAATGAGATTTCATTGTTGACCTACATGTTTACTCATAAAGGAAAGGTATTGAGCAAGCATGAACTTATGGAAGAGGTTTGGCATAAACGCGGTATTGTCGTGGAGAGCAGCAGTTTGCTGCACTCCATATCCAGTTGTCGTCGCGGCTTAGAAGATCGCTCTGGTGAAATCATCCGCACAGAGCGTGGCGTGGGCTATGAATTTATCGGTACGGTTAAAAAGATAACATGCCTCTCTGAAGTTAAAGTTTCTCAGAATGAACCATTGGCAACCGAACAGAAGAAAACACCGCAGACTGATAAGCAGCGCAAGCTTTCCCCACCAAAAGTAGGTTCGTCAATCAGCTATAAAGCCGCTTCGGTGTTTGCTGCTGCGATTGTGATTGGCTTCTTTGGGACGATGCTAGCTAAAGAGCTACTGATCTCTAGCCAGTATGTTGCTAAAACTTACAACCAGTGCTGGTATGAGCCAACAAACAATGGCGAAAGAATCTATTACCAGAATCCAACGGTGTATCAGTTTGATGAGCTTAGCTTAATGCTTGATGAGCAGGGTCGTTCTGTCAGTTTCAGCAATCAAAGTGGGGTAGTGAATTGTGAATAAAGAAATTATCCTTGGCGCAGCGATATTGGGGTTAGGCGTTGGAGTCGGTATTGCCTTTAATACTGGTGATCAGCCAAACAGGCATTTTACCAGTAGCACGGTGGCACACATTCATATTGAAGAGCCATCAACTGTCTTCTCTACGTCTTTGCCAATGAGACTTGAACTGACATTAAATGAAAACAACACTTATGGCGTGTTTGCAATGTTACCGCAAAGCCAAGTTGGTTTTTCAGGCAAAGGGCAGTACAGCATGGACTCAGACGGAATATTGTTCATGCATGATACGCACACCCCACTTGACCTAGAGGGAGCGAAAGGAGGGGTGATTGAGCAACTGTTTGTTAGACCGGGTTCGTTTGATGGCCTAATGAACCTTATCGATATTGGTGATAAAGGCTCAATATTAGTCGGCAAGAAAGTGGCTTTACATTTGGAGTCATAAACATAGTTAAGAGAGAGCAGCGCCCTAGTGGCGCTGTTTTTGTATAGGGCTTAAGTAAGCGTTAAAAATCATAGCTTAAGCTCATCGTACTGTAGATTTCATCCGGTGATTGGTCTTCAGCAACGGTTGTGTTGTAGATGTACTCAACGTCGAAAACTAAAGACAGGTTCGCCATTAGGGTATTCTTGATGTATGCCTTAGTGTTGTAATGGGTGTTCTCTTCACCGTGTGCCACGTCAAAGGTTGCGCCCATTGAAAGCCTCTCCGAGAAAACAATAGAGCTATCGAGGGTAGAAGAAGCAATGACTTCATAATTCATTTGGTCTGGGTATTCAGAATCGAACGGCTGTCTTTGCGTGATTCGATAACCTGGACCAAGAGATATTGAGGTTTTTACGATGTCATTGTTAACCAAATAGACACCAATACCGCTCATTAATATCCACTGCTTACGGTAAGTACCATACAAGTCATTTTCAAATCGGCCAGCACCACGGACGAAGGTTTTCTCTGCAAAGTCATAGGTTGAACCCGCATTGACCGTATAGCGATTTGCCCCATCATCGGCATTGTCGGCGTCAGTATAGTAGCTTTCAAATGACGCCTTATGTAGCCAAGACTCTTGTTGATAATTGAGGTACAAAGCTGAATTTACAGAAAGAGAAGAGCTGGTGTTTTCTGTATAGATAAAGCCAAGTTTGGTTTGAGCGGTGAAAGGCGACTCTTCAACGTCAGAGCTTTCCTCGTCTTGTGCAAAAGAAAGAGAGGGTAACAGCAGCAGGCTTAAAATCGATGATAAGGCCGATAAGGTAAAAGGGACGTTTTTCATTTGTTAACAGAGCTGACATAGTTTTTATTCGTCAGTCTATTATCGAATTCGATAACCTTAGTCAGTACTGAATCACTCTAAATCATTCTCAACAACTAAAAAGCGACGCAGATTGCGTCGCTTTCATTGTGGTCTGACTCAAGATTGACTTAGTTCGATGTATTAAACGCAAGGACGGCTTTTAATCCACCCATCGAGCTTCTTGATAGCGCAAGCTTACCGCGATAACTGTGTGCCATTTCGTTAACGATATTCAGTCCAAGGCCAGTTCCTGGCGTAGTTTCGTCTAATCTTACACCACGCTTAAGTGCTTGCTGAATATCTTCATCGTCAATGCCGGGACCGTCATCCTCGATAATGATCTCAATGGTGCCCGGTTCATTTTCTTGAGAGTGGACACGAATAATATTGCAAGACCACTTGTAGGCATTCTCTAGCAAGTTACCCACCATCTCGTCTAGATCAGTTGCATCGACGGCAACTTCGATGTCTGAGTCGAGTTCATTAATCAAAGCAACACCTCGCTCGGCGTATACTTTGTCAAACGCCATCGAAATCGCATCTACGCGCTCAGAAGGATTAGCGCGAACAGAGAGAATATTTTTAGAGCCAGCCATTCGCGCACGGCCTAAGTGGTAATCAATTTGGCTTTGGATTTGATGAACCGGAGGCAAGAGATAGTCTCGTGTCTCCTTATCGAGCGAACCAATTTCATTTCTTAACACCGACAAAGGGGTTTTTAGCGCGTGAGAAAGGTTGCCTGCATGATGGCGAGCGCGTTCAAGCAATTCTTGGTAATGGAAAACCAGAGCATTGAGATCGGAAACGACCGGAGCCACCTCTTTCGGATACTCTTCATCTAGGCTTGTTTTATCTCCGGAGCGAAGCTGGTTCAACTCTTTTTGCATCTTGTTGAGTGGACTTAGCGACCATTGGACTTGCAACATGATTACTGCCAAAACACCGAAGTAGAGTAGAGCGAGAATAATCCACAGCTGACTCATTAAATCGCGAACAGTATCTTCAATGGGTTGTTCATCAATACCAATCAGAACTTCAATCGGCCCATCATAATCTGGGTAATAGAGCTTAGTCTTTATGTAGATGAGCTTTTCATCGCGAGCGCCAACGAATTCTTTACCGTTCTTTTTGCTCTCGATGCGTTGATCCCACAAAGAGCGTGAGCGAAGCAAATCTGTCTCGGTTTTCGCAGACCAATATAACCCGCTATACGGGCGATTAAAGCGGGGATCGGAAAGGCTAGATGCCAGAGTGATGTTGCCAGATTCATCGGCTTCTATCGCTGCGGAAATCTCATCCATATAAATGGATAACTGAGACTTTGCGTCGTCAGCCATATAGTTGAAGACTTGGTTAGGCACACTCACGCCAACCGCTATTACCATAGCCGTTAGCCAAACTACAGCCGCTAGAACTAAGCGGCTTTTTAAACTCAGTCTTTTAAGTAGTGAGCGTTTGTTATTCGGCATTAAGCTGGTACCCCAAGCCTCTCACTGTTTTGATGACTTTCGGTGCGATCTTTTTGCGAATTCGACCGATAAACACTTCGATAGTGTTTGAATCACGGTCAAAATCCTGTTTGTAAATATGCTCGACCAATTCTGTGCGTGAAATGACCTTCTCGGGGTTATGCATAAAGTAAGCGACAACTTTGTACTCCAACGCTGTCAGGCTAATCGCTTGGCCTTGCCACATCACTTTCGAAGTGCGGGTATCAAGACTTAAATTACCGACTTGCATAACAGGAGAGGCATTACCAGAAGCGCGGCGAAGTTGAGCTCGGATGCGGGCAATTAACTCGACCATTTCAAATGGTTTGGTTAGGTAATCGTCTGCGCCTGCGTTTAAGCCTTCTACGCGTTGAGTTAAGGTGTCACGAGCGCTAAGAATCACTACTGGCGTGTTAATGTTCTCGTCTCGAATGCCTTTGAGTACCGTTAGGCCGTCGAGTTTTGGCAGACCTAGATCGAGCACGATCGCATCCCACTCTTCTGAAGTCGCTCGGTATAGCGCATCAATACCGTCTTGAGACAGTTCAGGAACCCAACCGGTTTGTTCCAAAATGTCGACAATTTGTTCACCTAGACGCGGTTCATCTTCCACTACAAGAATTTTCATAAGCTTCAATCTTCTATTTTTTTAGTGCTTCTTTTATGTTTCTGCCTTTAATTTGCAGCATTTCAAGGGTTTCGGCGTTGTATTCAACTTTGATGATATTGTTATTGTGGTTCAATTTAAGTTCATAGACCCAAATATCATCATCTTCTTCAAGCTCGACATGAATGATCCGACCGTTTAAGTCACGCTCTACCGCCGCAAACATTTCAGAAAATGGGCGAACATAGCCTTTTTGTACAGCGTCGTAGACCTCATCTTGGTCTTCTTCGAACTCGATTCGCGTACCAGGCTTATGCACGTCTTGAACTAGCGCATGTCCATCTTCATCATGATGCTTCTTAGCCAATGTTGGAAATGAAACAAAGACGCACGCCAATATGGCTGTCAGACTTACTAACGGACGCTTCAACATAATCTTACCTTCTTGAAATTACTGTGAGTCAGTATACGTGTTGATAGATGAACACCAAATGAATTAGCTCTTAGTTGGTTAACTCGTCAGCAAAAATCTTATCTCGCATTTTCCAGAATCGTCCTGACTTCCTTGCAATAACAAATTGAGGTGGACGGAATCGGTGTTGATTATTCACCACTTTAGTCGGTGAAGCGTCTTCAAAAGGCCTATGTTTGTCTGCTAGGTGAGGGCGAACAAACTGATCCTTGAAGCGTTGTTTCTGATTCTTCGTCGTCAATGACCAGAATTCACTCACTTGAGCCTGATTATCTCCAATGTAAGAGACTTTTAAGCTGCTTTTCCCTTTGTCATCTTTGTGAACGCTTAAAGCCATTTCTAAGCACTCAAAAACAAGAGCGTCTTTAAGGTTTAACGCCTCCTTAAGCTTCTTGTCTGGGTCAACCAAAGTGGCATCGCATTCATGGCAGATTCTCGCAGCGATATCGTTGTCGGCTCCACACTCTCCACAATACTTAGCTCTGAATCGGTAATCGCAGTGTTCACGTTCGCCAGTCTCTTCATCTTCAAAGAACCCTTGGCACTTGCGACCAAAATGTTCAAGTAGAAAACCGTTACTGTCTAGCTTTCCCCAAAAGTTGTTGTTGAAGCCGCAAGCAGGGCAGGGAATGGTGATGATCTCGCTGTCTGAATCGGGTTTGGCATCACCCACTTCAGGCTGATAGAGATCGTAGCTATTGCCTGCATAATCTAGAACTAAACATTCCTCTTTACCCGGAGATAGACGCAATCCGCGTCCAACAATTTGCTGATAAAGGCTAATCGACTCGGTTGGTCGTAATATGGCAATTAAATCAACGTGCGGCGCGTCAAAGCCCGTTGTCAGTACTGATACGTTGACAAGGTATTTAATTTTGCGCTCTTTAAAGTCTTGAATGATGGCATCACGTTCAGGTGTTGGCGTATCGCCGATCACGATGGCGGTTTGTCCTTCTGGTAGCAGGCCGAAAATTTCTTGAGCATGGCGAACAGTCGCAGCAAAAATCATAATACCTTGCTTACCGGTAGACATAAGAATGATTTGCTCGACGATTTGTGGTGTTGCACGTTTCGCCTTATCAATCACCATATCCATTTCCGACTCTTTGTAGCGACCCGTATTCGCGGACTTGAGCTGAGAAAAGTCATAGCTCAGTACGGGCGCATCCATCATGCGTGCTGGAGTAAGAAATTTTTCATCCAGTAAGTAGCGAATAGGCAGCTCAAATATGCAGTCGCGGAAGAAGCGTGGTTCCTCACTGCGAACTAGTCCGCGTGTGTGGTATTGGTAAATCCAGCCCATGCCTAAACGGTAAGGTGTGGCAGTGAGCCCAAGCACTTTTATGCCTGCATTTTGCTCGCGCAAATGGTTGATGACTTTTTGGTAGCTGGTGTTCTTGTCGTCGGGCACTCGATGACATTCGTCGATGACCAAAAGTGAAAATTGGTTTTTAAACTGATCGAGGTTGCGCACGACAGATTGCACTGAAGCAAAAACGACTTGCTGGTCGGTTTCTTTACGACCTAACCCCGCTGAAAATATCGAGCCTTTCAGTCCGTATCCTTCGTATTTTTGATGGTTTTGCTCGACGAGTTCCTTTACATGAGCAAGCACCAATACACGCCCTTTGGCCAAGCGAGCCAGCTCAGCGATAACTAAGCTTTTACCTGCGCCTGTTGGGAGTACCAACACAGCGGGTGACGAGTGTTTTCGAAAATAATGAATGACCGCTTTGACGGAGTCAGCCTGATAAGGACGGAGTGTATACATAAAATGTGTGAAATAGCTCAACTATTTAGTCTAGTCGCACTATAATACCCCACCTAGCAAAGATGAGGTATTCATGCGTTTAGATAAATATCTATGTGATGCACTTGGGGCAACACGTAAAGAAGCAACAAAAATCATTAAAAGTGGTGATGTTACCGTCAATGACGTGGTGCAGAAAAGTGGCGCGACTAAAGTGACTGAAGAGTGCACGGTAGAATGGCAAGGCCGAGAGATTCAAAAGCCGGGCCCTCGCTACATTATGCTTTTTAAGCCAGATGGTTTTGTTTGTTCGCATGAAGATGGTTTCAACCAGACGGCATTTATGTTGTTAGATGAAGTCAAAATGGAAGACTTGCACTTTGCTGGTCGCCTTGATGTTGATACTACGGGTCTTGTTTTGATTACTGATGATGGCCAATGGTCGCACCGAATCACTTCGCCTAAACACAAGTGTGAGAAAACTTACCGAGTGTGGCTGGTTGATCCGCTCCAAGCGGATTATGCAGAGAAGTTTGCCGAAGGTATTCAATTAAGAAATGAAAAAGGTTTGACCCTGCCTGCGAAGTTAGAAGTGGTAGATGAAGACGAGAAAGAAGTGTTACTGACCATCACCGAAGGTAAGTACCACCAAGTGAAGCGTATGTTTGCTGCACTTGGCAATAAAGTTGAGCATCTTCACCGTGAGCGCATTGGTGAAATCGAGCTATGCGAAACCTTAGAACCGGGTGAATATCGCTATTTAACTCAAGAAGAAATTGACTCTGTTTGGAATTAATTCTTTATTGAGGAAATACTTTATTTCCATCTAGGAACTAGTCTTTTAGACAGAATTGATTGAATATAGATCGATTCAATTCAGGTCTGTTAACTGCATAAAGGCAGCAGTCCATAGCACTTTTAGTGCTCATTTATTCTGTTTGGTTGCAGCACGGAAGCTGCATCTGATTCGCAACCGAGTAGGAGATTTATGTCTGAGAGAACCTTAGATCAAACCAAGGCCCCACAAATCAGTTTTCTGTTATTCCTTGTTTTGGGTGCCATTGGTGCATTAACCCCATTAGCTATTGATATGTACCTGCCTGCAATGCCAACGATCGCCAGAGATCTTGGTGTTGCTGAAGGGGCGGTGCAAATTACGTTAACTGCTTATACCGCTGGATTTGCGTTAGGTCAGTTGATTCATGGGCCATTAGCCGATAGTTATGGTCGTCGTCCGGTTTTAATTCTGGGAGTGCTCTTCTTTGGGCTTGCAGCTGTAGTGAGTGCCACAACAACCGGTATTGAAGCGTTAACTTGGGTCCGAACGGCGCAAGGCTTTGCAGGCGCTGCTGCTGCGGTGATTATTCAAGCCGTTGTTCGAGACATGTTTGACCGCGAAGACTTTGCCCGTGCGATGTCGTTCGTCACATTAGTCATTACCATCGCGCCACTTATCGCCCCTATGATTGGTGGATATGTTGCGGTGTGGTTCGGTTGGCGTGCGATTTTCTGGATTCTGGCAGCATTCTCTGTTGTCGTTATTTGCTTAGTGCTGTGGAAGATTCCAGAAACGTTAAGCGCTGAGAACAAGCAGCCATTTCGAATTCGTAATACGTTACGTAATTATATCAAACTGGCGAAAAACCCTGTGGCGATGGGGCTGATTTTTTCAGGAGCATTTTCGTTTGCTGGGATGTTTGCCTTTTTAACGGCCGGTTCCTTCGTCTACATTGATATTTATGGTGTGCGGCCAGAGCAGTTCGGTTATCTGTTTGGTTTGAACATTGTCGCGATGATCATAATGACAAGCATCAACGGGCGACTGGTTAAGAAGGTCGGCTCACATACCATGTTGCGTTTTGGACTGATTGTTCAACTCATTGCGGGTATTGGTTTGTTTGTTACTTGGCTGTTAGATGCGGGCCTATGGGGAACGGTTATTTTTGTTGTGATGTTTATTGGTACATTATCGACAATTGGTAGTAACTCAATGGGACTGTTGTTAAGTGGCTACCCAACGATGGCGGGAACCGCGTCTTCGTTGGCAGGAACTCTGCGCTTTGGTACAGGTTCAGTTATTGGTGCTGTCGTGGCAATGATGCCTGGCGGTGTAACATGGCCGATGATTACAGTGATGAGTGCATGCTCAGTCATCTCTGCGGCTTGTTATTGGATATTTGGAAGAAAGGCGTAATGTCTGAGTATACGGTAGAAATACAAAAATTAGTGAATAAGGCTCTAGAAGAGATTACCAATGAGCATAAAGCTGGCAAACTCACTAATGGGCCAACAGCAAACAACCTCTATTTGGTTCGTTGGATTACTAAAGCCATTAAGTCACAACAGTTTCCACGTGTTGTGGCGGACGATTTAATCCGTTGGCAGAAGACGGGGCGCTCAAAGGGCAACAATGCGGGCTTAATGCAGACGTTTCAGCGTATTTCCAAGTTCTATGCTCAGTTTTTCCCTCAAGACCAAGAAGATCGCGTTCTTAAAGATCACGAGATCAATAATTTCATCGACATGATGGAAGAGCAGGGCTGGGAAGTTACAACCTCGGAAGAACTGGTTGGTTGTGGCAAAGTGCAAATCTTTACTGAGGGACCAAATTCTCTTGCCATGTGTACAGAGCAGTGTGAAAGCAGCTTTGATGGTGAAGATATGATCAAACCAATGAGTTGGTTTGTGCGTGGTCACCATGCTGATTTTGTTGAGAAAGCGTCTGCGGCCGGCTTTATGGTTCATAAGGTGACGGACTATAAATCCAACGTAAAATATCACGGTGAATACTTAGTCTTTCCAGCCAACCGAGGCGACCGATTAGCAGAGATACCACTCAGTTTAACGGTGTAAATTACCTAAGAAAATGCATCGACAAGAGCTTCTATTATGGAAGCTCTTTTGCTTTTTTAACGATGGCTTTGACCATGCCTTTAAAGATGAAAAGGTGAGCTGGCATCATCGCAAACCAGTACAAAAGACCTCTAAAGCCTTGCGGGTGCCACCACGCGGTGACTGTTAGTTTTCTTTTCTCTCCCAAATCCTCAATCAAAAACTCTAAGCGGCCTAAACCGGGGCCCTTCATACCAAACAGCAATGAGATGAAGTGATTTTGTTCACATCGAATCACTTTCCAAGAATCGATATGGTCTCCAACCTGTAACTCAGGACCAGGAGGAGAGCGTCTAATGGGTTTTCCACCACCAAAGAAGATATCGAGCCACTCTCGGGTACGCCAAAGAGTATTAGCAAAGAAGTAGCCCTCTTTTCTACTGCCTATTTGCTTAACGAGTTTCCATAGCTGAGCGGAAGAGAGTTCAGTTTCTATTTCGGCGCCAGTCTGTTTTGGATAATACCCATAGCCCGGTTGCCAGCGAGAGAGGGCAGCAGGGTCAAAGCCCCAAACATTACTTCGAACAAATTTACCTTCTTGCTCAATACTGTTTGTAACCATTTGGTTGAACGTGATGAGAGGCTGGGGGTATTTACGAGCAATGGCTTGGTTATCAGCGATGAAATCATGCTCTAGCCCTGACAATAACGCGGCCCCGATACTTGATGGGACGGAAGTCACAACGCCTAGCCATTGCGAAGCCATCTTAGGAGTTAACAGGGAAGTAGGCCAAATTGAGATAGGCTTTTTGATTGTATTCGCGATGACTTGGAACTGCTGTCGATAGCTGAGTGTATCCGGTCCGCCCACTTCATAGAGCTGATGTTGTGTTGGCGATTCTTCGGCAACAGATAACAAATAGTGATTGAGGTTTTCTAGCGCAATGGGATTTGCTTTGGATTCAACCCACTTTGGTGTAATGAGAATCGGCATGTTGTAAACAAAGTCACGCATGATCTCAAACGCCGCAGAACCCGGGCCGATGATCACCCCAGCTCGAAGCTCAGTGATCGGTACGCCTGATTTGCGAATAATATCTCCTGTCATTCGGCGTGCTTTAAGGTGGCTAGAATCACCAGTTTGCGGCTGAATCGCACTTAGGTAAATCACATGCTTCACGGTGCTCTGGGTTAGGGCATTGTTAAAATTCTCGGCTAATGAAATTTCGTAGTTTAAGAAATCGTGCCCATGCGCCATGCCGTGGACCAGAAAATAGATAAGGTCGAAATGCGGGATCAATTCTTTAGTTGCAGCCTCGTCAGCAAGGTCGATATAGCGTAGCGTTAGGTTTGGATGAGGCTCAACACGGGCTTTAAGGTACTCAATCTGCCTAGCGGCCGCAGTAACATGATAGCCTCGATCACATAGCTGAGATAGGAGTTGTGAACCTACGTATCCAGAGGCACCCAAAACCAGCACATTTTTCATCCCTAACCCCTGTGGTTTTTATGGTTTCATATTCCGACTGATCATATAATAGTCGACTCATTTTTTCTCTCTTTTCATACTGTTGCATTTTGAGGTGCGCGATTGATAACTCTTTCCCAAGTCTTAACCCATACCCGTGGTGATTTCATTAGGCGCTTGATTGCGATAGCTCTGCCGATTACTTTACAAAGTATCATGTTTTCTAGCCGAAGCTTGGTAGACGTATTGATGCTAGGTCAGCTTGGTGAAGCTGAAATCGCTGCGGTTGGTGTTGCTGCTCGTGCCACTTTTGTTACTACGATTATGCTGGTTGGGGT
>NZ_JCBDHG010000005.1:0-24191 GCF_059834185.1 Vibrio sp. R10-SG3-ISO10
AAGCCCTTTTTTCAGTTTTTTCTAACTTTTTTATTGTTCGATTAAATTTCGATCTAAAAGCCTTATAAGTAAGCCTTTTCTTTACATATCTTTAAACTTATTGGCGAATAGAGTCACTTTTTCCCAGTTGGTGTACTCTACCTCTTTACTTGTATCAGTCTCTCCTCCCGTCATACTCATAATGAATTTAATCATTGTTCTATCGAACCAGTTATAACGTGGGTAATAGAGAGCACCAGCAAAGACGCCGATAAGTTGAGGCTGCCAAGACGACTTTTTGAGAAATGTCTTTATATAGGCACTACCTTCAGGCGTATCCTTTCCTTGGTCTTCTTTACGTGCCGTTAGATTCACACAGAAGAAAGCAACTTTACTCTGCTGTAATGAAGACAAGTTACGCTCAATAAACTGATAGAGCTTTTTGTTAAGGTGGCCATAACGAATAGAGGCACCAATAAGCACTCGCTCATATTGGCTGAAATCCACCGTATCTATGGTGTGTAGGTCGAGCAGTTCACAGTCATATTCAGACAGGTCTGACTGAATATGACTAAATATCTTTTTAGTTTGACCTTCACGGCTTGAATAGAGAAATAGCGCCTTTGCCACATCGTCTCCTTAGCTACGCCAGAACGTCGGCGTAAGTAGTATAAGTAGAGTAAAGATTTCCAGTCGTCCAAATAGCATCGAAACAATCAGAACCCATTTCGCCTTGTCATTCACATCACCAAAATGAAGTGCCACTTCACCAAGACCCGGACCTAAGTTATTGAGTGTCGCCGCAACAGCAGAGAAAGCGCTTAGCTCATCCATTCCTGTCGCAATCAAACCTAACATGCAGACAACAAAAACCAGAGCATAGGCAGAGAAAAATCCCCACACCGCATCGACAACCCGCTGAGGAAGAGAACTACCGCCAACTTTAATCGTGTACACGGCACGCGGGTGAACCAAACGCTTAAGTTCGCGCACACCTTGCAGTGTCAGCAATAAAATACGGATGACTTTCATACCACCACCGGTAGAACCCGCACATCCACCAATAAAGGAAGAGAAAAGTAACAGCACGGGTAAGAATAGTGGCCACTCCGCAAAACCTGTCGTTGTGAAGCCGGCAGTGGTGGAAATCGAAACCGTTTGGAAAAGAGCCTGATCAAAGGCGTCGTAGACCGAGTTATACGAGTGATGGTTTAACAATACCAAGAAACAAACGATAAACAGTAAGACCTGAATAAAGATAAAGGCTCTAAACTCCGGGTCCTTCCAATAGTACTTAGGATGCACGCCCCCAGAGGCAAAGGCTGCGAAGTGCAGTGAGTAGTTACATGCCGAGATCAAAAGGAACACGACGGTAATTATATTGATCGCGTAACTGTCGAAATGTCCCATACTCGCATCATGGGTAGAGAAACCACCAATGGCGATTGTCGAGAAGCTATGGCTTATCGCATCAAATGGAGTCATCCCCGCCAGCCAAAAAGAAGCAGCACAAGCAATGGTTAGACTTAAATAGATATACCAGAGTGCTTTAGCCGTTTCGGCGATACGCGGCGTCATCTTGGTGTCTTTTACTGGTCCCGGAATTTCAGCTCGGTAAAGCTGCATGCCACCGATACCTAATACCGGTAATATCGCAACGGCAAGTACGATGATACCCATACCGCCAAACCATTGTAGGAACTGACGATAAAACAATATCGCTTTGGGCAAGTCATCGAGACCAACAATGACCGTGGCTCCGGTGGTGGTTAAAGCAGAAAAAGACTCAAAGAAAGCGTCTGTGACAGAAACATTGGGATTGTCAGCGATGAGAAATGGCAGTGAACCTGCACTTCCGAGTACCGTCCAAAACAAAACGACGATGAGAAAGCCATCACGTGCTTTTAATTCATGCTTATGACGTCGGTTTGGAAACCAACATAAGGTTCCGCAAAATAGCAGAACGAAAAAGGTGGTGACAAAAGGAACACCTGCACCGTCTCGATAGATAAGCGCTACTAAAGCAGGAGCTAGCATAGAGAGACTAAAAAGCGCGAGCAAAAGCCCGACGATGCGAATAATGGATCGAAATTGCATGGTTAGATTGATTTATGAAGCGTAGCTTCCGACTTCCTAATTATCTTTGTTGTTTGTCCAACGAGGTAACCTGTACCTTGGCGCCACTCTTATTAATAATGGTTTGAGTAAAGTCACTCACTTGACGAAGTTCAATCTCGATAACCATTTTAACCAACTCACTATACTCAGCACTGACTTCTTGAGCTCCAAACTGAGGAAATAGAGACTGTGCTATAGGCATAAACCCATAGTCTAACTCTAGTAGTAGTTTTGTGGTTATTTTTTTCTCAATTGTTTGAAGCGACTTGAGAGCTTGCTGTACCCCACCACCATAAGCTTTAACCAATCCACCGGTTCCCAGCTTGATACCACCAGAGTAGCGAGTCACCACAGCCGTAATTTCACCCACTCCCGACCCTGATAATTGCGCCAGTATAGGTTTACCCGCGGTTCCCGATGGCTCACCGTCGTCGCTGAACCCCCATTGCATTGAATCTTCAGGTCTACCAGCAACAAATCCCCAGCAATTATGTCGCGCATCCGAGTGTTTGCTTTTTATCTGCTCAACAAACGCTTTAGCTAATTCAATTGATGGAGTGTGTGCGAGGTAAGTAATAAAGACGCTTTTCTTTATTTCCTCTTCAAACTGAGTAGGTTGTGCAGGTATTAAATACGGCAGGTCATTCATGGCTGTGGTTCGTCTTATGTCTTACTCGCAGTGTATCACGAGAGCGAATTTACCGTCGCCTAAGATCTGTTCGAGCGCACAATGTTAAACACTTGTTTGAAAAATGTATTGAATTTAACCAACAGCAAGTCCAAACTAAAACTACTGGTCTAACCAGAATAACTATAACACCACTTTCCTTTACAGCGGTTGCAACTCAACCAACTGCTGTACACGCAATCCGAAGATTGTATGTCATGGAGATAGACAATGATTTACCAAGCCGAAACCCTACAGGTAAAGGAATTACAAGACGGAATCGCTGAGCTCAGCTTCTGTGCACCAGCGTCTGTTAACAAGCTCGACCTCGCCACTCTAGAGTCACTGGATAAGGCTCTTGATGCGCTTAAAGCTCACAGCTCTCTCAAAGGCTTACTGCTTACTTCAGATAAAGAGGCGTTTATTGTTGGCGCTGACATTACTGAGTTTCTGGGGCTATTTGCCAAATCAGAGCAAGAACTGGATCAATGGCTTCAATTTGCAAATAGCATCTTTAATAAACTTGAAGACCTACCCGTACCGACACTTTCTGTTTTAAAAGGCCACGCTTTGGGTGGTGGATGTGAGTGTGTACTCGCTACTGACATGCGTATTGGTGACAAAACCACCAGCATTGGCTTACCAGAGACTAAACTCGGAATCATGCCAGGCTTTGGTGGTTGTGTTCGCTTACCTCGTGTTATCGGTGCCGACAGCGCGATGGAAGTCATTACACAAGGCAAAGCTTGCCGAGCGGATGAAGCACTTAAAATCGGCCTACTCGATGCTATCGTCGAGACAGATGCCCTGTACGAGTCAGCGATTAAGACTCTAACCCAAGCGATCAATGAAAAGCTGGATTGGAAAGAACGACGTAAACAAAAAACATCGCCACTTTCACTTAGCAAGCTCGAGTCTATGATGAGCTTTACGATGGCAAAAGGCTTGGTCGCACAGAAGGCTGGTCCTCACTACCCTGCCCCTATGACAGCAGTTGTGACTATCGAGGAAGGTGCTCGCTTTGCTCGCAATGAAGCGCTTGATATTGAACGCAAGTATTTTGTTAAGCTAGCAAAATCAGAAGAAGCCAAGTCGCTTGTCGGTCTATTCCTTAATGATCAATATATTAAAGGGCTAGCTAAAAAAGCGGCTAAGTCTGCTAGCAAAGACACTCAACGTGCAGCGGTATTAGGTGCAGGTATCATGGGTGGCGGTATTGCTTACCAGTCGGCACTTAAAGGTGTCCCTGTCTTAATGAAAGATATCGCCCAAGCGTCGCTAGATTTAGGTATGACTGAAGCCTCAAAACTGCTTAACAAGCGCCTATCTCGCGGCCGTATTGATGGCTTTAAGATGGCAGGTATCCTAGCTTCGATCACTCCAAGCCTTCATTACGCAGGTATCGAAGAGACGGATGTTATCGTTGAAGCAGTAGTTGAAAATCCGAAAGTGAAAGCGGCAGTACTCAGTGAAGTCGAGCAACAAGTGGGTGACGAAACCGTCATTACCTCAAATACATCGACTATCCCGATCAATCTGCTGGCTAAATCACTTAAGCGACCAGAAAATTTCTGTGGTATGCATTTCTTCAACCCTGTACACCGCATGCCTTTAGTCGAGATCATCCGTGGTGAACATACCTCAGATGAAACCATCAACCGTGTTGTCGCTTACGCTGCGAAAATGGGTAAATCACCAATCGTAGTGAATGACTGTCCGGGATTCTTCGTCAACCGCGTACTCTTCCCTTACTTTGGTGGTTTCAGCATGTTGCTACGTGACGGTGCTGATTTCACTAAAATCGACAAAGTCATGGAACGCAAGTTTGGCTGGCCAATGGGACCTGCCTATCTGCTAGATGTAGTCGGCATAGATACCGCTCACCACGCCCAAGCGGTAATGGCTCAAGGTTTCCCAGAGCGTATGGGTAAACAAGGTCGTGATGCGATTGATGCTCTATTTGAAGCAGACAAGTATGGTCAGAAGAATGGCAGCGGCTTCTATAGCTACGCTTTGGATAGAAAAGGCAAACCGAAGAAGACATTCAGTGAAGATATTCTGCCAGTACTCGCCGACGTTTGTGCTGAGAAACAAGAATTCGATGATCAAACCATCATCCAACGAATGATGATTCCGATGATCAATGAAGTTGTCTTGTGTCTGCAAGAAAACATCATCGCTTCTCCTCAAGAAGCAGATATGGCTTTAGTTTATGGTCTGGGCTTCCCTCCATTCCGAGGTGGCGTTTTCCGTTACTTAGATAGCGTAGGTATTGCCGAGTTTGTCGCAATGGCAAACCAATATTCAGATCTAGGCGCTATGTACCAAGTACCACAATTGCTGATTGATATGGCTGAAAAAGGCCAAACCTTTTATGGTGCTCAGCAACAAGGTTCTATCTAAGGAGATTCCCAAATGACTAATCAAACGAAAAACGTTGTCGTAGTAGATTGTCTACGTACACCGATGGGACGCTCTAAAGGAGGAGCTTTCCGTCATACTCGCGCCGAAGATCTTTCTGCTCACTTAATGAAAGGCATTCTTGCGCGCAACCCTCAGGTTAACCCAAGCGAGATTGAAGATATCTACTGGGGCTGTGTACAACAAACGTTAGAACAAGGCTTTAACGTTGCGCGTAATGCAGCACTGCTTGCAGGCTTGCCGATTGAAATTGGTGCGGTAACTGTCAACCGCCTATGTGGCTCATCAATGCAGGCTCTGCATGATGGTACACGCGCAATCATGACTGGTGATGCGGAGATTTGCCTCATTGGTGGTGTTGAGCACATGGGGCATGTTCCTATGAACCACGGTGTGGATTTCCACCCAGGCATGTCGAAAAACGTTGCTAAAGCCGCGGGGATGATGGGTTTAACCGCAGAAATGCTTGGTAAACTGCACGGTATCAGTCGTGAGCAACAAGATGAATTTGCTGCGCGCTCTCATGCTCGTGCTCATGCCGCTACTCTTGAAGGTCGCTTTAAAAACGAGATCCTTCCGATTGAGGGCCACGCAGCGGACGGCACCCTATTCACGCTAGATCACGATGAAGTGATTCGTCCAGAAACCTCAGTAGAAGGTCTATCTCAGCTTCGCCCAGTGTTTGACCCTGCAAACGGAACCGTCACCGCAGGTACATCCTCTGCGCTATCTGATGGTGCATCAGCCATGCTGATCATGAGCGAAGACAAAGCCAATGAACTTGGCTTGCCAATTCGCGCACGCATCAAAGGTATGGCTATTGCGGGTTGCGATCCATCCATCATGGGTTATGGCCCTGTACCGGCAACTCAGAAAGCGCTTAAACGAGCAGGTCTCTCTATTGAAGATATGGATGTGGTAGAGCTAAATGAAGCATTTGCTGCTCAATCTTTACCTTGTGCTAAAGACCTAGGTTTACTGGAAGTAATGGATGAGAAGGTTAACCTGAACGGTGGTGCTATTGCTCTTGGTCACCCACTGGGTTGTTCTGGTTCTCGTATTTCGACCACACTGATTAACCTGATGGAAGCTAAGGATGCCAAATATGGTCTAGCCACCATGTGTATCGGTTTAGGTCAGGGTATCGCAACCGTCTTTGAACGCCCTTAATCGGCTATCAAGCAAAGCAACGCCAGCATTATGCTGGCGTTTTCTTTAGTGCTTTAACCAGTCGTGATGGAGCTGATTGGAAGAGCCTAAGTAATCCACCATCCACTGAATGAGCTTGTGGTTATCATCTTTGCGCCAGACTAAACAACATTGGCTGATCGGCTTTTCATCCGGCAACATCTTCTCCACCAACACCCCATCAAGAATTAACGGCATCGCAATGTGCCTAGGCATATAGCCAACCCCGACGCCATTTTTGAGACACTCAATTGCACTGTACCAATTGGGCAGCAACAAACGCCGCTGCTGCGGATAATGCCCGGTATGACGCTTGGGCAACACGCTAGAGGTATCATCCAAGCAGATTGCCGGATACTGACTAACAAACTCTTCTGTTAGATTTTGCTGACGGACACAAGGATGCGCTGGAGACATAACAAATGCCCAGTCTAAAACCCCCATATCTCTCACTTCGAAGTCACCTCCAACAGGAATCGCAGACGTCGCTCCAATCACAATATCCGCTCGCTCTTGTGCGATCGCCTCCCATGAACCGTTAAACACTTCCATATTGATCTGCAGTTCAGCAAACTCAAACTCACGGTAAAAGTCTTCCACTAGCGGTTTAAGCTTATCTAGCTTGACCACATTGTCTAAGGTTAACTTGAGTGTTGATTGCCAGCCTTGAGCAGCTCGTTTGGTTTGCGCCTTAAGGTCTTCCATCTGTCTCAGCAGTAACCGAGCTTCAGCAATAAACAGTTCGCCTGCGGGTGTCAGCTCTACTTTCCTTGGCAAACGACGAAACAAGATCACGTCCAGTTCTTGCTCGACCTGACGCACGCCATAACTGATCGCTGAAGGGACTTTATGCAGCACCTCAGCCGCAGCGGTAAAACTGCCCAAGCGGGCAACGGTATCTAACATCTCAAGCGACGATTTTGAATACATAACGCACAACCGTTCAAAAATTTTGATTGATAACCAATAATTTTAACGTTTTATTTTCTGAAAATCGAAAAATAGAATGGCTGGGTAAATAAATCAGGGTTGGCGCCAACTGATACTGAGTAAATAATGATTAAATAATTTGATTGGTTGAATCATGAAAATTTCAAAACTACAGCTTGTTTATCTCGCAGCCCTTTCGATGCTCGGCTTTATTGCCACCGATATGTACCTACCTGCATTCAAAGCGATGGAAATCGACTTTGCGACAGGCCCTGAACAAATCGCTCTTTCTCTGACAGTCTTTCTTGTGGGTATGGCTTTTGGTCAGTTGATGTGGGGCTTAGCCTCCGATAAGTTTGGCCACCGCAATACCCTAGCGGCCGGCTTGGTGATTTTCACTATCGCATCATTTGGCTTGGCGTTTAGCGATCAAGTATGGCAGCTACTGACTCTGCGCTTTGTGCAAGCGATCGGTGTTTGCGCACCTGCAGTGATCTGGCAAGCAATGGTGATCAAACGCCACTCAAGTAATAGCCAACAGATCTTTGCTACGATCATGCCTTTAGTTGCATTGTCTCCGGCACTTGCGCCACAGCTAGGTGTGCTATTGGCAGATAACTTTGGCTGGCATAGTATTTTTGTCGCTCTGACACTAATGGGGGTATTACTCGTTATCGCCACCATGGCACAGAAAAATGAAAAAGCCGAGGCCAAGCAAACCAGTATCTCGGCAGATATTAAGGCACTACTAGGTTCTAAAACCTACCTAGGTAACGTGTTTATGTTCGCCACGGCATCAGCGGCATTCTTTGCTTACCTAACCGGCATGCCAGAGATTATGTCGCAACTAGGATATCAATCTAAAGATATTGGTTTGAGCTTTATTCCACAGACTATCGCCTTTATGGCAGGCGGCTACTTAGGTAAAGTCGGCGTACGTAAATATGGTGATGAGAAAGTCCTGCGCCAGCTGATCGGGCTATTCAGTGTCGCTTCTCTACTGATATTTATCGCCTCTCAGTGGCAGCTAACGTCCATCTGGCCAATTCTTGCTCCGTTCTGTTTGATTGCTGTTGCCAACGGTGCCCTTTACCCAATTGTCGTTAATCGTGCACTAGCCAGTGCTCAGCAAAGTCCAGCTACTGCGGCAGGGTTACAGAATAGCCTACAGATCTGCGTTAGCAGCCTAGCCAGTGCATTAGTCGCCGCGATGGCAAGTCAGGCTCAACTGGTGACAGGTATTGCGATTGTGATTTGTATGGGCGGAATGTGGATTGGCTACGTGGTGTCTAATCGTGAGTTATCTCAACACTTCACAGCACCAGACAATTCGAGAGTCGTCGGTGATGAATAAGTTAAAAAGAGCCGCAATTGCGGCTCTTTTTAACTTTGGCTAGATAAGTAAGTGGTTACAAACTTTTCAGCCCCCACTTCTCGGCGGTCTTTTTGAAGAATCCTTGAGTTTTCTTCAGCTCGACCCAGTGATTCAGGTAATTAATCCAAACCTGATCATCCTGTTGCAGTAGCATTGCGATTGGCGTCGGTTTACGTGGCTCTTTAACCGGAACAATGGCCAGTTGCTTAAACTTCTCCACCAGCGTTGCCGCCTCTACGTTTGAAGTCACCGAGACATCGGCTCTGCGTGCCAGTAACTCTTGGAAGTCACGCGCTGGCGCTTCAATAACCACATGTTGTGCTGATGGGAAGAACTCTTTGACCATCTTTTCTTGTACTGTACCTAGCGTTGCCGCCACTTTTACTTCAGCTTTATCAAAGTCACTCCAGTCCGAATACTTGTCTAAGTCCTTTTTCTGCACCACAGGAACAAATGCCAAATAGAAGTAAGGCTGACTGTAGCCCGCTACCTTGGCGCGCGACATGTTAAGCGAAGCACTACCTGTAATGTCGTACTTATTGGCAGTCACCCCGTTGACCAGCGTTTTCCAATCGGTTGCGACATATTCGACTTCCACTCCAAGATCTTTAGCCAACTCAGTTGTTACATCAATATCAAAACCGCGGTAGCTATTGGTGGCAGGATCCTTCATTGTCATCGGGTTCCAATCCCCTGTTGTGCCAACACGTAGCACTCCTTTATCAAGGATTTGATGTAAACGACTGGTTTCAGCCATCACCTGACCCACTGACAATAAGCACAATCCAAGTGCCAAAATATACTTGTTCATTATATCTTCCCTAAAGTTATTACGAATTAAGCCCGTTCATTGCTAACATAGCAGCATCAAATGGATTTTTTTAGTCAATACAAGGTGTAATGTGACTTCTCGTTATCTATTGCTTGGTTCACTGTTACTTCTCACTGGCTGTTCGGATTATCAGTGGGGTTGGTACGTACTCGACCCAACAACCGATCAAGGCCGAACCAACGTAAGCTTTCTACTTGCCGGCTTTAGCGACACAATTCAAGTCTCTCTGCTGAGTATGTTGTTTGCCATGACGCTCGGGCTCATTATCGCGTTGCCTGCGCTTTCACCGCTGAAGTATCTGCGTGCTATCAACCGAATCTATGTAGAAAGTGTGCGTTCTGTGCCAGTGCTCGTGTTACTTCTGTGGGTTTATTATGGAATGCCTACTTTATTGGATATCTCGCTCGATCATTTCTGGGCGGGGGTCATTGCACTGACCATCGCGGAAAGTGCCTTTATGGCGGAAGTATTTCGCGGTGGGATTCAAGCCATCAGTCGCGGCCAACATGAAGCAGCAGAGTCGCTAGGTTTGAACTATTGGCAGAAGATGCGCTTAGTGATTTTGCCGCAAGCATTTCGACAAATCTTACCGCCATTAGGTAACCAATTTGTCTATATTCTCAAAATGAGTTCACTGGCCAGTGTGATTGGATTGAGTGACCTAACCCGTCGTGCCAACGAGCTAGTGGTTAATGAGTACTTACCTTTAGAGATCTATACCTTCCTAGTTTTAGAATATTTAGTGCTGATTCTTTTCGTCTCTCAAGCCGTTCGTTGGCTAGAGAAGCACATCGCTATTCCTAGTCATTAAGTCGCTTTGCAACTAAGTAGATACAACAAAGCCGCTCATCATGAGCGGCTTTGTAACATTATTAGTGGTAACAAAAGCGATTACTTCTGTTTTACTGGACGCTGCCAACCTGAAATTTTACGCTCTTTAGCGCGAGTGATGACTAACTCACCTTCAGCGACATCTTTAGTCAATGTCGTTCCCGCACCAATTGTCGCACCATCAGCGATAGTGACTGGCGCCACCAGCTGACTGTCAGAGCCAACAAAAACATCGTTGCCGATGGTTGTTTTAAACTTGTTTGCGCCATCATAGTTACAAGTGATTACACCCGCCCCTACATTGGTGCGCTGACCGATCTCGGCGTCACCTAAGTAAGTCAGGTGATTGGCTTTAGAGCCCTCACCAAGGCGAGCATTCTTCACTTCAACGAAGTTACCGACGTGAGAGTCGTTACGCATCTCTGCACCAGGGCGCAGACGAGTAAATGGACCCACGGTACACTCTTCACCGACCGTCGCGCCTTCAATTACACTGTACGGACGAATAACCGTGTTATCGTCTATTTCACAATCTTTAAGTACACAACCAGTACCAATCACGACATTATCACCCAGCGATACTTTACCCTCGATAATAACATTGGCGTCAATTTCACAATCCATACCGCACTGCAATTCACCACGTAGATCGAAACGTGCAGGGTCGCGCAGCATAACACCTTGCTCTAGTAGCTTTTGTGCTTGCATTGACTGGAACGCACGCTCTAGACGCGCCAACTGAGCGCGGTCGTTAACCCCTTCCACTTCAATTGGGTTAACTGGATGAACTGCTTCAACCGCTCTACCTTCATCATGGGCAGCAGCGATAACATCGGTTAAGTAGTACTCACCTTGAGCATTGTTGTTGTTTAGACCAGATAACCAACGTTTCAGGTCACCGCCTGTAGCAACCATCACACCAGTATTGATCTCTTTAATAAGCTTTTGCTCTTCTGTCGCATCTTTTTGCTCAACAATAGCTACAACAGGGCCGTTCTTACGCACGATACGTCCGTAGCCCATAGGATTATCTAGTACGACAGTTAGCAGTGCGATACCGCCTGTTGGCTGGGCATCGAGCAAGCTTTCAATGGTCTCTTCTGAGATCAGTGGTACATCGCCGTAAAGCACTAAGATTTTTTCATCATCTTCAAACTGTGGTGCTGCTTGATCCACTGCGTGACCTGTACCGAGCTGATCGGCTTGCAACACCCAACTTACTGACTCACTGCTTAGCTCAGCTTGCATTTGATCGCCACCATGGCCGTACACCAAATGGATGTTCTGCGCGCCTAATCCATTACATGTATCAATCACATGTTTCACCATCGGCTTACCCGCAAGCGTATGCAGAACCTTAGGTTTATTGGAGTACATGCGAGTCCCTTTGCCCGCCGCCAGAATCACTGCGCTAAACTTCATTGAGTTACCCATTTGAACTTGTATTAAAACTGAGAGGTATTCTAGACACTAATCGTTGATTAGTTAATTGATTAGGAAAAATTTCCGTTAAAAATTAAGCAAAAAGGCGGTCTTACGACCGCCTTTATCACTTTTAAAACAGTGTCGCGAATTAGCGACGCTGTTTCGTCAGCTCGATAACTCGTAGCTGAGCAATGGCTTTAGCCAGTTCACTGGCCGCTTGAGCGAAGTCCATATCGCCGTGCTGATTGTGGATACTCTCCTCAGCGCGACGTTTAGCTTCCTCTGCCTTAGCTGCGTCTAGCTCTTCACCACGGATAGCCGTATCAGCCAGTACAGTCGCTGTACCCGGTTGAACTTCTATCATACCACCAGAAACATAGATAATTTCTTCGTGGCCGTGCTGTTTAACAATACGCACCATACCAGGCTTGATAGCGGTCAGCAGCGGTGTGTGGCCATGGAAAATACCAAGCTCACCTTCGCTACCGGTCACCTGGAACGTTTCAACTAGGCCAGAGAAGATTTTCTTCTCTGCACTAACAACGTCTAGGTGAAAGGTTATTGCTGCCATATCGCCTCCTAGTTAGCCTTATAGCTTCTTCGCATTCTCGATAGCATCGTCAATCGTACCGCAGTACATGAACGCTTGCTCTGGAATGTCATCGTAATCACCAGCTAGTAGACCTTTGAAGCCACGTAGAGTCTCTTTAAGAGGTACGTAAACACCAGGGTCGCCAGTAAATACTTCCGCTACGTGGTAAGGCTGAGTTAGGAAACGCTCAATCTTACGTGCACGAGATACAACTTGCTTATCTTCTTCAGATAGCTCGTCCATACCTAGAATCGCAATGATATCTTTCAGCTCTTTATAGCGCTGAAGTGTCTGCTGAACGCCACGAGCGATGTCGTAGTGCTCTTGACCTACTACTAGTGGGTCTAGCTGACGAGAAGTCGAATCTAGCGGGTCGATCGCTGGGTATAGACCCATTGCTGCGATGTTACGGTTAAGTACAACCGTTGCATCTAAGTGAGCGAACGTTGTTGCTGGAGAAGGGTCAGTCAAGTCATCCGCTGGTACGTATACCGCCTGTACAGACGTGATAGAACCTGCTTTAGTTGACGTGATACGTTCCTGAAGAACACCCATCTCTTCTGCTAGTGTAGGCTGGTAACCTACCGCAGAAGGCATACGGCCTAGAAGTGCTGATACCTCAGTACCTGCTAGCGTGTAACGGTAGATGTTATCAACGAACAGTAGAACGTCACGACCTTCGTCACGGAAGCGCTCTGCCATTGTTAGACCAGTCAGTGCAACACGTAGACGGTTGCCTGGTGGCTCGTTCATCTGACCGTAAACCATTGCTACTTTCGATTCTTCTGGCTTCTCAACGTTTACAACGCCAGCTTCCTGCATTTCGAAGTAGAAGTCGTTACCCTCACGAGTACGCTCACCTACACCAGCGAATACTGAAAGACCAGAGTGTTGTAGTGCGATGTTGTTGATAAGTTCCATCATGTTAACGGTCTTACCTACACCTGCACCACCGAATAGACCGATTTTACCACCCTTAGCGAATGGACAAACTAGGTCGATTACTTTAACGCCAGTTTCTAGTAGAGCAGTTTCGTTTGATTGCTCTTCGTAGCTTGGTGCTTCACGGTGGATAGAGTAAGTCTCTTCCGCACCGATTTCACCACACTCATCAATCGCATCACCAAGTACGTTCATGATACGACCAAGGGTCTTAGTACCTACTGGTACTGAAATTGGAGCGCCAGTATTTACAACTTCAACTCCACGACGTAAACCATCAGAGCTACCCATAACGATACAACGAACTACGCCACCGCCTAGCTGTTGTTGAACCTCAAGAACTAGACGCTCTTTTGATTCAGTAACGTTTAGAGCGTCATATACACTAGGTACTTCGCTCTGTGGGAACTCTACGTCGACTACCGCACCGATGATCTGTACGATCTTACCTGTAGCCATCGTTAATCCTCTAAACTATTTCGTTTTACCTAAGCTTAAACCGCTGCTGCACCTGAAACGATTTCTGATAGTTCTTGTGTAATCGCAGCCTGACGGGCTTTGTTGTACACAAGTTCTAAGTCATCAATCAGGTTGCTCGCATTATCAGTTGCAGCTTTCATTGCAATCATTCGAGCCGCTTGCTCACAAGCAAGATTCTCAACCACACCTTGGTATACTTGAGATTCCACATAACGCACTAGAAGTGTATCTAGTAGCGATTTTGGTTCTGGCTCGTAGATGTAGTCCCACTGGTGGGTACGCTGCATCTCTTCGCTGTCCGATTTAGGCAAAGGTAGTAATTGATCGATCGTTGGTTGTTGAACCATAGTGTTCACAAACTTGTTGCTCACCACATATAGGCGGTCCAATTCACCTTCATCGTATTTCTTAAGCATTACGCTGACAGAACCGATAAGGTCTTCAAGGCTTGGCTGATCGCCTAGGCCTGAAACCTGAGCAGCCACTTTTGCACCACTGTTGTTAAAGAAAGCTGTTGCTTTTGAACCAATCAATGCCAGTTCAACTTCAGCACCTTTCTCTTTCCAGCTTTGCATATCTGTCACAGCTTTTTTGAACACGTTAATGTTCAAGCCGCCACAGAGGCCACGGTCTGTTGAAACGATGATGTAACCAACACGCTTAGCTTCACGCTCTTCTAGGTATGGATGACGATACTCTAGACTTGCGTTTGCTACGTGACCGATCACTTTACGTATTGTTTCAGCGTATGGACGAGAAGCTTCCATTGCGTCTTGAGAGCGACGCATTTTTGAAGCTGCTACCATTTCCATTGCTTTCGTAATCTTCTGAGTGCTTTTAACACTACCGATTTTATTACGTATCTCTTTTGCGCCGGCCATCGTTACTCTCCATTAGTTGGTGACATTACTGCCACCGACCTATTACCAAGTTTGGGTTGCTACGAAGTCGTCAGTCAGCTTCTTCAGCTGTGCTTCAACTTCATCGTTGTATGCACCCGTCTTGTCGATCTCAGCTGCGAATTCAGCGTATTGACCGCGAGCATACGATAGTAGAGCCGCTTCGAAATCTAGCAGTTTGTTGAGTTCAACATCTGCTAGGTAGCCGCGCTCTGCCGCAAAGATAACTAGAGCTTGGTCAAATACAGACATTGGAGCGTACTGCTTCTGCTTCATTAGTTCTGTAACTTTCTGACCGTGGTCTAGCTGTTTCTTTGTCGCCTCATCAAGGTCAGACGAGAACTGTGCGAAAGCCGCTAGTTCACGGTACTGAGCTAGTGCAGTACGGATACCGCCTGATAGCTTCTTGATGATTTTCGTCTGTGCAGAACCACCAACACGAGATACTGAGATACCTGGGTCAACCGCTGGGCGAACACCCGCGTTGAATAGCTCAGTCTGTAGGAAGATCTGACCGTCAGTAATCGAGATTACGTTTGTCGGTACGAATGCTGAAACGTCACCAGCTTGAGTTTCGATGATAGGTAGTGCAGTCAAAGAACCTGTCTTACCTTTCACTTCACCGTTAGTGAACTTCTCTACGTACTCTTCGCTTACACGAGCTGCACGCTCTAGTAGACGTGAGTGGAGGTAGAAAACATCACCTGGGAATGCTTCACGACCTGGTGGACGTTTTAGTAGTAGAGAGATCTGACGGTAAGCTACCGCTTGCTTAGATAGATCATCATAAACAATCAGTGCGTCTTCACCGCGATCACGGAAGTATTCACCCATCGCACAACCTGCGTATGGCGCTAGGTATTGTAGCGCTGCAGATTCAGAAGCAGATGCAACAACAACGATAGTGTTTGCTAGCGCGCCGTGCTCTTCTAGTTTGCGAACTACGTTAGCGATAGTCGATGCTTTCTGACCGATTGCTACGTAGATTGAGAAAATACCAGAGTCTTTCTGGTTAATGATTGCATCGATCGCCATTGCTGTTTTACCAGTCTGACGGTCACCGATTACAAGCTCACGCTGACCACGACCGATAGGGATCATTGAGTCAACAGATTTGTAACCAGTTTGCACAGGTTGATCTACCGATTTACGGTCGATTACACCTGGTGCAATCACTTCTACAGGCGAAGACAATTTCGCTTCGATTGGACCTTTACCATCAATTGGCTCACCTAGCGTGTTTACAACACGACCAAGCATTTCAGGACCAACTGGTACTTCAAGAATACGACCAGTACCTGTAACTTTCATGCCTTCCTTAAGGTCAGCATATGGGCCCATTACAACCGCACCAACCGAGTCACGCTCAAGGTTAAGTGCTAGTGCATAACGGCCACCCGGTAATTCAATCATTTCACCTTGCATCACGTCCGCTAGGCCGTGAATGCGAATGATACCATCGCTTACCGATACGATAGTACCTTCGTTGCGAGCTTCACTAACAACTTCGAAAGATTCGATACGTTGTTTAATTAGATCGCTAATTTCCGTGGAATTAAGTTGCATGCTCCAATCCCCATTAAGACTGCAATGCATCGCTCAGGCGGTTCAAACGACCACGAGCTGAGTTATCGATGACTAAGTCTCCGGCTCTAATAATAACCCCACCAAGTAGGGCCTCATCTATGCTGCAATTCAGCTGGACTTTGCGTTCAAGACGCGTTTCAAGTTTGCTGCTGATGTCTGCTTTTTGCTGTTCTGAAAGTTCAGTAGCAGAAGTTACTTCTACACTGATTTCTTTCTCATGCTCTTGTTTTAAGAACAAGAACTCAGCACATACATCAGGAAGAGCCTCTAATCGGCCATTCTCCGCCATCACCTTAATTAGGTTTTGACCAAACTCATCAACTTGTTCGCCACATACCGCAACAAATACTTCTGCAAGTTTGTCTGCAGACATTGAGCTAGTTAATAACTCGTGTACTTGTTCGTTGTTGGCGACTTCCGCGGCAAAAGACAACATCTGACCCCATTGGTCTAGTTGGCCTTTCTCTACAGCAAAGTCGAATGCTGCTTTAGCATAGGGGCGTGCGATAGTAGTCATATCAGCCATGTGCGCCCCCAGACTTAAAGTTTTGCAGTAATGTTGTCGAGAAGATCTTTGTGCGCATCTTTATCGATAGAGCGCTCTAGGATTTTCTCAGCACCAGCTAAAGCCAGAGTTGCAACTTGTTTGCGCAGTTCATCGCGCGCACGGTTGCGTTCAGCTTCAAGTTCAGCTTCTGCTTGCGCAAGGATTTTCTGGCGTTCTGCCTGAGCTTCCTCACGAGCTTCGTCTAGAATTTGAGCTTTGCGCTTGTTCGCTTGCTCAATGACCTCAGTTGCTGTGCGCTTCGCTTCTTTCAATTGAGAAGAAGCGTTAGCTTGAGCTAGATTCAAGTCTTTCTCAGCACGTTCTGCCGCATGAAGGCCGTCAGCAATTTTCTTCTGACGTTCTTCGATAGCGTTCATGATTGGCGGCCATACATACTTCATGCAGAACCACACAAACAGAGCGAACGAGATTGCTTGACCCAGCAGAGTTGCGTTCATATTCACAACAGCTACCCCTCTTTAATTGGACTTAGTGTTAATCAATGACAAACCAATGTTTGTCTCTGAAAAGCAATGATTAACCAGCTAGTTGACCAACGAATGGGTTTGCGAAAGTAAATAGTAGAGCGATTACGATACCGATCATTGGAACCGCATCTAGTAGACCAGCGATGATGAACATCTTAACTTGTAGCATAGGAGCCATTTCTGGTTGACGCGCAGCACCTTCTAGGAACTTACCACCTAGGATTGCGAAGCCGATTGCAGTACCTACTGCACATAGACCAACGATGATTGCTACTGCGATTGCTGAAAAGCTCAGTACAGTTTCCATTACTATCTCCAAATATACTTTTTGACTAATAAGAGTTTAAAAAATTAGTGATCACTGTCTTCGTGTGCCATCGACATATAAACAATCGTAAGCATCATAAACACGAAGGCCTGAATCGTAATAACCAAGATATGGAAGATTGCCCACGGTAGTGAACCCATCCATTGTAAATACCATGGTAACATTGCCGCACAAAGAATGAATACAACCTCACCCGCGAACATGTTACCAAATAGACGCATACCAAGTGATAGAGGCTTCGCAAGTAGCGATACCACTTCAATCAGTAGGTTAAACGGAATCATGATTGGGTGATTAAATGGATGTAAAGCAAGTTCTTTGGCGAATCCACCTAGACCTTTCACTTTGATGCTGTAGTAGATCATCAGAGCAAACACGCCTAGAGCCATAGCCATGGTGATATTAACATCAGCTGACGGTACAACCTTAAGGTAAGGGATACCAAGCCAATGCTCTGCTGGGTAAGGTAAGAAATCGATAGGAACTAAGTCCATCACGTTCATTAAAAATACCCAACAAAAGATAGTTAGTGCTAGAGGGGCAATCAATGGGTTGCGTCCATGGAACGTATCTTTGACGTTTTCCGCGACAAATTCTACGATCATTTCAACAGCACACTGAAGCTTACCTGGTACACCCGCTGTTGTTCTCTTCGCTACTTTGTAGAAAATTCCTAAGAAAATTAAACCAGTAAACCAAGAAAAAAACAGGCTATCGATATGTACGTTCCAGAAACTTGTCTCCTCCGCTACCAAGCCTAGCTTTGCTAAAGATAGGTTTGATAAGTGGTGGGCAATGTATCCGGACGATGTTAGCGCTTCACCTGGCGCAGCCATAACTCATCCTATTTTTTGTTGTTAATGAATAGCGCTGGCGCAAAGATATTAATCCCTAATACCAGCAAATAGGTTAGTTTGAGGGGAACGAGTTCCACCTGCATATACATGTAAGCAACAGAGAAGAGAGCCACAGTAATGAGGATCTTTAGTACCACTCCGGTGTAGAAAGACGCAGCAATCATTTTCGCTGCTCGAGCCCCAACAAACAGAAAAGCACACAAGGCAAATACAGCATTGGCGACAACAAAAATGCTCCCTCCAATTAGCGCTGAGATTCCCCATTCAGTATTGACGGCAATCGCCATACCCGCTGCCACTAACGTAACCGCGCACGCCTCGATCATCAACAATTGCTTTGCAAGCGCTCGTCCTGGTCTAGCTAACGCAGCTACCATGTATTCGTACCTCTAGTAAAATCCACAGCTTTACTACCTCAGGGCTGGGAAATTGGCGAAAATTATACGGTGAGTCGAACTGATTGCAATTAAAACACCGCAAAAAGTTACAATTTTGTTTACAAGCCGACAACTTCCGCACAAAAATTCGATTTTTACATATATTGATTGAGATCAATTATCTCATTTAGCTTTCAAGCTTGGCAATTAACTGCTCTAATTTGTGAGGCTCATCAAGACTAATCGTCACTTTAGACTTGCCGTTATCAGCGCGTACAATTGCAACTTTAGCACCAAGCATTTCACTCAATTTTTGTGACATTTGTTGTGCTTCAGCGTCTTGAACCTCATTTTTGGGTTCAGATTGTGGCTGGAGACACTTTTTCACTAACTGCTCGGTCTGACGAACGGTCATTTTCTTTTTTGCGACCTGCTGAGCAATCTCTACCTGTTGCTCACCTTCAAGAGCTAACAGAGCTCTAGCATGCCCCATATCAAGCAAATTGCCGGAAACTAAACTTTTCACGTCATCTTCTAGCTGATTTAGACGCAATAAGTTACTTACCGCAGCTCGAGACTTACCAATCACATCAGCGACCTGCTGATGGGTAAGGCTAAATTCTTCTTGCAGACGATCAAGTGCAACAGCCTCTTCGATCACATTGAGATCTTCACGCTGAATGTTCTCGATCAATGCCATGGCAATCGCTGCACGATCTTCGACATTTTTCACGACACATGGCACTTGCTTAAGGCCGGCTTTACGAGCCGCACGCCAGCGACGCTCACCGGCAATAATTTCAAATTTGTCACCATCAACCTGTCTCACCACGATAGGCTGAATAATCCCCTGAGATTCAATCGAAGCGGCAAGCTCTTCTAACGCTTCAGGTTCCATCTCTTTTCGTGGCTGGTAAACACCCGGCTTTAAGCTGTTAATATTTAAATCGGTGAGGTTACCATCCGATGACAGTTCTTGGCTGTGCAGTGCACTTTGCTGCTTTTCACGCGCTAGTGAACTGGTTGAAAGCAGAGCGTCAAGCCCTTTACCTAAACCACGCTTAGACATGAGACGGAATTCCTTTGGTTGTCGTTATGCAGGGATTTCTTCGCGGCGAAGCATCTCACCAGCTAGAGCTAGATAAGCCTTAGCACCCGCAGAGTATTTATCGTAATACATTGCCGGTTTACCATGACTAGGCGCTTCAGCGAGACGCACATTGCGCGGAATAACGGTGCGGTACACCTTGTTGCCAAAGTGCTTTTTAAGTTGATCGGATACTTCGTTCGACAATCTGTTGCGAGGGTCGTACATAGTGCGCAATAACCCTTCTATTTTTAGATTTTCGTTTACTACAGCAGCAAGCTTACTGATTGTATCCATTAACGCGGTTAAACCTTCAAGTGCAAAATACTCACACTGCATTGGAACCAAAACCGAATCGGCTGCGGCCATAGCGTTGATTGTAAGAAGGTTTAGAGAAGGAGGACAATCGATAAAGATGAAATCATAGTTATCGCGAACTGATGCTAAAGCGTGCTTAAGACGAACTTCGCGAGCAAACACTTCCATCAGTTTGATTTCAGCGGCTGTCACATCACCATTGGCCGCCACTAAATCATAGTTACCGGATGTCTTGCGACACACGACTTCATCAAACGGCACATCTTCCACAAGCAGTTCATAAGCGGTGGCATCGACTTGGTATTTATCTACACCACTGGCCATCGTCGCATTGCCTTGTGGGTCGAGGTCTATCACCAATACCTTACGCTTAGTCGCAGCCATAGATGCGGCTAAGTTAATGCATGTCGTTGTTTTTCCAACCCCGCCTTTCTGGTTGGCGATCGCTACGATTTTTCCCACAATGAACCTCGCTTTTATTCCTTGCGCGATAAGATTACTAGATGACGCTCACCTTCCAGCTGAGGAACATTCAAAGCTTTGATGTCGGTCACAGAACACCACTCAGGTAATTGCTCAATCTCATCCTGTGGTAATTGACCTTTCAGCGCCAAGAAATGCCCGCCCTGTAATTTTGGTAGATGGTGGCACCACTCAACCATATCAGTCATTGAAGCAAATGCACGACTTAATACGCCATCAAATTTATCTTCAGGCTGGTATTCTTCGACTCGACTTTGAATCGGAGTCACATTTTCTATTTTGAGCTCATGAAGAACTTGTTTGATAAATCGAATACGTTTGCCCAAGCTGTCTAGCAACACAAACGCTTTATCTGGGTTCATTATGGATAACGGAATGCCCGGTAGACCTGGGCCAGTGCCGACATCAATAAAACGCTCGCCCTGTAAGTGAGTGCTAACAATGATGCTGTCCATAATGTGCTTCACTAGCATCTCTTGCGGGTCGCGTACTGACGTCAGATTATACGCCTTGTTCCATTTATTGAGCATTTCGACATAGCCAACTAGCTGTTCACGCTGATGAGGTGATACCTCTAGATCGGTCTGAACAATCAATTCATCCAGTTGAGTGCGTAGTTGAGACATTATGCTTCCTCGCCTTTTTTCAGCAGGCCATGTTTTTTCAAATGAACTAAAAGAATTGAAATCGCTGCTGGTGTAATGCCCGAGATACGTGAAGCGATACCAATTGACTCTGGTTTTGCTTCTGTCAGCTTCGCCACAACCTCATTCGATAACCCGCTAACCTTAGCGTAATCTAAATCAGCAGGGAGCTTAGTGTGTTCATGGCGTAACGATTTTTCGATCTCATCTTGCTGGCGTTTGATATAACCTTCGTATTTCACTTGAATTTCAACCTGCTCAGCGGCTTGTTGATCTTCAATAGCTGGTGCAAACGCATCTAACTGCGTCAGTTGATCGTAAGACATTTCTGGGCGACGCAGTAAATCTTCACCACTTGCTTCACGTGCCATTGGTGTTTTTAACAACCCATTTAACGCATCAACCCCTTCTGATTTAGGGTTCATCCAGATATCTTTCAAACGTTGACGCTCAGCCTCAATATTGTCGATTTTCTCGTTAAAGCGAGCCCAGCGGATATCGTCAACCAAACCAAGCTGACGAGCTTGCTCAGTCAAACGCAGATCTGCGTTATCTTCACGAAGTAACAAACGGTATTCCGCGCGTGAAGTAAACATACGGTAAGGTTCTTTTGTCCCCATGGTCGATAGGTCATCAATTAGCACGCCCATGTAAGCCTGATCACGACGTGGGCTCCAGCCTTCTTTGTCTTGGCTAAACAGACTTGCGTTAAGACCAGCCATCAAGCCTTGCGCTGCTGCTTCTTCGTAACCCGTTGTACCGTTAATTTGTCCCGCAAAGAAAAGACCATTAATAAACTTAGTCTCATAGCTCTGCTTTAAGTCACGCGGATCGAAGAAGTCATACTCAATCGCATACCCAGGTCGTACGATATGGGCGTTTTCGAACCCTTTCATCGAACGCACGATCTGAACTTGAACATCAAATGGCAAGCTGGTGGAAATGCCATTTGGATACAATTCATGTGTATCCAGCCCCTCAGGTTCGATAAAGATCTGATGGCTGTTCTTGTCAGCAAAACGCATCACTTTGTCTTCGATTGACGGACAATAACGAGGGCCAATACCTTCAATCACGCCAGCATACATAGGGCTACGATCAAGGTTGTTACGAATCACATCGTGAGTTTGCTCGTTGGTATGGGTGATAAAGCATGGGATTTGGCGTGGATGTTGTTCACGTTTACCGACAAACGAAAATACAGGCGCAGGGTTGTCACCATGCTGAGCTTCTAACTGAGAAAAGTCGACGCTACGTGCATCAATTCGTGGTGGTGTGCCCGTTTTTAAACGATCGACTCTAAACGGGAGTTCACGTAAACGATCTGCCAGCGCGATCGATGGCGGATCACCAGCGCGACCACCTGAAGAGCTCTCCATACCGATATGGATCTTACCACCCAAGAAAGTTCCGACAGTCAGTACGACAGCTTTTGCGTAGAAGCGCAGTCCCATTTGAGTAACCACACCCAAAACACGACCTTGTTCAACAATAAGATCATCAACCGATTGTTGGAACAGAGTGAGGTTAGGAGCGTTTTCGAGCGCATTGCGAACATAAGCTTTGTACAACGCACGATCAGCTTGAGCACGTGTTGCTCTTACAGCTGGGCCTTTCGAAGCGTTGAGTGTTCTAAATTGAATACCGGAATGATCAATTGCTTGAGCCATTAAACCGCCCATAGCATCGACTTCTTTGACCAAGTGACCTTTGCCGATCCCACCGATGGCTGGGTTACACGACATTTGACCTAAGGTGTCAATGTTGTGAGTGAGCAACAAAGTCTTTTGCCCTGTACGGGCAGATGCGAGTGCGGCTTCCGTTCCTGCGTGACCGCCACCAACGACGATGACATCAAATTTTTCGTGATAAAGCATGAACCGACCTCAGGTATTCAATAGAGAGTTGGATAGATAAAAAGAGCGTTATTCTACCTTCTTTCACGGGCTGAGAAAATGCTTTTGGCTCTTTTCCTTCAAGCAGTGAAATCCTTATATATATATAAGATCTATATATATGATCTTTTATTAGATCTACTATTAAGATCGACCATTTCTGTGGATAAGTGGAAAATGATCAACAAGATCATGGATCTTATTTGGATCGTATCATGTGATCTTACCTTGATCAGATCGAGGATTAACTGGGATCAAAATGGGTGGTTATACACAGGGGTAGAAAAGGATCTAAGTTATTATTTGGATAACTATAGGTTAATCACCGGAAAGATCGTAGTTTATCCACAGCTGAAATGGTTAAAAAATGAGCGAACAGTTTTTTAAGAGGAAGGAAAGTTATTCACAAAAGGGCTAAGTGGCCAAGAAAATGGCCACTTAGAAGGGAGCTAGAACAGCTCAATATGGTCATTTAACCAGCTTTCTGCTGCATCTTCTGGTACGTCATGGTTGAGGACATCAATCGTAAAACACTCTGTAATTGCAGTGGCACCGATGTCAGCAAGCAGGTCATGGGCATGCTGACCTGCTGCACAGAACGTATCGTAACTTGAATCACCAATGGCGATCGTTGCGTATTTTACGTCGCTCATTTTTGGTGGTGTGTCTTGCAGTGCTTGGATGAATGGCTGAATATTATCTGGATACTCGCCTGCGCCATGAGTTGAAGTAATGACTAACCAAGTACCCTTATTATCAACTTCAGCCAAATTAGGCTGGTTATGGATAGTGGTTTCATAGCCTTTTTCTATCAGTAGGTCACTGAGGTGGTCTCCCACATACTCAGCACCACCCAGTGTGCTACCTGTAATAATGTGGATCATAGGTGTTCCTTTATACA
>NZ_JCBDHG010000006.1:0-49331 GCF_059834185.1 Vibrio sp. R10-SG3-ISO10
AGGTAAGCCTTGGTGGGAAGTCGTCCCAATTTATAGATATACGAAGTATCGAGAAATTTATTCTAAAGCTATTCCTGCTGGCGGTTATAGATTTTTGTTTTCGAATGTTGCTTGGGAGTCACAAGAAGAGAGAGTCAAATATCTAATTATGGCTGCGAAAAAAGGATATGCTCCTGCTATGGTAGACCTTTATTACAACTTAGTTGAGAGTAACCTTGAACTAGCTGATGAATGGGTAGATAAAGCTATCGACCTAGGTTATGCAAAGGCAGCTCAAACACAATATTTTACATATAGTTTAGGTCGAAAGAACATTGAGCCCGATGTGAAGAAAGCTTACTATTACAACAGGTTGTCAGGAGCCTTAGGAGGGGATGAAGACCCTGCTAATAGGATCACCCAAGAAAATGTTGTTGATGATTATGGTTATCCTATATCTGATGAAGAGGGTAATGCTGTAATGCGAGTACTGATTACACCAGAAGAGCAAGCTAAACTAGACCGCCAAGTAATTGAGCGTGTCAAAGACATAAAACCTAATATGTTCTTGGATGAAACATCTATAGATCTCTTCTAATCTAATCCATTATAAAGCCGCTCTCCCGAGCGGCTTTGTCAAAACTAACCAGCCTCACACTCTTACAACCTCAACCTAGCTGAAACCTTCAAAAAACCAATTCATTGCCGATATATTAAAGTGGAAGTAGAATAACGAGTGCTTATTTGCATCATTTTTTACGTAGAAAGGGTATACTTAAGGATTATACCTAGCTATGAGTAGCACGGAGCAGGATCAGGACCATGAGTAGCTATATACAGAAACGACAGTATTACCGTTTAAGATACCCGAAACGCGCTAGGCCTTTTGTTAGGCTCGGAGATGAGCTGTTTCAGGTAACGGAAGTTTCTGAAGGTGGTATTAGAATGGTGGTAGCCAACTCTAACACTATGTACAAAGGTCTTACGGTTAAAGGAATGCTTAACCTTAATGATGAGAGTCGCGTGGAAATTGAAGGGGCAGTCTTGCGATTTGATCGTGATGAAGTAATTGTTCAGTTACGTAAAGGCCCGACTTTCAAAATCATGGTTGATGAACAAAGAAAGATTCGAAGTAAATATCCCGTTTTCTTTGCTCGGTTAAGAGAAGCCGCAGCCTGATCTAACTAATAATATATAAACGGAGCCAGAAGGCTCCGTTTGTCGTTTTAAGGATACGTAGACCCTCAAAAGATTATGCATGTTTCGTTGATCGACTGAGCTCCATAGTAAGCCGCTGAGCTTGATGGAGATTCACCAACATACGATTGATCAGTTGCTGTAAGTGTTCGACGTTGGGTAGCTCATTGTTCTCACAACTCTCTTTAGCCAGGTTAGCCAGAGCCTGCACCTCTTCGAGTTCAAGCTCAGATGCAGATGTTTCTACTTGACGTAAAGCTTCAATTAATAACGGTAGATTTGAACTTGAGTAGGCATCAATGAGTTGGTCTGTGAGAGTATTGAGTTTTGCCTTTAACCCTATTAGCAACTCCAGCTTAGTAACGCGACTTAATGATGGGTCGTTGAAGGCAAAACTTGCAGATAACTCCTCTTCTGTCAGGGCGAGTTGACTCGCTGGGTGGCGAATCAAAGGTATGACAGTATCTCCGTTATTGTCATTATACGAACTTGCGATTATCTCCCTAGAAAACTGTTTTAGTGCTAGATCTAGGCTAGGTTTCTGAAGAGGTTTAGTCAGCACAAAATTAGCGCCAGCTGCGATAAGCGAGTCGTGAGCTTCTTTAAAGACATCAGCGGTGTAGGCGAAAATCACCGTATTGAGCTTTAGCGTTTCTCTGATTCGCTTGATGGTTTCAACACCGCTTAGGTTGGGCATGTGGTTATCAATAACAATAAGATCGAACTGTTCGTTCTCTAAAACCTCTAGTGCTTGCAATCCGTCTTCTGCCCAAGTGATATCTTGTGCGTAATCTTTAAGGAAACCTTTCGCGACGACGGCGTTAACGCGATTATCTTCAACCAAAAGTATGCGCTTTTTATGTAAAAGTTCAGAATCATTTAGAGCGGGTTCTCCGACGTTACCTAAATCCACAACGTCTTGTTGGACTTCCAAAGGCAAGAAAATATCGAACTTAGAACCGTAGCCAACTCGGCTTGAGACTGAAATATCGCCCTCCATTAAGTCGACCAATTTTTTCACAATAGAAAGACCAAGGCCTGTACCACCAAATTTTCGAGTAGTGGAAAGTTCGGCTTGCTCAAAAGGAATGAAAATATTGTTTAGCTTATCGTCCTCAATTCCTATGCCAGTGTCGCTTACGGTAAATAGTACGCCGATTGTGCCAGAATCGTTAACCTTGATGTCGACTTCGACTTTTCCTTGTTGAGTGAACTTAATCGCGTTTCCAATTAGGTTGAATAGCAATTGCCTTGTACGTGCGACATCCCCAACCAGTTTTAAATCATCGGACGGGTAATGCGGGATAGTCAGTGTGATATTCTTTTTTTGCGCCAAAGGTCGTAACGTGCTTTCCAAAGGTTGTACAAGCTCTCTCATTGAAAATGGAGTGTGTTCGAGTTCAAGCTTACCTTCCTCAACTTTAGAGAAGTCAAGAATGTCATTAAGCAGCGTGACCAAATGATTGCCTGAGTTAATAATTATGTCGGCGTGTTCTTTAGTTTTTAACTCTTTGGTGTCTTCACGAATCATCTGTGCGACACCGAGTACACCACTCATAGGTGTCCTTAGCTCATGGCTCATGGTGGCCAAGAAAATAGATTTAGCGTGATTAGCTTTTTCCGTTCGATCAATGGCCTCTTGATAAGCACGATTGTTTCTTCTTAATTCTTGTAGTCTGTGTATGTAGGTGTAAATGACGAACAAAAAAATCACGACGGCTAATACTGCGAGTAACTGAAACACTTTATTCTGAACACTGATCGCTTGTTGCCTTAGTTGTTTCTCGGTATGTTCGACAAACTCTGAATTTTGGGGCGATAGTAGTGCCGTAAAGAGTTCACGTCTTTGTGTGTCTACTTGTTTAAAGGTTGAAACCGTTGATTCCAATTTGGCGGGAATGTTATCCAGTTTCGAGTCTTGATGTATTTTCTTGGCCATGGCATCTCGCTCTAAACCAGAACTCTCGGTGCCGAGTTCTACATGTTCTAGAACTGATGTGAGTAAGGCATCTTTAACAATAATCAGCCCGACTACCTTATCTAGCGTTTCTGACAAACGCAGCAAAGACTGGTGGAACTGGGTCATGACTTCACTTGTTTGTTTTTTGTAGAGGCCAAATTTGGACGTTTCTTGGTAATGAGTGAGCAAATCTTTACTCTCCTTTTCCAGATTGACGATTTCAGCATTTAGAAAGTAAGGGTCTAGCTGGGGAGAGAGGGCATGATTGGTTACTGCGTCACGAACTTCAATGAGCTCATGACCTAAAGCGCTAACAGAGGAGGAGTATTGATTAATCTGCTTATGTTCTTGGTAGAGAAAGTACACTAGAGTGCCAATTGATAAAGACAATACTGAAGCGAGCGAAAACAAGATTTTAGTAAAGTTCATTTTCAAACTCCTCAAGGATGGCAGGCCGTTCGGCCGTCAAGGTATTTAAAAAAGCACTAATAGCGTCTACTTCTTTCGCTGTCAGTGAAAGTCCAAGCTGACTGCGCGCCATAATCTCAATAGCGTCTTCAAGGTTGTGTGTTTGCCCATCGTGAAAATAGGGTGGGGTTGTGGCGACGTTCCTTAGACTTGCTACCCTAAAGATATACATGTCTTCCGGCTTATTAGTATGCATATGACGGCCAGTATCAGCGGAACGCTCTTGTCCGTTGTACTCCTGTCCATACAAGCCAAATTTCATCACCATACCACCTCCGATATTGGTGCCACGATGGCAGCGAATACAGCCGTGCTGTTGGAAGAGTTTCCATCCTTCTATTTGCTGCGTGGTTAAGGCACTTTTATCGCCGGATAGATACTTGTCAAAAGGAGAGTCTGGTGTGACAAGGGCGTTCATAAACTCAACGAGCATAGATTTAATTGTCGCTTCATTGACTTCGACTTGCTGTTCATCAAAGAGTTGGGAATATTGAGGGGAGGTTGCAACATATTCGCTGATATCTTTCCAATTAGAGTTCATCTCAACGTTGCTGTGTATAGGGCCATCAATTTGGGCATTCAAAGAGTTAGCTCGTCCATCCCAAAAAAAGCGGTAGTTCAATGCTGCATTAAAAACGGTAAGAGAGTTTCTTTCTCCGCGCCCTTCGACACCAGTAGACACAGCGGTTGGCTCTGCCCCATTACTACTCAAATCATGGCATGATTCACAGCTGATTTGCCCATTGGAAGAGAGTCGCGGATCTTTGAATATCCGAATATTTGCTGAAAGAGTGTGATGTTGGTGCTCATCGTCATGGCTATGAGCGTTTTCTCCGCTATACAGTATTAGCCAAAATAGCGGAGCGATACCTACCAATGCTATGGCAAGTATTATGGCAACTGACCTTTGATTTTTTGTCATTTTTATTAGTCCGTACTTTCTAAGCCAAAGGTATTTTTTATGGTTATAGCTATAAATATAGTTTCATATTGGTATTGTGCTATAAATTTCGACTGAAAATAGGAAAGCTGTTTCTCTGTCTTTACTCTTTTTAAGCTTCTATAAAGCTGTTAGCTTCGCAGTGTCTTAATCAAAGAGTAGTTGTCATGTCTGAACTAGAAAAAATGATGTCAGGTCAGCGGTTTGATGGTGCTGATCAAGAAATCGATACGCTTCGAAATCATGCTTTAAATACATTGAAAAGCCTTAATCTAGAGATAGAGGCAAGCGAGAGGCAGAAGCTTCTTAAATCTCTATTTGCAGGCTTTGGTCATAGCGTTGTCCAATCTCCGTTTCATTGTGAATTTGGTAAAACCGTCGAAATAGGCGACAACACCTTTATCAACATGAATGTAGTTATGCTAGACGGGGCAAAAATTACTATTGGTGATAACGTACTGGTTGGCCCTAGCACGCAGTTTTACACAGCGTCACATTCGTTGGATTTTAATAAGCGAAGAGAGTGGGAAACGTACTGCAAACCGATTGTCGTTGAAGACGACGTTTGGATTGGTGGCAATTGCGTGATTAATCAGGGAGTAACAATAGGAGCTCGTTCGGTAATAGCGGCAAATTCAGTGGTGAACAGTGACGTGCCACCAGATTGCTTATATGGCGGAACGCCAGCAAAACTGATTCGGCGTTTAAATCAGGATTAATAATACTCGGCGGGTTTGACTCCTACTTGAACAAGTTCCAATATGCGAGAGGGGAAGTCGTAGTCTAATAATCGAGGGACCTTATGATTAGCCACATAGACCATATCGTTTTGACAGTTTCAGATATTGACGCGTCAGTGGCGTTTTACCAGCGCGTACTGCTAATGAAGGAGCTTACTTTTGCTGGTGGGCGTAAAGCCGTACAGTTTGGTAACCAAAAAATTAACTTTCAATTACTTGGACAAGAGCCAAGGAATAGGGCAAGGGCTGGCTCTGGAGATCTGTGTTTGATCTCTTCATGGACAATAGAAGAGGTCATCAATCATCTTAAAGCAGAGCAAGTAACCATCGTTGAAGGGCCTGTTGAGAAGTCGGGAGCGACAGGCGCGATTGAGTCTGTTTACTTTCTCGACCCTGACTCAAACCTGATTGAGGTCAGTATCTACCTGTAAATGTATAGATTAACAGCTGCTCAGTTTGGCGTTAATGTACTAAAGGAATCGACGAGAACGATTTTGTTTAGCTTAGCTCACTTTGTGTGAGCTAAGCATATTACTAATACTCCAATGCTTCTAGCTCTCTAACGAAAGGACCGCCCCTTAAGTGGCAGCTGAATTTGCCTCACAGCGTTCTTCACTCTCGGTTTATGCACAGTCGTATGTTTGATCTTTTTAAACAGTCGAGTATCAAATGCTCCTTCTTGCTTTAAGTCTTCACATAGACTGTCTATAAGTTGTTTATCGACATCCCACATCGTAAACAAGTGAACATAGTGTCGAACTTGATCAATCTCCTTACCGTCCTCGTAAGTCGTCACTGTGGTGCTTTCTTTTGCCAAAGAATAGCGGAAGATAATTTCTTCGTTCGGCTGGCAAAATATGAGTGACAACGAAAGCGGTGTACGTTGCAACCATAGCCCTTGAGGAAGAGGTGATCCTTTTTCGGCCCAATAATCAGCAACCAGCGCAAGTTGTTCCTGAGCGTATTGGGCGACTTCTTGAGCTTTCATTGTCAGCCTGATTTGCTCTTTGTAGCTATTGCGGGCGAAGTATTCCCATAACACTAATGGCGATAGCCCATTTCGCGAGCCTGCAAACGTCGTGTCTGGTGAACCAATATATTCTGGGTTATCCGGAGGAGAGACCATATACTGCTGCTTGGTCATATAGACACCCGTTGGCCACGGTGCTCCGGGAAATTTATGCCCACTGGTTACAATTGAATGCACCATTGGGTTAGTAAAGTCGAAATTAGGACCAGTATAGTCACCATGCTCTTTAAAGAACGATTGGTACTCATCACAATCTTTCGCCATTTTTATGAAGGGGACATAACTTCCTCCAAGCGCTCCGTCAATATGAAGCCAATAGCCAGTCCGAGTCTCATATCCATGAGTTAGGTCGTCTGGATCGATAGGTACTTCTCTTTTCCATAGTCCATTTCTTTCAAGGATTGGTTTTAGCCTGGCGGTAATTGTCGAAACATCATCGTATGCGCCTTTAAATGTTGTTCCGCAATTAAGGACTAGAAGTATTGGGTATCCTCTTTCAGCAAAGAAAGTGACGTATTGGATTAGTTTATCTACGTCTATTGCACCAGAGCCAGCAGGAAGCGCAGTAGTTGGTCCTTCTGATTCTACTTCAGCGGGCCAAGGCTTCCCCGGACTGACTGGGTTCTCATCAGGATAAAGCCGATTACCAAGTTCACCAAAGGTTTCTATTTTCTCTACAGCCATTGCTTTGACGATGGAGTAGTGAGTGTCTTCAGAGAAAAACGCCACCGGAGTGTATGCATGAGGAGTGTGGATTGGTGGAGAAGGGTGGTGCGCATACACTTGGCAATTTGAAATTGTTTCACCATCGTCGGTTTCAGCGCGTATTTCCTCTTCTAGCAGCATCACTCCGCTGAGATAATCTCGGGCATTTAACATGCCGTATAAATTGCCTTCCGTACTGCCCATAGTGAGTACATAGCCCCAATAGCTTTCGCCTACTCCTTTTTGGAAGTTGCCATCTTCATCTATGTATGGGCCTTGCGATGGCCACTGAGCGTTCCAAAGTGATGCGTAGTAATCAAGGACAGAGCGCTCGACGCACTTAGAGTTGATCGTATAGTTGCCATTGACGAATGGGTCTCCAACATTGTTTAAGCTGACGTTAAGAAAAGGCGCTAAGCGGTTTTTATAGCTAATATTCTCTTCCGTCTGATAGCCTAAAAACCTCTCTTTCTGTGAATCGACATAGGCTTGTATCTGTTCATAGACATTGTTTTGCTCACCGCAGTTTTGTCCTGTCGGTGGTAATTCGACGTCAAAGCCATTAATTGCCTGTTCGGTATAGTGAAAGTCATAGTTTCGTTCTGCGTATACCTCAATGGGATCAGCAGAAGGTGCGGTTATTTTACCTACAGCGAACTCTGGAACTTGCTCAACCCAAGGTGTTCGCTTCGGTCCATAGTTTATATTGTTATCGTTACTCATAATTTTGCTCCAAGATTTAAGTACTTAGTATCAGGAACAAGCAGCGAGAGTGTTTTTCGCTACCTAGCCAACACGAAAACTCGTGTATAGGTGAATATAGACACTGAGTAGGGGCTCTATATTTATAGATCTAAAAGTATCTATGAGATCTCATATATTCAGCATATAAATGAGCGAGTGGTAAATAAGAATGATTATTTATACATTTCGCTAGTTAAATATTGAAAATTCACTCATCTGCAACTAGATGTTCTATTGATAACTCAGTTGCATACTGTGCAGGAAAGTTATCGTTGGCTGGGTGATGGGTTGATTGCGCGCATACAATAACAATATGGCGCCGCTACATAACAACTAAAACAACCGAATGTCATTCATAATTCCATGTTAGCTCGCTTAGCAAGTGAGGTTTATGATGAACTTAGGCTTTAAATCAAGGATTTACATTGGCGTTGGCACTTTGGTTGCTGTGTCATTGATCGTATTAGGTACGCTGAACATCTTAGCGATGAGAGACAAGATGATTGGCGGCCTTGTTTCTAAAACATCAGACAAACTGAGTTTTCACGTATCAGAACTCGAGCAAATGATGCAATTCAAAACAAATGCCATTGCTCAAGGTGCCAAGAGCTTTAATTCCCGGCTTAGTGACACGGAAAACCAACACCTTGTTACTTTACTGGCAGAGAGCAGCTCTATTTCAAACGTCATTATGACTTATGATGATGGACGCACTTATATGTCATTAGATGGGACCAAGTTTGATTTTCGCACCCGAGACTGGTACCGAGCCGCAAAGAATGCTTCTGGTGTTTCACTAACCGATATCTACCAAGATCAAGTCACTAAGCAAAAAGTGGTGAGCGTAACCATGCCAGTGGTTGAGAGTGGTCAGTTTATTGGAGTTCTTCTGGGGGACGTCCAGTTAGGTGATGTTGTAACGGCAGTAAGTAACATGCGGTTTGCTGGTGGAGCGGCAACGCTCACCGATAGAAATGCAGTCTTTTTTGCCAGTGATGATCCTAATGATATTGGGCGAACGCCATCTCAAATTAGTCCGAACTTTCAGGAAATGGAGCAGATGTTCTTTGCCGAGCAGTCAGGACATTTAACTTTTCCATATTTAGGTATTCAGTTTGACGGCTACTTTGAGCGAGTGAATCTAGCTTCAGGCATGTACTGGACGTTAATGGTGTTTGTCGATCAGGAATCTGCCCTGACCGATGTTTACAGCGCTATGTACGAATCTTTCGCCACTGGTGGACTATTACTCCTCATAAGCTGTGGCGCTATTTTCCTCATTCTCCGTTACGCATATCGTCCGTTACTGAAGCTCAAATCAGCGGTTCTCGATCTTTCTCATGGTAATGGTGATTTGACTCAAAGATTGGATGTTAATGGCGATGATGACTTGGCGCAAATCAGTGCGGGATTCAATAAGTTTGTAGAAAACCTGCAACAAATGATGCTTCATATTTCTCATGCGAGTGAAAACATCTCTGTAAGTGTCGAGCAGCTTGGTTCTACAGCGAGAAGTAACGAGTCCAAGCTCATCTCTCATTCGAAAGAGACTGAGCAGGTCGTTACCGCGATTACAGAAATGAGTGAGAGTGCGCGAAATGTGGCAGAGAACGTTAATCAGTCAAATCGTATTACTGATGAAGCCAGTAAAGAAGCCATATCGTCTTTGAAAATAGTAAATAATGCGGTTGATACGGTAAGTGCACTCGTTTCAGAGGTTGATGAGATGTCCAACAGCATCATGCGCATGAATCAAGACGCAAACAAAATCAGCAATGTGCTCAATGTTATTGGTGAAATTTCAGAGCAAACAAATTTACTTGCCTTAAATGCCGCAATCGAGGCTGCTAGAGCTGGGGAGCAAGGGCGTGGGTTCGCCGTGGTGGCGGATGAGGTTAGGGCGCTTGCAGCAAGAACTCAGAACAGCACGATGGAAATCTCGGATATGCTCAGTCAGCTCCTAAGTGGAACGGAGAGTGTTGTTACTGCAATGGACGCGACTAAGAACCAATGCCAAGAAACGGCAGATAAAACGTCAGACGTTTCTCAAAGCCTCTCTATGATGAGTGACTCGGTCAAAGAAATTGATGATGTGAGTACTCAGATAGCCGCCGCAACAGAAGAGCAGAGTACCGTGGCTGAAGAGCTAAGCAGAAACATGTTGTCCATAAGGGATATTGTCGAGTCACTTGTCGATAGCGGACAAGAAACGGTACAGGCAGCAGAAAGGCTCAATGATACTAACGACGATCTTAAGCGTCAGGTAGCCAACTTCAAACTGAGTTAACTAAAAAATAAAGCTGGGAGAAGTACTCCCAGCTTTTTCCATATTACAGTTAGCTAAGCGAAATGTTCTAACAAAGCTTGAGTAGAGATTTACTTAAATTCGAATTTACCCTTCATGATTGCCCAGTGGCCAGGGAAAGAACAGAAGAATGAGTAGTCTCCACCAGCTTTCATTCTTTCTGTGCTAAAGGTAATGGTTGTTGACTCGCCACCACCGATGACTTTTGTATGGGCATAGACACGCTCGTCGTTTGGCTTAACATAGTCGTTGCTTGCTCCAGCAGACATACCTTCCGTACCAACTGCTTGAAGTGCAGCAGTGTCGGTGATAACGACGTTATGGCCCATTGATTGAGCTGGCAATTTACCCGTATGGTTGAGTGTCAACTTAACCTCTTTACATGTTGCTGGAACACTAAGAGTGCTTGTTGAAAACTGCATCATATCGTTGGCATCAACAGATACTTCACACTCGCTATTGGCTTGAGCTCCAAAACTTAAAGTCGCAAGGGCTAGGGCTGCAGTAAGTATACGAAAAGACATATTTAGATTCTCCATTATATTATGTTTTGTTTACATCCGACCTTTTCTCAAATAGCTCTTATTATCATCAATTGTCGATCGAAAAAGTGTGCGATTCTTTAAATAAATGTCTACAGATCTGGTTTAACTTCAAAGAGTTGGCACACCTTGTTGGTAAATGAAAGCTAGATTACGAACGGATTTTACAATCGCCTCTAAACCCTGAGTTCGCCCTGGAGTCAGATGCGATTTGATATCAAGTTGTTCGAACCAGTTGTGAATATCAAAACAAAGAACATCCTCAGCGCTTTGGTTGTTATAAGCCACTAAGACCAGTGACAGGACACCTTTAACAATAGAAGAATCACTGGTCGCATTAAGAGCAATTTTTCTGTGTTCATCTAACTTGCTACACACCCAAACTTGGCTTTGACACCCTGCTACTAAATGGTCGTCGTCTTGCTTTTCAGCGGGATATTCATCTAGTCGTTCACCAAGTTCGATAAGGTACAAGTAACGCTCTTCCCAATCTACGCAGCGGTTAAAGTTTCGGATCACTTTTTCAGGTGTCATCATATTAATCACCTTAGCAATTGGTTGATTCGACGCAGAGCTTGGCAGAGCTGGTCGATATCATGGGGTTGACTGTACATACCGATAGATGCACGACATACAGAAGATTGCCCAAGTCGTTTGATTAATGGCATCGCGCAATGGTGTCCGGTGCGAATGGCAATGCCATATCTATCTAAGAAGGCACCAACGTCAAATGAATGAAGCCCATTGAGGTTAAAAGAAACTAACCCTGAACGATTATTTGTGTCTCCGTAGATCTCGATGCCGGTAACTCGTGATAAGGAATGCTCCATGTACTGCATCAATTGCGCTTCATAGACAGCAATATTATCTAAGCCAATACTGTCTACGTATTCAATGGCAGCGCCTAAGCCTAATATACCTGCGATATTGGGCGTTCCTGCCTCAAACTTCCATGGAGCTTGACCATAAGATGTCCCAAGAGGCAAGGTTACTTGATCGATCATTGCACCACCGCCTTCCCAAGGGGCCATGCAGTCAAGGTGCTTTGATTTTGCGTATAAAACACCAGTCCCTGTAGGGCCGTAAAGTTTGTGAGCTGAGAAAGCATAAAAATCACAATCAAGGGCAGTCACATCGACTTGTTGGTGCATAACCGCTTGAGCGCCATCAACAAGCACAGGTACGTTCGCTTTATGTGCCAGTTTGACCACCTCTTTAATCGGGTTAATCTGGCCTAAGACATTTGATACATGGCTAATCGCAACCAAGCGAGTTTTGCGATTCAAAAGGGTCTTTAGTTCAGATAGATCAAGATGACCTTGGCTGTTCACTACCCAGACTCGAATTTTAACGCCGCAGATGTTAGAAAGAAGCTGCCATGGCACCAAGTTCGCGTGATGCTCCATCTCTGTGACGATGATTTCGTCTTCGGCATCCACTTTAGGTCTAAGGTAGCTGTTAGCCACTAGGTTAATCGCTTCGGTTGTCCCTTTAGTGAAGACAATATTGCTCGCCTCTTTTGCATGTAAAAAATCTGCGACTTGCTTGCGTACCAACTCCATATCTTCCGTTGCTTTAGCACTTAAGTAATGGGCTCCGCGGTGCACGCTGGCATAATCACGTTGATAGAATTGAGTCATGCGCTCGATAACAGAGTTTGGTGTTTGTGCTGTGGCTGCGGTATCTAAGTAGACGAGCGGTTTTCCATAGACTTCAGTTGTTAGAGCAGGAAAATCACTTGCCCATGGGCTTTCAAGATAGCGCAAATCAACCATGACGGATTTCTCCATGTAATGAGTTGTGTAGCTGAGAGATAACGTAATTTCGCAAGCTAGGATGGCGTATTTTTTCTGCCACTTCGCGAACGAACGCGGACATCAACATTTGCTCGGCATTAAAGCGATTGATGCCTCTCGCTCTCATATAGGCGATTTGGTTTGGGTCTAACTGACCAGTCGTTGCACCATGGCTACATTTCACATCGTCAGCATAAATTTCAAGTTGAGGTTTGCAGTTGACTTGTGCTTTGTCGCTGAGCAATAAACTATGTGTGTCCATTTGGCCATCGGTTTTCAATGCAGTTGGATCGACGTAAATCATCCCGTCAAATACGGCGTTGGATTGGTCACGACCAATAATCTTGTGCATTTGTTCACTTTGACAGTGAGGGGCGTTGTGCTTGAGGTAAGTCCTTGTATCAAAGGTTTGCTTATCGGTAGGCAGCGAGATACTGTTCATGGCAATGTCGCCATTGTCTCCACAAAGCTCACTGCTGGTTTGGGTTCTTAGCAATAGACCTGAAAGCAATAGCGAGGTTGAGGTAGCTTTTGCATCTCGCTGAAGGCGAATGTCGTTGTGCCCAAAATGATGCTGTTGAGGTGACTCTTCGATCAGCTTGGTGTGATGAAAACAAGCACCTTCTCCAACGTAGTTGGTTAAACGTGACAGCGTTACTCCACCACCTTGAGCGAGCGATATGTGATGCTCAATAACCTCAAGCTCTGAAAGTGGTCCCATTTCTATGTGATGACGATAACTGCACACTTCACCTTTCTGACCAGAGCTAATATGCAGTAGGTAGATCGGTTTATTGACTTGCGTATTGGGCTCAACTTCAATCAAGACTCCGCCAGTTGCGGTGGCATCGTTGAGATGAATGAATGCGTCTGGGCGAACTGATCGCGATAGCTCATACGTTTCCACTGAAGTCAGAACGTTGAGAGGAGTGACGCGAACTTTAGGTATCCAATCAGAGCACCTTGCAGAGAAATGTCCGTCGAAGAAGACGAGTCGGTAGGCGTCTAATCCTAAGCTTAATCCTTCATAAGAGATATTCTCGGCCGATTGAAGCATCGCTAATTGGAGTGGCAAGGCATTAAAATCATTGAGAGAAGTATATTTCCACGCCTCGTCTTTTGAACTAGGAATTCCTAATTCAACGGCCTTACCAAACTGCTTTTTTTGCCACTCTTGAGGTTGTACTAGATGCGCCAAAGAATCAAAACCGCGCTGGTTACTCTTCACCAGTAATCCACCCATAGCCTTTCTCCTCTAGTTCGTGTGCCAAAGTATGATCGCCAGATTTGACAATCTTTCCGTTATAAAGAACGTGCACATAGTCGGGCTTAATGTAGTTAAGAATGCGCTGATAATGAGTCACTAGAATAAAAGCACGTTTGCCATCTTGTAGGGCATTTACACCTGATGAGACTGCCTTTAGAGCGTCAATGTCTAGGCCAGAATCAGTTTCATCTAGAATACACAGGTCGGGAGAGAGCACTGCCATTTGCAAAATGTCATTACGCTTTTTCTCTCCTCCAGAGAAGCCTTCATTGACCGAGCGTTGAAGGAGGTCTGTTGGCATTTTCAGCAGTTGCGCTTTTTCCTCTAGCAAATCTTCAAAATCGAAGCGGTCTAGAGGAGGTTGGTCTCGATACTCACGGATTTCATTTAAGGCAGTATTAAGAAACAGCTTGTTACTTACTCCAGGTATTTCAACTGGGTATTGAAACGCGAGGAACACCCCTTCGCCAGCGCGTTCCTCCGGATCGAGTTCAGTCAGATCCTTGTCTTTAAAGACAATTTGTCCGGAGTCGACTCGGTAATCATCTTTACCTGAGAGTGTAGAAGAAAGGGTACTTTTACCCGAGCCGTTTGGCCCCATAATGGCATGTACTTCGCCTGGTTTTACCGACAGGCTAATGCCTTTTAGAATCGGGCTGTCTTCTACACTGACGTGCAAATCTTTAATTTCTAACATTGGATTATCCCACGCTATGTTCGAGGCTGATTGAAAGCAGTTTCTGTGCTTCAACAGCAAACTCAAGGGGTAGTTCTGAAAATACGTCTTTACAAAATCCGTTTACGATCATTGAAATAGCGTCATCTTCGCTGATGCCGCGTTGCACACAGTAAAAGAGCTGGTCTTCACCAATTCTTGATGTCGTGGCTTCGTGTTCAACTTGTGCTGATGGATTTTTTACTTCGATGTAAGGGAAGGTGTGAGCACCACAATCTGTACCAATTAACATGGAATCACATTGCGTGAAGTTTCTTGCGCCTTCTGCTGTGGGTAATATTTTTACCAAGCCTCGGTAACTGTTTTCGCTCTTACCCGCAGAGATCCCTTTGGAGATGATAGTTGAACGGGTATGCTTACCAATATGTATCATCTTGGTACCAGTATCGGCTTGTTGGCTCCCGTTGGTTAAAGCAACTGAGAAGAACTCACCAACGGAGTAGTCACCCTTAAGAATGACGCTTGGATATTTCCAAGTGATAGCGGAACCTGTCTCGGACTGAGTCCATGACATTTTGCTGTGTCGACCTTCACAAACCGCTCGCTTAGTGACAAAGTTTAAGATGCCACCTTGGCTATCTTCTTTGCCAGAGAACCAGTTTTGTACTGTTGAGTATTTCACTTCTGCTCGGGCATGGATAATTACTTCTACTACTGCGGCGTGTAGCTGATAGGTGTCGCGCATTGGGGCAGAGCAGCCTTCAATGTAGCTGACATACGCATCTTCATCGGCAATCAAAATGGTACGCTCGAATTGGCCTGTTTTGGCTTGGTTGATTCGAAAGTAAGTCGATAGCTCTCTCGGAGAACGTACCCCTTTAGGAATGTAAACAAAGGTACCATCAGAGGCGACAGCGGCGTTCAATGCAGCAAAGAAGTTATCTTCTGGTGGTACGACTGTGCCCAAATATTGCTGGACGAGTTCCGGGTGTTCTTGAATTGCTTCACTGAATGAACAGAAGATAATTCCGAGCTCTTTTAGCTCGTTCTTATAGGTGGTTGTGACTGAAACAGAGTCAAAAATGGCATCGACTGCAACTTCAGCCCCTTCACGAACTGGAACACCTAACTGCTCGAATGCGGTTTCAACTTCTTTGGTCAGGTATTCATTTGGTCCGTCATCATTACAGTCAGATTCACAGCTGCCGCAGCTTGGTGCTGAGTAATAGCTGTAGTCTTGATAATCGAGGTTAGGGTAGTCAGCTTTGAGCCAGTGCGGCTCCTCCATTTGTTGCCATTTCCTAAAGGCATCTAGCCTAAACTGAAGCATCCAATCTGGCTCATTGCGTTTGGCTGAAATAGCTTTAACAACTTGTTCGTTTATCCCCTTTGATAGCGTGTCGGAGGAAAGCTGTGTATAGAAACCTTCCTTATAGTGACGGCTTTGGAAGAGTTCTTCTACTTCAGGCTGTGTCTCAACTGCACACATGATTAAACTCCAAAACTTTCACCGCATCCGCAAAGATTTTTTACGTTGGGGTTGTTGTAAACAAAAGTGCTGTTTAAGCCCTGACGGACAAAATCGAGTTCTGTGCCGTCTAGCATTGGCATCGCGGACAGAGATACATAAAAAGGCGTGTCATGTGACTCAAATCTCAAATCTTCACTAGAAATCTCTTCTACCAACTTCACTTCATAGGCAAAACCAGTGCATCCAGACGGCCTAACGCTGAGGTAAAAGTGATGCCCATCTTGCGTCAAAAGCGCAACTCTTTTGGCTGCGTTTTCGGTCAGCGTGACACCTTGCCACTCCATGTCATGAATAGATATTTGAGTAGAATTTGAACTTGGAATACTCATTACAAAGTTCCTTTTGTTCTTAAATTTACGAGAATGATATTGATTATCATTTCATTATCAACCATGAATTTATTGTGGAGAATGCTAATCTGTACTACATATTGACAAAGTAAGATCTAGCAATACTATATATGGATGTAATTGATAATGGTTATCATTACAAAATTTAACAAAAGGTAATCAAATATGGATATCATCGTATACTCTAAGCCCCAGTGCGTTCAGTGCACCGCAACGGTTCGAGCACTACAAGCGAAGGGTATTGCTCATAGAGTTGTAGACCTAACATTAGATGACTCAGCGATGGAGTCGGTGCAATCCATGGGCTATAGGCAGGCGCCTGTCGTCGTAGCAGGTGAACGTCATTGGTCTGGTTTTCGCCCAGATATGATCAGCCAGATCGCGTAATGATTGTTTATTATTCCAGCGCTTCGGGTAATACCCAGAGATTTGTTGAGAGGTTAGATGTTGAAGCGATTCGACTTCCTATCAGCGAAGACGAACCCACGCTGCTTATCGGTCGGCCTTATGTTCTTATCTGCCCGACATATGCTGACGGGAAAGGGCGTGGTGCCGTACCAAAATCGGTGATCAAAGTACTCAATCAAGCGGAAAACCGTGCTCACCTAAAGGGTGTCATTGCTTCTGGTAATCGAAATTTTGGTGAGTTGTTTGCTCAGGCTGGAAAAATAATTGCGAATAAATGCCATGTCCCAGTGCTTTATCGCTTCGAACTTTCGGGAACCCAGCACGATGTCCAAGCCGTGCAGCAGGGATTAGAACAATTTTGGAAACACCATGGATAACCAATTCAGCACCGAGCCGTTGGACTACCACGCGCTCAATGCCATGCTTAATTTACTTGATGATCAAGGCGGTATTCAGTTTGATGCCGACCGACAGGCCGCTCGACAATTCTTCTTACAGCACGTCAACCAGAACACAGTCTTTTTTCACAATCTAGGTGAAAAGCTGGATTACCTCGTCAATGAGGGATATTACGAAAAAGAAGTCTTACAACAATACGATAGAGAGTTTTTGCAGCAAATATGGGATCGCGCTTATCAAGTTAAGTTCCGTTTCAGAACATTTCTTGGTGCCTACAAATTCTTTACTTCTTATGCACTGAAAACGCGCGATGGAAAACGTTATTTAGAGCGTTTTGAAGATCGTGTTGTGATGACGGCGCTGACACTTGCTCGGGGAGATAAAGAATTCGCTCTCGATCTCATGCAAGAGATCATTTCTCAGCGTTTTCAGCCAGCGACTCCTACTTTTATCAATTCGGGTAAGAAGAGTCGTGGCGAACTGATTTCCTGCTTTTTGCTGCGCATCGAAGACAATATGGAGAGCATCGGTAGGGCGATTAACTCTTCATTACAACTGTCCCGCCGAGGGGGAGGCGTTGCACTGTTATTAAGTAACCTGCGCGAGCAAGGGGCACCGATCAAAGGCATTCTTAATCAAAGTTCCGGTGTTGTGCCTGTTATGAAGTTGCTAGAAGATAGCTTCTCTTATGCGAATCAACTCGGGGCTCGCCAAGGTGCCGGAGCGGTGTATTTGAATGTGCACCATCCTGACATTATGCAGTTTCTGGACACCAAAAGAGAAAACGCAGACGAGAAAATCCGTATCAAAACACTAAGTCTAGGCGTTGTGATCCCGGATATTACTCTGGAGTTAGCTAAACAGAACAAAGATATGTATTTGTTCTCACCACATGATGTCGAGCGAGTCTATGGTATGCCTTTCTCTGAAATCAGCGTGAGCGAGAAATACCATGAAATGGTCGACGATCCACGCATTCGCAAGAGCAAAATTCCTGCGCGAGGCTTATTCCAAACGCTGGCCGAAATTCAGTTCGAATCTGGTTATCCTTACATCATGTTTGAGGATACGGTAAACGCTGCCAACCCGATTGAGGGACGCATTAACATGTCGAATCTTTGTTCCGAGATTTTGCAAGTTAACGAGGCTTCTTACTTTAATGATGATTTGAGCTACCAGCATTTAGGGCGGGACATCTCCTGCAACTTAGGTTCGGTTAATATTGCTAAAGCTCTAGATGGTGGGCAATTAGCTCATACGGTAGAGGTTTCAATTCGGGCACTCAATGCCGTTTCTGAAATGAGTGCGATAGACAGTGTGCCGTCGATACGCAAAGGGAATGATGAAAGTCATGCTATCGGTTTAGGTCAGATGAACCTGCACGGATTTCTAGCTAGAGAGCAGATTCATTATGACAGCGAAGAGGCGATCGACTTTACCAGTGCTTACTTCGCCGCCACTTTGTTCCACTGTTTAACGGCTTCAAACAAATTGGCTCAAGAGAAACAGCAAGTATTTGTTGGCTTTGAACAATCTCAATACGCTAACGGTGAGTTTTTCACCAAGTATGTGCAGAAAGACTATTCGCCTAAGACGGATACCGTCAGAGAGATGTTTGGGCGACTCGATATGCGCGTGCCTACCGTTGAAGAATGGCAACAACTGCAGGCCAAGGTTGTTGAGTTTGGATTGTACAATCGCAACCTTCAAGCGATTCCACCAACAGGGTCAATCAGTTACATCAACGATGCGACGGCTTCTATTCACCCGGTGACAGCGAAAGTTGAGATTCGTAAAGAGGGCAAGATTGGGCGCGTTTACTTCCCGGCACCATACCTCAATAACCAAAACCTCGAGTACTTCAAAGATGCTTATGAGATTGGTCCTAAAGCCATTATTGATGTTTACGCTGCAGCAACAGAGCATGTCGATCAGGGCTTATCTTTGACGCTCTTCTTCAGTGATGAAGTCACGACTCGTGATATCAATAAAGCGCAAATTTATGCGTGGACGAAGAAGATCAAAACGCTTTATTACATACGTATGCGCCAAAAAGCGCTCGAAGGTACGCAAATTGAAGGCTGCGTCTCTTGCTCTCTGTAAACAAGGAACAACCATGAGTACTACATACGCTGAACCGGTTCGCGCTATCAACTGGAACCGAATGCAAGATGATAAAGACCTTGAAATATGGAACCGATTAACGGTTAACTTTTGGCTTCCAGAAAAGGTGCCTTTATCCAATGATATTCAGACGTGGAAACAACTGACTGAAGAAGAGCAGACATTAACCATTCGAATTTTTACTGGCCTAACCTTGCTCGATACGATTCAGAATACGGTGGGCGCCCCAGCATTAATGGCAGATGCCAGAACGCCCCATGAAGAAGCTGTGCTAACGAATATTGCCTTTATGGAAGCTGTGCATGCTCGCAGCTATTCGTCGGTCTTCTCGACCTTGTGCACTACACCACAGATCGACGAAGCATTTCGTTGGGCTGAAGAGAATCCGTTACTGCAAAAGAAAGCTCAATTAGTGCTTGAAGACTATCTGGCTGAAGGCGATCCACTTAAGAAAAAAGTGGCGAGTGTATTTCTTGAGAGCTTTTTGTTCTACTCCGGTTTTTATCTACCGATGCACTGGTCGAGCCGAGCAAAGTTGACCAATACAGCAGATTTGATTCGCCTGATCATTCGTGACGAAGCCATTCACGGTTACTACATAGGTTATAAGTTCCAGTTAGCGTTTAACGAACTGACGGAACAAGAGCAAGCTAAGGTCAAAGACGAAGCCTACTCCTTAATGTTCTCTTTGTACGAAATTGAAAGCCAGTATACAGAGTCACTGTATGACCAAGTCGGTTTAACAGAAGATGTAAAACACTTTCTACACTACAACGCGAATAAGGCTTTGATGAACCTTGGATTTGAACCTCTATTCCCTGATGAGTTATGTCAGGTTAATCCTGCCATTATGGCAGCGTTGTCGCCAAATGCAGACGAGAACCATGACTTCTTCTCCGGTTCTGGCTCGTCTTACGTTATAGGCAAAGCTGTCGCTACTGAAGACGAAGATTGGGATTTTTAAGGCCTAAACTCAGTTTCGTTTCTTGCATTCATACGCTGTTTTCCATGCCCAATTTATGGCTATTTGCCGTATCTTGGGCTAGTTACAGTGGCAACTGTATAGACTTTGTTCTTTTCTTAATAGGTAGCAATGAAAAAGGTGGACTTTATATAGTCGTTGATACATTCTGCCACTCCATTTTATTCACCCTAAACAATGAGACGAAGTGCCTGCTGACATGATAATCAGCCTCCCGTATCTCATTAAAGCAGTAAGGAGTTCAACTTGAACCTATTTGTAAGAGATCTCACCGTTATCGATTCTTCATACATCTGTGAACAGAGAGGAGTCGTCGGAGACAGCTGGATAGTCGATGTCATCATGTCTGGTGAGCTTAATGAAATGAGTATGGTGTTGGATTTCGGTAGGGTGAAGAAGCAAATCAAACAACTCGTTGATGAGTTTGTCGATCATCGTTTGCTTATCCCAGTGCAAAACGCGGCTATCGTTTACAAACCAAGTAAATCGGGTTACTCCACACTTGACGTTCTGCGTGGTGAGAAGAGTATCCACCTAAACTGCCCGAATGAAGCGTATTGCTTGATTGATGCTGAAGCCGTCACCATCGAGAGCATTACTAAACACGTATACCAGATTCTGCGAAACAACCTGCCTAGCAATGTGACAGGGCTGGAAATTACCCTGCGTCATGAGAATATTGCAGGTGCCTTCTACCATTACACGCATGGTTTGAAAAAGCACGATGGTAACTGCCAACGTATCGCACACGGACACCGTTCACCAATCGAAATTATTGTCGATGGGGAGCGAGACAACGACAAAGAAGTGGCTTTTGCCAAACGCTGGGAAGATATCTATTTAGGTTCAAAGGAAGACCAGGTTTCTGTTTCAACGCTGAATCTAAGCGAAGGTGCTAAGGCAATTTCCGACGAAAGCCATTATGGTTTCCGATACACAGCGCCGCAGGGTGAGTTTGAGCTTGCCATCGCCAAAAGTGAAACTGAAATTCTGCCAACGGATACAACGGTTGAGCTATTAGCGGGTTACATTGCTGATGAAGTAAAACCAACGGTTGCAGAAGGTCAATCATTACAAGTTATCGCTTATGAAGGTGTAGGTAAAGGGGCGATGGCTTTTCGATAAAACCTTGAACTAGCGTTGATACTTTTTGCTAGTGATGGACGTATGACCACTTTTGGTCTTTAAAATACATGGAGTAGTAGCGCAATGAGTAATAAAGCAGGTACAGAAACTTCTGCACGCATTCTTGAACTGAATGACCTTGCGAAAGCCGCAGATTATTCGTTGTTGAATTCGCTTGTTCCTGATCCTGATGCAACGGAAGATGGCCTAGACTTTTATCCGAGACAAGTGTTCTCTGGGCATTATGTACCAGTGATGCCCACGCCAATTGCAGATCCTGTTTACATTGCTCACAACCAAAAGTTGTTTCGTGAGCTAGGTCTTGATGATCGTTTAGCTAAAACAGAAGCGTTCAAACAACTGTTCTCTGGAGACGTGACTAACGTGCCTGCACCGATGAGAACGATAGGGTGGGCGACGGGTTATGCGCTTTCCATATTTGGCAATGAATATATCGATCAGTGTCCTTTCAAAACGGGGAACGGTTATGGTGATGGTCGCGCTGTATCGGTTTTCGAAGGGGTATTGAACGGCAAGCGTTGGGAAATGCAGCTCAAAGGTGGCGGCCCAACACCGTATTGCCGCGGAGCTGATGGTAGAGCGGTATTGCGTTCAAGCGTTCGCGAGTTTTTAGCGCAAGAGTATATGAATGCTTTAGGGATCCCAACATCACGTTCATTGAGCCTATTTGCTTCACAAACGGAAACGGTTGATCGCCCTTGGTACAGTGAAGGTTCACGGTCAGAGAATCCAGATATTATGATCGCTAATCCGGTTGCTATCTCGACTCGGGTTGCGCCTTCATTTTTGCGGGTAGGGCAACTAGAGCTATTTAGCCGCAGAGCACGTGTGAACGAGCATCCGAACGCGTTGGTTGAGCTAGAGATGATGGTGTTGCATATCATCGAAAGAGAGTACAAACAGCAAATTGACTCCAGCTTACCATTGGCTGAAAAAATACTGATTCTAGCGACTGAGTTTAGAGACAGGCTTACTTCTCTAATCGCTAACTGGTTACGTGTCGGTTACTGTCAGGGTAATTTTAATAGTGATAACTGCTCAGTGGGCGGATTTACCCTAGACTATGGGCCTTTCGGATTCTGCGAGTACTTTGAACCATTTTTCCAACCTTGGACTGGTGGTGGTCGTCATTTCGCCTTTCTTAACCAATCTCAGGCCGCCGAGAAGAACTTCGAGACATTCTGTGGTGCCTTGAAACCTCTAATGCAATCGCAACCGGATGCGTTAGAAAAGCTGGAACAAATTGTTGAAGGTTTTTCTTCAGTTATGCAGGCGAAAGCGAGCCGTATGTGGGCATCTAAGCTCGGTTTAGAGGCACTAAACAGCGATCTATTTAACCAACTGCTCGCTTTGATGATCAAAAGCCATGTTGACTACACTATCTTCTTCCGCGAACTTTCTAAGATCCCAACAGAGGTGTCTGACTTATCTGCATGCTTCTATGCGCAATTAAGCGAGGAGTTAGAACTGGCGTGGAATCAGTGGCTTAAATCTTGGCGAGAGTTACTGAGCTCGGCTGGGGAGAAAAGCCTTGAGGATGTTTCGCGCCAAATGAAACAGGTGAACCCTAAGTATACTTGGCGAGAGTGGTTGATTGTTCCGGCTTATGAACAAGCGCAGAAAGGGGACTTTAGCCTAATCCAAGAACTGCAAAGCATTCTGGCTAACCCGTATGATGAGCAATCTGAAGAGGTTGAAGCAAAATACTATCAGCTCAGACCGATGGAGTATTTTGCCGCTGGTGGTGTGTCTCATTACAGCTGTTCATCATAGCCGTTTTGAATAGCGCTAGTTATAGCATAACTAGCGCTGTGGGAACTTTATCAATTACGAAGTTAAGAGAATTTTTCGCGGGCTGGATTATAGGTCATCTTGGCAAGCAGTCCTGCTATTTTCTCACGCATTTCTCGTCTATCAACAATCATATCTAGAGCACCGTGCTCTAGAAGAAACTCACTACGTTGAAAGCCTTCAGGCAGTTTCTCTCGAACCGTTTGCTCAATGACACGACGACCAGCAAAACCGATTCTGGCATTTGGTTCGCCGATATTAATATCGCCCAGCATCGCTAGGCTGGCGGAAACACCACCGAAAGTTTGATCAGTGAGGACAGAAATATAAGGTAGCCCCTTTTGGGCTAAGCGATCTAATGCGGCACTTGTTTTGGACATTTGCAGTAAAGCCATCAAAGATTCTTGCATTCTAGCGCCTCCGCAAGCGGAAAAACACACGAGTCCACAGTGGGCATTGATTGCCTCCTCAATAGCGCGAACGAAGCGTGCTCCCGTTACGCAGCCCATTGAGCCAGCCATAAAATTAAACTCGAAAGCACAGGCAACAACCGGCAAACCAACAAGAGTGCCTTTCATCGCGATCAACGAATCTTTTTCTCCCGTCTCTCTTTGCGCAAGGTCGAGACGTTCTTTGTAGCGCTTTCGATCTTTAAAACTGAGTATGTCTTTCGGTTCTAGTTCAACTCCAATTTCAGTGCTGCTCCCATTATCTAGAAATGTTTCTAATCTTCGTCGGGCGCTCATCCTCATGTGATGATGACACTTAGGGCAGACGTCCAAATTAGATTCTAGCGCTAAGTGGTAGAGAATCTGTTCGCACTCAGGGCACTTTTCCCAAACACCTTCTGGTATCGATGCTTTTTGCGCACCGATAATGCGTTTCTTATCGAGCAGCTTATCTAACCAATTCATAACCCATCTTATTAAGTATTAATCAAACTCGTATTGTATAAGCCCAAATATGGTAATAAAGTGGCTTATTTGGGATTGTAAATCCAACAAATTGGGATTGATGGTGTTTGGGGATATTGATCAGAAATGGCTAAAGAGCTTTCACTGTGTATATGAGAGCAATAGTTTCAAAAAAGCTGCTGAGTTTTTGGACTTACCAACATCAAATGTCAGCCGCCATATTGCTTTGCTTGAGGAAAAGCTCGCCACTCGATTGTTTGATCGAACGACACGTCGAAGTTTTCCTACCGAAGCGGGAGAAGCTCTCTACCTACGAACTCAACCACTCTTGGAGAAGTTGAACGATGCTTTATTCGAGGTTATGCAAACGTCTAATGATGTGATGGGGGAACTGAGAGTATTAATGCCAGATTCACCAATTTTATCCCAGGTGGTGGCATCGTTTTGTGCAGAGCATCCGGCTATTTCACTTTGTTGCGACACGAGCGTCAGCCCAAAAGAAGATTTGCTTGATGGCTTTGATATAGTGTTAACTTTTAATCGAGGAAAGCTTGCAGACAGCAGCTGGATAGCGAAGGAAATCAAACGTTGGTCAAGTGTCGTTGTTGCTTCGCCGAAGCTGTTACAGAGCTACACGAGGCCTAACAAAATCACAGACTTAAAACATGTGCCATGTATCAGTAGTTTGTCGGCTCTCAACGGGACGCCTTGGACTTTCAAAAAGGGTGACGGTGACTTGTTAACGCAAAAAGTCCAATCATCATTTAAGGTAAATAGTGGCAACCTCGCTAGAGCAGGGGCGTTGTCGGGGTTGGGTTTCGCGATACTCGCTGAAGAATCTTGTACGAGCGAGATCGAATCTGGAGCGCTTGAAGTTGTCGATCTAGAATACGAACCTGAAGATCTTGTGTTGTATGCATTCTACGCGTCTAGAAAACATGTCGCCAAAAAGATCCCTGTGTTTATAGAGTATATGCAACGACAAGCCAGACTCATTAGCGCTGGTAAATCCCTAAGTATACGTGACGAGAAGGGTTGATTGCTCCGGCATATTCGCAAGCTGACAACGCAAATCTTACCCATATCTATGAGCTGACAAGGTTTAAACGAATATTATCACTGAAGACAGATGGTGTTACTTTCTCAACTGTAATTTGGCAATACGTTTGCTCAAAGTGTAAATGCGTTTTAGTGCTTCTACCCACTCCATTTGTACACGGAAAATGTCCAACCTTTTCTCCGTAGCTTGAGAGAGTCTTTGTGCTTGAAGTTCGAGAATCGATTCAAGAAGTACATTAATTTCACGTTTAGCGTTGAGCACACTCTCGGCGAGCTGGGTGTCTTCTCGGCGTATCGCATTGACGCTATCGAGGAGTGCTTGATTGACTCTCGAATGGGTACGATCAAGTGTATCGCGCATTTCAGGGCTGGCTTGAATGTTGGCATCTAATGCCTTATAGCAAAGAGGTAGCATGTTGTTGACCACGAGATCAGCAATACTTTCCAATTGGTCTGTGATGCTGACTAACTTGATTTGATTGCGACTTTCATTCTGACTAAGTGGAGATTGGCGTAACTTACCCAAGTAAGAAAGGATCTTGGCGTGCAAGATATCTACTTCATCCTCTACTTTTTCAATCTCGCGTAGTGTTTGCCTAACAGCTTTTTTGTCGTTTTCATCTTTAGGTTGGTCTGCCAAAGGAGGAAGACGATTAACCATATTGGTCACGCGACGGCCAAGTCGACCAATTTCTAAGTGTGCTTGCTCTAGGGCGATATCAGGCGTTGCTAAGTATTCCTTTTTTATGTACTTAAGCTGGATTTTTTTGTGTTCCTTTTTTGCAGTGTGGTGCGGCACTAGCTTTTTAACAGCGGCAACAAATAAGGCGCTAAATGGGAGCATGATTAGTGTATTAGCGATATTAAACATGGTATTTGCATTAGCTATCTGACGCGGTGTCTCTGCGGCAAGGCGCTCTATACCATCCAAATCAAGGTGGCTGGGGGATATGGAGGTAGCCGCGAACGCGATAAGACTGATTACAGGTAGCCAAATAACAACGCCGATAAGGTTAAATAAAAGATGAATAGCAGAAGTTTGCTTTGCTTCTGTGCTTTTACCAATAGCTGCTAGTAGTGCTGTTACACATGTACCGATATTGGCTCCCATCGACATTGCGATGCCAGATTCAAGCGTAATAAAGCCTTGGCTCGCAAGGACTATGACAATACCTGTGGTCGCCGACGATGACTGGACTAAGGCAGTGAACGAAGCGGCCAGTAAAATCGCAAAAATTGGGTTGTCCATTCTTGCCATAAAGTCGATAAAGGGCTGAAAAACCCGCAGGGGAGACATGGCTTCACTCATCAGGTTCATACCCAAAAATAGTAATCCCAGTCCAAAAATAATATTGCCGTAGTTTTTGTTCTGTTGTCGTTTGGAGGTCATTTCTATTGCAAAACCAATCGCGATCATTGCCATGGCTGCTTTGGTGACTTTAAATGCAATAATCTGAGCAGTGACGGTGGTACCGATATTTGCGCCCATAATTACGCCAACTGCTTGGTTTAAGGACATCAAACCAGCACTGACAAAGCCGACGACCAACACGGTTGTTACTGAGGATGATTGAATAACGGCAGTCAGTCCGGCACCAGTTGCAACGGAACTCATTCGATTTGTAGTCAATGTACCAAGAACCTGCTTCATACGACTGCCTGCGGTTCTTTTTAAGGCATCAGACATTTTTTCCATGCCATACAGAAACATTGCCAAGCCACCAAATAGCCCCATAATCATGGAAAAGTAATCCAGTTGATCTGGCTCAGTGATGGATGCGTTAGATGAGAAAGGGAGTAATAGTAGAGTAAGCAGAATGCAGAATTTCATATCGACACTTATTATTGTTTTTTATAAGCATAGGTGAAATGCTGCTTTCCGTATGTACATCTCCTTTATCTTGTTTGTCCTATATCGGCTAATAAGAACTTCCAACTTGTGCCATCGTGGTAATTGAAAGTTATTGAATCAAAACAACATCTGTTTGTTGTTACCTAGCTTTGTGATAGAAACAGTGCTAGATAACTCAGAGATACTTGGAATAGCAAGTTAGTGTATATTAAACTTGTTTCTTATTGGCGGGTTGTTGGTTAACTCAGCTAGAAGTGCTGACAGACCTTTTACACCGCTTAAATCATTCGCAACAAGGAGACAAACAGCGTATGCGTATAGTCTATAGAGCTGATACTCGTCCCCCTTCAACCATCTTTTCCGTGGGCTTCAAGCCGCGCTTTAAAGGGGGGATTCAGATCCAAGATGGAGGGCAGATGATAGGGGGTATTTCAACTTCAAAAGATATTACGATAGCGATGAAGTATGCATCTTTGTATGGTGGGTACGTTTATGCTCTATACACCGACGATAAATCGGTCGATGTGGTAGAAGAACTCTACAAGAAAGGGAAGCATGCCGCTTTACCCAATGCTTACACACAAATGGAAATTGCTTGTAACGCTATTCCGCCCAATCAGATAGTTATGGCGCGAAAAGTAACGTGTGATGAGGATAAGAATATGACATGGGAAGGTGTGTTTGAAACCAATCCCAAGCATGAACAAAAGCAAGATAGCGACCCAATGTTTAAGACGGCAAACTATCTGTTTAACTTGAATATGTCTTTTAAAGCTCCGGAATAGAATCCTACCTCCAAGCTGTTGGTAATATTGAAAGCTTAGCCAACAGCTTTTAACACCTCCTCACCATCAGGGCGGCATTTATTATCTATGTCAATGAATGGTGGGCGTTTAGGCTTTCTCGCTTCAATACCATGTAATTACTGCGTGAATTCATTAATTTAAAACAGATCACACTTTTGCACCCACAGTGAACGTTAGCTAAGCGGAGTAAAGTGTGCCTACTTCCAACTTATCGGCTGTTAGGCAAGAGGTGGCTATCCCTTATTGGCTATGGCTTTACCTTGTAGCACGTCAATGTTGATCTGAAACTCGTACGACCTCATCACTGAGACTGTCTTTCATTCTTAGAAGATTAGATTCCAATTTCAGCGGGTGAGTTTCTTATTGGAGATCAGCATAATGCGCCGAATGTAACAATGTGTTTCAAAATGTAACAATTAATCCATATAAATCACAGGGCTTTTAACTCAGTGGTGTGATTGAAAACCCTACATTTTGCTCTTCACAATCTTACATCCTCAACACATAAGCATTCTAATGACTATAACAACCGACCTTTAGGTACTACCAAAAGTCGGAAAAATTTTGAGAAAGTGAATGGAAGTTTCAAGGTACACACGCCTCTTTGCGAGGATAAGTTTGCTTGGCACCATACTTATCCTCTCGGGGTGCAATTCTGCACTACTTGACCCGAAGGGCAGTATTGGCGTTCAAGAAAAAGAACTAATCATTACAGCACTACTGCTGATGTTAATTGTCGTTATCCCAGTGATTTTGATGACAATTTACTTCGCGTATCGCTATCGCGAGTCAAACACCAACGAAGAGTACGCACCAGAGTGGGCGCACTCAACAAAAATTGAAATCGTGGTGTGGACGATCCCCATTATCATTATCGCGATCCTTGCCACCATCACATGGCGCTCAACCCACGAACTCGAGCCCTCCAAGCCGATCGCCAGTGACGTTACTCCGATGACCATTGAGGTGGTGTCGCTTGATTGGAAATGGCTGTTCATCTATCCGGATGAGCACATTGCCACTGTCAACTACGTCGCGTTCCCAAAAAATGTGCCTGTTCAGTTTAAACTGACGTCCGACAACATCATGAACGCGTTCTTTATTCCTCGGCTTGGCACGCAAATTTACGCTATGCCGGGCATGGTGACCAAGCTCAACCTGATCGCCAACCATACAGGGGATTATAAAGGTTTTGGCTCAAGCTACAGCGGAGAAGGTTTTTCACACATGAAGTTCACCGCAACAGCCATGGAAGATCGCACTGCTTTCCTTAACTGGGTGCAGCAGGTGAAAGCCAGCCCTAATCGAATCGAAGACTGGGAGCAGTTTCGTGCATTGGCCGCGCCCTCGGTTGCAGAGCCGAAGACTCTGTTCTCGAGCGTGCCCCCATTTTTATTCACTGACATCGTGACCCAGCATCCGGGTTCCATGAACTGCTTGCCGGAAAACCAAGGATAATCGCATGTTTGGAAGACTAACACTTGATTCAATCCCTTATCACGAACCGATTATTGTCGTCACACTAGCGGTGATTGCCTTAGTGGGTTTAGCTATTGTGGCCGCTGTTACCAAAGCGGGTAAGTGGCAATATTTATGGCACGAATGGTTTACCTCAGTTGACCATAAAAAACTGGGCTTTATGTACATCGCGGTGGCGATGGTTATGTTGATCCGTGGTTTTGCTGATGCGGTGATGATGCGCAGTCAGCAGCTCCTATCTGCCGCTGGTGAGAGCGGTTATTTACCTCCTCATCACTACGATCAAATCTTTACCGCCCATGGCGTAATCATGATTTTTTTCGTCGCGATGCCGTTGGTTATTGGTCTGATGAACATTATTGTTCCTCTGCAAATAGGTGCCCGAGACGTAGCTTTTCCTTACTTGAATAACCTTAGCTTCTGGCTGTTTGTGGTCGGAGTGATCTTGACCAACATGTCGCTAGGTTTGGGTGAGTTTGGCCGAACTGGCTGGTTGGCTTACCCTCCGTTGTCTGGGATCGATGCCAGTCCGGGAGTCGGCGTAGACTACTGGATATGGGCTTTGCAAATCTCAGGAGTAGGGACCACACTGACTGGGGTGAACTTCTTTGCCACCATCTTGCGTATGCGTACGCCATCGATGCCAATGATGAAGATGCCGGTGTTCACTTGGGCATCCTTGTGTGCCAATATCCTGATCATCATTTCTTTCCCGATTCTGACAGTAACCATCGCGCTGTTAACGCTTGACCGCTACTTGGGCATGCACTTTTTCACCAACGATCTTGGTGGCAATGTCATGATGTATGTCAACCTGATTTGGGCATGGGGTCATCCGGAAGTGTATATTCTGATCTTGCCTATCTTTGGTGTGTTCTCTGAAGTGACCGCGACCTTCTCACGCAAGAAGTTATTTGGCTATACCTCGTTGGTTTGGGCAACGATAGTGATCACGATTTTAGCGTTTGTCGTTTGGCTTCATCACTTCTTCACCATGGGATCGGGCGCAAATGTGAATGCCTTCTTTGGAATTGCCACCATGATTATCTCCATCCCAACTGGCGTGAAGATCTTTAACTGGCTGTTCACGATGTATAAAGGTCGTATCCGTTTTACAACGCCAATGATGTGGACGGTGGGCTTCTTGATTACCTTTACCGTCGGTGGAATGACGGGCGTATTGATGGCGGTTCCGGGGGCTGACTTCGTGTTGCACAATTCAGTGTTCCTAATTGCCCACTTCCATAACGTTATTATTGGTGGCGTGGTATTTGGCTGTTTCGCCGCTATCACTTACTGGTTCCCGAAGGCGACTGGATTCACCCTTAACGAAACTTGGGGTAAACGCGCGTTTGTGTTGTGGATTGTTGGTTTCCTTATGGCCTTCTTACCACTATATGCTTTGGGTTTTATGGGGATGACACGTCGTTTAAGCCAAGACCTCAACCCTGAATACTTCCCGCTGTTGGCCGTGGCCGCTGCAGGTACTGCTGTGATCGCCTTAGGTGTGGTGTGTCAGTTTGTTCAGTTCTATGTCAGTGTGCGTGATCGTGAGCAGAATCGCGATTTAACGGGTGATCCGTGGGGAGGGCGTACATTCGAATGGGCGACTTCATCACCACCTCCGTTCTATAACTTTGCACATTTACCGAAAGGTGACGTGTTAGACGCGTTCTGGTACCAAAAACAGAACGGGGACTTTGACCCAACCAAAACAGTGGAATATGAGCGTATCCATATGCCGAAGAACACGCCAACTGGCATCTATGTGTCTGCCTGGGCACTGGCGTTTGGATTCGCAATGATTTGGTACATCTGGTGGCTTGCCGCTGCGAGCCTCGTCGGCATCATCGTGACGTGTATAGAACACAGTTACAACGAGGATGTGGATTACTACGTGGAAGTTGACGAGATAAAAGCGATTGAAGCACAGCGTCGAGAGCAATTGGATCAGGCGAAAAAGAAACAAGTGAAAGACAATGAAAACAACGATGATCTAGAGGTAACGTATGCAAACTAATGTTGCCGTTCATGGCCACGAACACCACCATGATGCTACAGGTAACAAGCTCTTTGGCTTCTGGGTGTACCTGATGAGCGACTGCGTATTGTTCGCGACGTTGTTTGCGACTTACGCCGTATTGGAAAGCGCATCGATTGCTGGTCCCACAGGTAAAGACATTTTCGAGTTGCCCTTCGTGTTTGTTGAAACCATATTGCTGCTCTTTAGCAGCATCACGTTTGGCTTTGGCATGATCGCCCTCAAACGCAATGATGTAACCGGGTTAAAACGTTGGTTAAAAGTAACCTTCTTACTTGGTTTGGGTTTTATTTGCATGGAAGTGTATGAGTTCCATCATCTGATTGTTGAAGGTTATGGTCCACAGCAAAGTGCGTTTCTATCGGCTTTCTTTACGTTGGTTGGGACGCACGGTTTACACGTGACCTTTGGTTTGATTTGGTTAGCGGTGTGTTATCACCAACTATCTACCAAAGGCTTGAATGAGAACATGTCGATGCGGTTCCAATGCCTGAGTTTGTTTTGGCATTTCCTCGATATCGTTTGGATTTGTGTATTCACCATCGTTTATCTCTTGGGGGGCATGTAATGGAACAGTATCTAGAAACCGGTGCATCGGATTACGTGAAAGGCTTTGTGGCATCGTTGATTCTAACCGTCATCCCGTTTTACTTTGTTTGGGCGCAATCTTTGCCTGATGGTGCAACCTATGTGCTCTTGTTTGGTTGTGCCATCGTGCAGATCTTTGTCCACTTTAAGTATTTCCTACATATGGAAGCCAGAACTTCCGACGGTCGCTGGAATTTGGTTTCATTGATGTTTACCACCATTGTAGTTTTGATCCTCATCGCTGGTTCGGTGTGGATCATCTACAACATGAACGTCAACATGAAGTTGTAGGCATGGGTATGCTGAAACGTTATATCTCCATTACCAAGCCTGGCATCATTGTTGGGAACTTAATTTCGGTCGCGGCTGGGTTCTTCCTAGCCGCTAAGACTGAGCCTGCCAGCTTTGTCCTATTAGCAGTAACACTATTGGGTGTTGGGCTGGTTATTGCGTCCGGCTGCGTAGTGAACAACATATTTGATCGAGATATTGACCAGAAGATGGCGCGAACTCGGCAACGTGATCTGGTTAAAGGTACCATCAATATTGATGTGGCGTTTGTCTACGCGCTAGCCCTGTTACTCAGTGGTACGGTGTTGCTTTATCAGCTTGCGAACCCATTAGCGGCGGTGGTGGTGCTACTGGGTTATGTGTTCTATGTGTTCTTCTACACCATGTGGTACAAGCGAACATCCGTATATGGCACTTTGGTTGGCAGCTTGTCGGGGGCAGTGCCTCCACTGGTTGGCTATTTAGCTGTGACCAACTACATCAGCCTTGAAGCTATGCTGCTGTTTACGATGTTTTGCCTATGGCAAATGCCGCACTCTTATGCAATTGCCATGTTCCGTATGCAGGACTATCGCGATGCCAACATACCTGTTTTGCCACTGCAAGCTGGTATCCATAAAGCTCAGCGCCATATGAAAGCTTACGTGGTGGCGTTTGGATTAGTTTCGCTCGCTTTGTTCCTACTCGGATCCGCCGGATACGAGTACTTGGCGGTCTCTGCCTTGGTGTGTTTGATGTGGACAAGAGTCACGTTTCGTCCAATCGACGAACGCAATTACGTCCATTGGTCGAAATCAGTGTTTAAGGTGTCTTTACTGGTCGTGATGAGTGTCAGTGGCGTACTCGGTCTTGAGCTGATCCCTCTGACTATATAACCTCAACCTTAGTGGTTGATACGGTGCTATATCAGATATCGACTAAGTAGTAGTGACGTTGTCGCTCACTTCGGTGACTGCACATCGAAGTAATCCCTATCGTTGCCGAATCCATTTGGGCCCTAAGTATCAAAACTTGCTGTGTGATAGAAGCGAGTCTTGTATCGCACAGCGAAACACTACCTTCTCAATACTCAAAGGGTATTCATCTAAAGGGATTTATTAGAGAAAGTGATTAGCTTCAGGCAGTTGAAGAGAATTGAGAGCGTTTTTGAGGGCTCAAAAACGGTGAAACCCCGATGTTGGTAGTAAGCAAAATTGTAGGGTATTGATTTTTAATGTTTTCATTGTTTTATAGAGCATTTCGTATCTTAAAGTGGCGTCTTAAATACGAAAATGCTCGAATTGGTAAAAGCTTATAAATCAATTGGTTGTAGATTCGCTACTACTGTATAAGTCCACCCTATAGCGACTGACATCGGCCCCTTTACGTATCTCTTCTTCATTTGCTTTTGTGGCCAATTGCCGCTCAAAACAAATCTTACCGAAAATTTCATGCATAGTTTTTCTTAAGCAATTTTCATTATTTGAAATGTGAGGAGAAGAACATGGCAATCCGATACTTAAGACCGAGTCAGTACATTGAGGAGTTTTATCCTGGATCTGGTATGTGCAGCGCCACGATCATTAATTGGATAAAAATTGGGAAGTTGGGCGGCACTCGAACCCCCACAGGCCGATACCTTGTCTGTATAGATGAGGATATAGGCAACCCAGCAGATCGTATTTCAGAATTAGTTAGATTTCTGGAGTCGTGATGGTAGGTCGAGCAAGAAGTAAAGAAACGGCTCACTACCCAGCATTTCTTGTGCGAATGAGCCACAGGGGAGAGCTTCGTTTTCGCTTTACAACAGTTGAAGGTGTTAAACGACTTTTCCCTAGTGGCACAACTGAGCAAGAGGCGATTCAAGCGGCTTATGTTTATAACATGCAGAACAGGCCGGAATTGACGCAAGACTTTGATCTTAATGAGCCAACCCAATTTCAAAGAGCGATCTCAAAAGGGCGTAGAGATAAGTTTAATAAGCCATTAAAAGATTGGCTCCCTGTCGTATTGGCCCGTGTTAAAGCGGAAGAAAAACTTTCAAAAGACGTCTTTAGAAACTTAGAACGTGACTGCGAAAGGTTGGAAGAGCACATGGGTAAGTGCTTAACAAAATCGCTGAAGTTACAGCATATCAATGAGCACATTGGTAAATACTATGCCGAACTTAATAATCGACAGCTAAATGGAAAAATCAGCAAATTGAAAAAGATATTTTCCTATTTGGCTGATGAGAGTGCGATAGAGAGTAACTTTGTTCTTAACAAGAAACAGAGGCGTTTGTCGAAAGAGGATTACACCAAAGCACGCCACAACTTAGATTACGAAAGCTATCTCCAGATCTATGAAGTAGCACCACTGTTCTTGAAAGTCGCAATGTCTTTAACCCTAGAAACGACTCATGCTGTGCGAGAAATTTACCGATTGCGTTATCGAATCAAGAAGCCTAGAGAAGGCGTATGTGGCATCCTTTGGAATCCAGAGGGCAGGGTAGATTACATTGACGGCCAACCCATCTATGGCACGCTTTATATCCATCGTCAAAAAGTCCAAAAGTCGGAGACTTCTGCGGTAGCGATTCCTGTCACACAGGCGATAAAAGACATTGTTGATCTGTCTAAAACCTCAAGGCTTCACTGCCCTTATGTGGTGCATAGAAAGCCTCGCCAATTACAGCGAGGTATCTCTAAGGAAACTGACCATCTTTATCAGGTTCACCATCACAATATAAGTAAAGAGTTCAGCAAAGTAAGAGACTCTTTGGGCCTATACGATCACCTTAAGAAATCTCTTCGACCAACCTATCATGAGATCCGAGGTTTATCGGCCAGAATGATTGAAGAGCAGGGCATAAGCGCAACTGAACGGATGGCCCATGCCAATACGGATACAACGAAGATATACACGAGAGAAAATGATATTCGCTGGAATCACGTATCGGCGATTGAGGTGAAGCCAAAAGTTGGTTAGTAGATTCAAAAAGTCCGGATTGTTAGGAGAGTCGTAGCAGAAGGAGTGGAAACAAAGGAACAGAAACTACTGCTCGACAAATATGGCTGTGACTTGTTTCAGGGGTACCTCTTCAGTAAGCCTTTAGATAAGGAGTCACTCAAACAATACATGGAAAGCCATTCAAATTAGCAGCTTCAATCACAGTGTAGCTTTGCTAAGTGACTAGTTGGGCAGCTTCGAGTTTAAATGCTGGACTGTAATGCCTCTTAGCACTTCTAGTCAGCTGGCCAAATTGACGATGCCACTACAAAAACACTTACCACAATCTCTCAAAGTTTATGTACTATTCCACTTACTGAAGCTTTGTGGGCCGTATTTACATGAACTTGTCTCAAATTGATTTGAATTTACTGTTTGTTTTAAAGCACCTTCTGGAAGAAAAGCATGTATCGAATACTGCTATGGCTTTAAACATGAGTCAGTCAGCAGTAAGTCGAGCATTGCAAAAAATGCGAGTTTTTTTTGATGACGAATTGTTGGTACGCAAGAAATACGGATATGAGCTGACGCCCAAAGCGGAGTCGGTAAAGCATGACATCAACAATGTCATTACAAGTTTAGAGAAACTTGCCCACAAAGACTCTTTTGACCCAAGCACCGTCACGAGCACGGTCAAGGTTTATGGGCTTCTTCCGCAGATAAATACTTTAATGCCTAAGGTGATTGCCAAGATTCGACAACAAGCTCCGAATCTTACGGTCAGCTTGGATTCAGCACCAAAACGTCATTTTGATGCCTTAGTGGCAGGGGATGTTCATTTCGCCCTGTCTTCTCACCAGCCGCCAAGTTCAGAGCAAAATATCTACCGAATGGTCGTTGCTAAGCGCACATTCCGCTTGTTAATGAACCGCGAACACCCATTGGCTGACCAAGAGCTTACCCCCGAAAAACTCGCTGATTTCGATTTTGGACAAGTTTCTTTGCAAGGTGAGAAACGGCTGTCTTTTGAACATAAGTACCAAGAGCTCGGGTTAGCGAACAAAAAACAACGCTTGTCAGCGCCAGTTCAGCTAAGCAATTTTAGTTCTGCCCCCAGCATCGCTGCGGAAACGGATATTATTTTTCATCTGCCGACGCCATTTGCTGAGGCAGCCTGCCAAGATCCTCGCTTAATCGTACGTGAAGTCCCCGCTGAGTTGCAGTTGGACTTCCAAGAGGTCTATCTATATTGGCATAAACGCTTTAACGATGACCCGATGTGTGAGTGGGTACGTGACATCTTTAAGCAGCTTTATGTTGGCAAAGATACCTTATCTTAAATGCTTTAGGCGGATAATCTAACCTTAACTATTCGTATTATGGATAGTGATATTCTGTTTTTACGATAGAGATTATCTTGTCAGTGATTGTTTGAATCGGGTTTAATTGAGAATAGTTATTAAATGCAATTACATTCTAAATTAGCTCAATATGAAACCTATATTCTCACATACTCTACTGTCTACATCCGTCGCTTGTGCTTGTCTTGCTGTACCTATGGCAAGTATTGCGGGTAACCATTCAGGTAACAACAATACAACGACCATGGAGACCATGGTTGTTACGGCCTCAGGCTACGAACAACTGGTTACAGAAGCGCCCGCAACAATTAGTGTTCTCACTCGAGAACAACTTGAAAACCGCTCTTATAAAGACCTTACCGATGCCCTAGCTGACATCCCTGGAGTCACAGTGACGGGTGGTGGTGATGGACAGGACATCTCAATCCGAGGTATGCCTGCCCAATATACAGCAATTCTTGTCGATGGCAGAAAGCAGTCTGGCCGAGAAACCCAAACCAACGGTAGTACATTTACCGAACAAGATTGGCTACCGCCACTGAGTGCGATTGAACGCATCGAAGTCGTACGTGGCCCTATGTCGACTTTGTATGGCTCAGATGCATTAGGTGGTGTGATTAACATCATTACTCGAAAAGACTATCAACAGTGGCACGGCAGTTTGCGAACTGAAATGACGCTTCAAGAAAACTCAAAATCAGGGAACAGCCATCAAGGACAGTTATACCTTGCGGGCCCAATTGTCGATGGTCTATTGAGTGCTTCTGTAACTGGCCTATATCAGGAAAGAAAAGAAGATGAGATAGAAGGCGGTTATGCGGGGAAAACGCTCGATAACTACCGAGCGTCTGTCTACCTCACTCCAACGACGGATGATACCTTTACGCTAGAATTTACGAATCACAACCAAGAGCGAGTGACGACCCTAGACAAATCAGTGGTGCGAGAATCTCAAGTCGCCGAGCGAGAATATGAGCGTCAATCTGTTGGTCTCGGTCACGATGGTGATTACGCATGGGGGACGAGCACTTCATTTATTAGCACTGAAACAGTCAAAAATATCGGTGCAGAGAAAGAGGTCAAAAATAGCCAAATCAATACTCAGCTAGGCCTGCCTATTGATGCTCATTATCTAACACTAGGCGCATCATTTGAGCAAAAGGATCTAACAGACAATAGTTTATCGCTGACTTCTAAAAACCAACAATGGGCAATATTTGCTGAAGATGAATGGTATCTGACGGATACATTCGCTCTCACTCTTGGTTTACGTTACGACGACAATGAGATCTTTGATGGGCAGCTTAGCCCAAGAGTCTACGGGGTTTGGTCCATTGATCCAAGCTGGACACTAAAAGGTGGTGTATCTACCGGCTATCGAGCTCCTAGCCTGACAGAAATGGATGAAGATTGGGTTCAAGAAAGCTGTCGAGGCCGTTGCGCAATTTATGGAAATTCAGATCTAACGCCAGAGACATCAGTCAACACGGAGATGGGGTTATATTACGTCGATGATAGAGATCTTTCTGCAAACGTTACTCTGTTTTACAGCGATTTCAAAAACAAAATAGAAAGTGAATTTGTCGATCCAACTTGTACAGATAGTAGGCGCTGTGACCGCACTTATATCAACATTGATGATGCGCTTAGCTATGGTGCGGAAAGCTCAGTATCTAAGGGCATTACCGAATCGATCACACTAAGTGCAACCTACACTTACACTCGCAGTGAAAAGAGCACCAGTGACGAAGATGATGGCTTACCACTTGTTCAAGCACCTGAACATCTAATCTCGATTAACGGTGATTGGGCAGTGCGTGACGATGTTGCTTCATGGCTGCGTGTGAACTATCAAGGCGAAGAGAAAAACAACATTACGAGCGATAGTACAAGAACATTAGCACCCTCTATTACTTACGTGGACCTTGGTGCGAACTGGCGTGTCACTAACAATGTGAAGTTAATGGCAGCGGTTTACAACCTGTTCGATGAACAAACTACAGAGGAAGAGTTTGGTTACATTGAAGATGGCCGACGTTACTGGTTAGCGGCTGAAGCGACTTTCTGATCGAGTTACCTTTTAGGCGAAGAACAAAACTATGAATACGAAAATTAAGTCTGTAATGACCTCCCTATTACTCATGCCTTTTGCCTGTTTCGCAGGGGAGTTCAATGTAGAGAAAGACATCTTGTTCAAAACCGTAGGTGAAAGAGAGATTAAGCTCGATCTTTATACACCCTCGGCTGAAGCAAATACGCAATACCCGCTGTTGGTTTGGGTGCATGGTGGCGCATGGAAACGTGGGAGCAAAGATGCAATCCCAGAAAAGAACCCATTATTACTCCAATCGGTATTGAATGAGGGCTATGCGTTAGCGTCGGTTGATTATCGTTTGAGTGGGGAGGCGACCTTTCCTAAGCCTGTTCAAGACATCAATGATGCACTGAACTATCTTCACGATAATGCTGAAAAGCTCGGTATCAAGGCGGATAATCTCGTGATGATGGGACGCTCGGCGGGTGGCCATTTGGCGGGCTTTATCGGTGCAACTAACTCGGCATACAATCAAGTGGATTTCTATGAACCGCCGAAATATAAGGTTTCTGCTGTGGTGAGTTTTTTCGGTCCTACTGATTTACTTGAGTTAGGCAATAAGGGGGGCAAGAAAACCAGCAAGAAGTCGTCAGTATCTCGCTTCTTAGGGGATATCCCTAGCAACATCCCAGAGATTGCCAAGCAAGCATCAACGACGACCTATGTTAACGAAAGCATGCCCCCATATATCCAGCTACACGGCACTTTGGATAAGCGAGTACCTTTATCTCAAAGTGAGATATTAAAAGCAAAGCTCGATGAATACAGGGTACCTAATCAACTGTTCATTGAGGAAGGTGTTGGGCATAGTGCTCCCGTCTTTGATACAGACAAATACGTCCCGCGTGTTTTGGGTTTCTTGAAGAAACATTTTCCGAATTAACAGGCTCGATCGATAAGCTGCTTAAAAAATTCTGACTGTTTCATACTAAGCCAATTGCAACAGCAATTGGCTTTTTCACACTCCTCTTATGGAGCTCTTATTTTAATAATTGATACGAGCCTTGCTTAGCAATAAACAATGGTTGAATCCTTAAAAGTCGCTATGTCTTTAACCTTCGAGACAACTCATGTTGTGCGAGACATCTACCGTTTACGTTATCGAATTATTCGGCCTTTTGTATTTGACTTAATTGTGAGCTAGTCCTGTCACTCCAAACATGGAGTGACAGGACGGACAGCGCCCGCCATTCCTACCTTCCGAGCGGATTCTCAGAATTATCAGCGAATGACGCCGAACCCAAACTGGCGCTGAGAGCGTCACTAAATTTGAATACTCAACACTCATCGCACACAATGAAATGGAAATAAATACGCAGCCATTGCTGCATAGCCTACTTGTAAAAGAAACCAATTAATTACCAGCGCATTCTTATCTCACCAGCCCAACGGGCTTCTGGGGATTAAGCAATTGCACATGGCTTACAGTCATTCAATTGTTCGGAATTTCTGACCGCACAGTAGTCTCACTCCATTACCTAATTACTTCATAGAAGTGATAGGCGTTCTGTCGAAATGAACGAGAGTAACAACACTAATCTTAAATCGCATTGATACCTAACTACTGCCCCCGTGAAATAAGAACCTTCGAATGACAAGAGAAAGAGCCGACAACACACGGCTCTTTATTTTTCATTTATCAAGAAGAGGGTTAGCGCATGGCTACTAATTTCTATTTCCAAATTACCCGTTTACTACACCGAAACCCAGATGGATCAAAAGCAACTCAAGCGGAGCGAAAGAAAGTGCTCAAGCTGGTGGACAGTCAACTAAAAGAGCTCAACGTACGAAATTTAGAGCTAAAGAATTTTGGCCGTCGACACATAGTAAAGTTATTAACTCACTGGCAATCGCAAGGCTTGTCGGCTGGTACAATCAAAAACCGAATGTCTCACCTAAGATGGCTATCAGAAAAAATTGGTAAGCCGGGGCTTATACCTGCTAACAATGCTTCTCTCGGTATAGAAAAACGTCACTACGTAACAAACATCAATCGATCCCGCCACATATCAAATGAGCAATTATCTAGGCTCAATAACCGCTATTTAGAAGCAAGCTTCAGATTACAGGCCGCCTTTGGCCTTCGCCGAGAAGAGTGCATGAAGATAATACTGCGCTTTTCAGACAAAGGTGATCACTTAGTCCTGACTAAAACGAAAGGCGCTAGACCCCGAACCGTACCAATCAGAACCCAAGCGCAGCGTGAACTCATCGATTTGATAAAAAAAGTGGGTGGGGGATGGCTCACTAATACCTAGAGAGGACACGTATAAAACTCATCTAGGTAGATACGAACGGGCGTGTATCAAGATGGGGCTCGATCGTGCACATGGCCTGAGACATGCGTATGCGCACCAGCGATACCTTGAGTTGACGGGTAATAGCGCTCCTGCTGCGGGAGGCCCGTCAACGAAAGGGTTGAGTGGTGCAGACAAGCAGCGTGACTATGAAGCCAGAATGATCATAAGCGAAGAGCTAGGGCATGGCCGAGAGGAAGTGACAGCGGTTTATCTAGGCCGTTGAATTAGAGGTTAGATCCCAACAACCGATCTAAAAAGTGTTCTAGGTTAGAACACTTTTTTCTTTTTCGGAGGAGCAAAATGTTCACAGTCAGAACATTTTTAGCTGTTTATCCGAGTTTTCCTAACTTGTTCTTGCCCCATTGCGTGTTTAGCACTTACGTCTCGTACTATAAATGTGAGCAGAAATTGCAGTACTTTCACTAATCAAAATCACCATTTGAGATGCCCAAAAGGACGAAAAGTGGAATAACTCTCGGTTTGTGTCACTATTACCTAAACTTGTTCATTACTGAGTTGTTTTATAATGGTTTTCATGTAGGCCCAAATTTCTACTCTGAGTCAGTCAGATGAATTATTCGTTGAGAAGGTTAGCCTTTCTGCCTGATAAGCTCCGTTTCAAAGGAAATAAATATGGATATCGATGTCTGGTTTACTTATGTTGTGACTGTGTTGGTGTTAATGAGTACACCAGGACCAAGTCAACTGCTTATGTTATCGAATAGTATGGGTAGTGGATTTCGACGATCAATCTATACCGCGATTGGTGACTTGACGGCGAACTTTTTTCAGATGGTCATTGCAGCACTTGGTTTAACCACCGTTATTGCAAATTCACAACATTTTTTTACCGCTGTAAAATGGGGTGGTGTAGCGTATTTGTTTTATCTAGGCATGAAATTATTGTTATCTAATCCCTCTAACACCATTGAGCAACAAGGACAACAACGCTCTAAGTCCTCTCTTTATTGGCAAGGTTTTATAACATCAGCTGCCAATCCGAAAGCTGTGGTTTTCTTTGCAGCCTTATTCCCTCAATTTATCAACCCTGAATCGGGGTTGTTGATGCAGTTTGTGGTTTTGAGTTCTACTTACTTAATAATGGACTGCGTATTCCTGTGCTTCTACGGCAAGTTTGCAGAGTCGATAGCACATAGACTTTATGGAAATATGAAGCATCAGTTGGATAGAGTGTCAGGTATTTTTTTGATGGTTGCAGCAGTACTGTTAGGTAATAAAGAGGTCAGTTAGCCAGAATGACGGCTTATATAACGTTTAAGGATTTAAAAGAATTTTTCTCATCGAAATTGTTTTTGTCCCCGATTGTCTCTGTGCATCCTGAACGCAAAGTCGCTTGTATGCATGTCGTGCTTGGCAACGATGACGTTGGGATTAAATGGAAGGGAATTTTCGATGCGATATTACACAACATCATCAGTCAGCCTTGCTCACATTAAATTGAACAATGCTAGTTTTGTTGAAGGAACTGCTCGAAGTTAGTTGTTGTGTCGTCGCTGGTAAACCTTGAGCCTGTAATCCCCTCGCCAATGATATTGCGCGCTTGGCTATACATTTTCTCAGATAAAGGAATATAACCCGCGGTACTTACTGAGCGCTCAATATTTCTTGGATGAAAGGTATGGGAAAGGAAACGGCGAACACTTGCTCTTTTCGAGATCGCGGCTTTGTTGACGTAAAGGAAGAGTGGTCGTGAAAGGTCACTATATTGACCACTGATGACATTCTCTACACTTGGTTTTATCGGTGTTCCGTGAGTATTGGTTATCGCGACTGCTTTGAGCTTATCTTGATTTTGTTGGTAGTAGGAGTAACCAAGATAGGCCATGGCATTTGTATCTGCCGCCACTTCCGCTGCCATTGCATTGTCATCTTCATTAGCAATGTAGTCTTGTCGGCTGTCTACCTTATTTAAAACCATATTAACAAAGTAGTCGTAAGTACCAGAATCAGCACCTGGCCCATGCAGTATAAGCGGATTTGAAGGGTAGGTTGTGTGGACTTCACTCCATAGTTGAATCTTCTGCTCTGATGAGGCTTGCCAAATTTTCGCCAGTTGGCTGATAGGCATAGCGTCGAGCCAGTGGTTGTTTCTATTTACGACTACGGTAATTGCATCGAGAGCGATGGGCAGCTCGATAAACTCGATACCATTGGCTTTACACAACTCTAATTCACTTGCTTTGATAGGGCGTGAGGCGTTAGAGATGTCGGTTCGCCCACGGCAAAATTTTCTAAACCCTCCACCAGTGCCCGTAATGCCGATCACAACGTGGGTTCGGCTGCCTTCTGCTAGCATATATTGTTGGGCGGATTGTTTAGTAATTGGATAGACCGTGCTAGAGCCTTCAATCTTAATCAAGTCTTTAGCTATCGCATGACCGGCGGAGAGAAAAAATACCAACCAGAAATAGTTCGTTAAGATCTTAATGACGTGTTTATTCATGATGCAAAAGCGTTAGTTAAACGCGAACGATGATTGTTTTGACTCGGAGAATATAGATTTTTTGTTGTTTATAAACAATGGAGCAGCGCTAGTTTCATTTAATGTTCATTAATAACTACTGCATAAGTTTTAATCTAGTAATCATTCATCGGTTTGCAATAAAACTTGGCTAGGTTAAGCCAAAGATACCGAAAAACTATTGAAAGAACACAATCCAATTGCAACTGTTATGAAACGTAAGTTCGTGTTTACCTCCTTTTTGGCTTTATTAGTCATTATCTCTACCTCTGCATTGGTTACACAAGCGAACTATTTGCTTCGTGATAAATCTCCTTTTGCTGAAGCGGCGGCGGAGATAAAAATCAATGGCACACTGGCATATCTTTGGTTTGATGAAATCATGTCGGGCGACACGGCACAGTCAATCCAAGAGGTATGGTATTACCTTGAAATTGCCGATTGGCACGTTGTTGCGTTGCTTGAAGGTGGCGAAAGCATCATGGGAAGTTACTTGGCTGTCGAGGATGAGGAGATACGCAGCCAATTGATTTCTCTTCGTGAGCTATTAGCTGAATTTAAGGCCAATGTTGAGACTCACTATCAACATGTTCAGTCGGATCGTATCAGCAACGTGAACTCTGTACGCAGGGATGAGCAGTTTCTAGAGTTTGCGAGTAAGGCCGATGAAATACAGCGTGTGATTAAGGCCAGCTATGAATCTGGTATTGAGACTTACACCCGCACCAGTATTGCTTTGATCATCGCTGTGATTATCATTGCTGCATACTCAATCCGTATTCAGCACAAATATGAACAAAACAGAGATACCTTGCTGCAGTCTTTAACTGACGCCAACAACGCTATCGAAGAGAAAAACGCTTTACTGCATAACCGTGCTTACTTTGACCCTTTAACCAATCTACCAAATCGAACGCTTTTCCTTGATCGGCTCAATCAATCGATCCTCAATGCCGAGCGATCTAAAAAGTCTTTTGCATTATTGTTTATCGACCTTGACCATTTTAAGGATGTGAATGACCAATACGGTCATGAGATTGGCGATCAGTTATTAAAAGGGGTTGCTAAGCGCATGAACCATTGTATTCGTGTGACTGACCTTTCTGCTCGTTTTAGTGGTGATGAGTTTGTGGTTGTTCTAGGGCATTTAAATGATGTTAGCTCGGCTATCAGTGTGGCTAATCGTATTGCTTCAAACCTGATTGAGTCGCTGTCCAGTCATTTCCAGTTAGACAGTCATAGCGTTCAGATTTCAGCCAGCATTGGTGTCTCTATCTACCCAGAAGACAGCAGCACTCAAGACACCTTGATTCGATATGCGGACAACGCGATGTACCATGCGAAGTCTATGGGCAAAAACAACTTCCAGTTCTATTCCAAAGAGCTTAACCGTATCGCGCTGTCACAAAAAGAAACCGAAAATGCCCTTGACGTGGCGATTGAGCAAGATCAGCTGGAGCTGCACTATTTACCCAAGTGGAACTTAAGCAACGAAGAAATTGAAGGTGTCGAGGCGCTTGTGCGCTGGAGGCATCCGCACAAAGGCTTGCTATACCCGAATGATTTTATTCCGGTGGCAGAATCGACAGGACAAATTCGCTTACTTGATTTGTTGGTTACCCAAAAAGCCCTCGAGCAACAGACGAAGTGGCTTGAGCAGGGTATCGATTTCGGAGTGATGGGCATTAACATCTCGGCTCGCAGCCTAAAACACCCTGAGTTTTACGACGCACTCAAAGGCACTATATTATCTTCGCGTGTACCGACCGAAAAGATAGAAATTGAGATCACTGAAACGGTAATGGTTGAGAATGTAGAAGTGGCGCAGAGATTGTTTGCTGAGCTTAAGTCACTTGGCGTTCGCATTGCTCTGGATGACTTTGGGACAGGTTTTTCCTCTCTCTCATATCTTAAAGATTTCGAGTTCGAAACGCTCAAAATTGATCGCAGCTTTGTTATGAACTATTCAACCAGTAACAAATCCTTGGTGCTCTTAAAGAACATAGTCCAGCTTGGCAATGAATTGGGGGTATCCGTTGTAGCAGAAGGAGTTGAGACCGCTCAGCAACAGTCGGATCTTTACCAGATGGGGTGTTTAACCGGGCAAGGTTATTACCTGACGAAGCCTATGCCAGCTCAGCAGCTAGTCTCTAAACTGATCGAACGCAAATCCGATGATAATGTGTTTGAGCTAGAGCGCCGCGCTTAAGCTAATTCTTTAGACAAAAAAATGCACCTCACTAAGAGGTGCAAAACTAGAATGGAGTTTAACATGGACTGTAAACAGCGCGTCACTTGATTCACAACCCACGTTAATGCTAACGTGCTCAGATGTCGCTTTGATGAAACAACAGAAATTACTCCACTTCAACGTTGTTTTGTTGAACGAGTTGGATCAAGTCGAATTTAGATTGTGTGCCTTTGACCACATCTAACATGGTCTGGGCAATTCTTTCATCACCGCCAAAGGCTTTCATGACGCTGTTTTTTATTTTATAGGCAGAGTAGCCTTCACTGAGCATCCAGCTTATCCAAAAATATTCGGGGCTATCAGAATCCAGTAGCGTTTTATCACTGAGTGTAAAGCGAACCATCGACCAGCATCCTTGCATTGGAATTGACCTCAGAATGGTAACAGTTTATGCAATAGTTCTGTAACAAAATGTTTTGCACTGGCTTGCATTTTCGGATGAAACAGGATGCATTTGATAATGAAAGTGCTGGCGCTGTAATTCGCCGATAACAAAAAGTAACTCGCTAAAATAGTGTGACAAGGAACAGAGCCCTAAGCTGGATCTATCTCATCGGCCAGTCGTTGGTATTTTCCCAGAAGTGATTCACGACGCAATTCGAGGATTTCATCGATCAGCTTCTCTTTCGCCGTCATTCCAAAGTGCTGTGCGTAGTTATTGATTTTAGTGACATCACTTTTGCATAAGCGGTAGATATTATCCTTTATTAACTCTTGGGCTTCCTTCTTTATCAGTCCTTGTTTCTGCATTAGTTGAATGATCTGTTGATCTTTTTCAAGTGCTTTCCGTTTCATAGGTTCTATTCGGTGCTGCGAAGGATAACGCGGGGTACTTTAGCGACAGGATGTGACAGTTTTATTGCTGTAGGTTTGATTTAATTGACAATCATTTGGCGGAGAATTGGTTGCTCATGGTGCAAAACGATGTAGTATTTTTCGCCCATCTCGTAACCAACAACGCTGTGGTTTTGCGGGGTCATAAACAACAGGTTGTCTGCGCGATGCAAGCCAATCAGGTTAACCACTTGGACAAAACCAAGTCTCGGCAATTTACGACCAAGTATGGCATCGAGTGAGATAACACCTCCAAATGGCTTAAACAGTTTGGTTCCATTGGGTTGAACAGTACAGACATGATCAAAGTTTGGGTACGAGCGAAGGTAGCTAGGTAGTTGAAAAATACACTTCCGCTTGGCTTTATCTTCTAACGTAACATAGCTGTTGGTCTGCAAATAAGTGTCCCTATTTAACCATGATGACTCTAACGATAAATCCATCTTATGACATCCGTGTGACAGGTATTCAGACTGATGAAATCAGAATGAGTGAGCTATCTAAACGGCTTACATCGCGTTGAGCTTTGCAAGCTCATCCTTGAGGTCTTGATCATTGAGATCCGCTTGTTGAAGTATGCCGCTCATCGCAATGATTCTTCGCTGCAGGGATTCATAGAGTAGATCACAATGGGCGGAAAGTTGCTGTTCGTCGCCTTGCTGGGGAAAAGCGTCAGCCTGCCAGTGAACTCTAATCCCCCCAGATAACCACAAAGGCGTCGGTTCATTGTGTAAAGAATCACAAAGGGTAATCACTATGTCTGGCAGAAATGCCGTCCTTTCTTCCCAAGAATGCGCGTAATTGTGTGGAACCGGGAGACTTTTGTTTTGCAGAAAGTGTTTAACCACAGGGTTGATAGAACCGGTTGGGTGAGAGCCGCCACTCGCGACGGCAAACTGTGAAGGCAAATACTGTTTGGCCAACGACTCGGCGATAACACTGCGTCCTGCGTTATGTCTACATATAAATAGTATCTTCTGATTCATCGACGTTTCCTTTAAATACTAATGCAGAGTTTCAACCGAATTGACCCTGAAGGTATCCTCTGGTCAGTTCATGCTCCGGTTGAGTGAAAATCTGTTCAGTTGGATTGACTTCAACCAATTTGCCCAAATGAAAGTAGGCTGTTCGCTGAGAAACACGTCTGGCTTGTTGCATTGAATGGGTCACAATGGCAATCGAAAAATTTTCTCTCAGTTCATGTATCAGTTTTTCAATATGGGCGGTCGCAATTGGGTCTAAAGCTGAGCATGGTTCATCCATTAAAATGACTTCAGGGCTGATCGAAATCGCTCTGGCAATACATAATCGCTGTTGTTGCCCACCAGATAGTCCGGTTGCGGGTGAGTCTAGTCTCGAACACACCTCATTCCACAGCCCGGCCTTTCTGAGCGAGCTTTCGACAATATGATCAAGCTCCAACTTGGATTCAACCAGACCGTGGAGTTTGGGCCCGTAACAGATGTTTTCATAGATTGATTTGGGAAAAGGGTTAGGTTTTTGAAACACCATCCCGACCCGAGCACGCAGCTCTTCAGGCTCCAAGAAAAAGACATCTTGGCCGTCGAGGGTCATATCACCGATAACCTGACAATGTGGTATGGAGTCGTTCATGCGATTTAAGCAGCGTAAGAAGGTCGATTTACCACAACCTGACGGGCCAACTAACGCAAGAACCTCATTGCGGCCTAGGTCTAAATTCACATCAAATAAAGCCTGAACGCCAGAGTAATAAACACTAAGATCTTTGGTCGTCATGCTCGCGTTTTGCGATTGATAGACCCCTAGGCTTGAGCGATTGTGTTGCGACTGGAGTCTCTCATCTGGCGCTGTCTTTTTTATCTCTGAGGTAAAGGGCCCCAATGTATTCACGTCTCTCATCACCATCTCCTTTCTAACTTTCGCCTCAGATATAACGCGATGCCATTCATCAGAAACAAAAAGAACAGCAGTACCATGATGGCCGCTGACGTTAACTCTGCGAACCCGCGTTCTGGGTTTTCAGACCAGAGAAAAATTTGCACAGGCAGAGCGGTGGCAGCGTCGAGAAATCCTTGGGGTATGTCGACGATGAACGCCACCATACCTATCATTAATAGCGGCGCTGTTTCACCGAGCGCTTGCGCCATACCGATGATTGAGCCGGTTAACATTCCAGGCAGGGCAAGCGGTACCACATGGTGGAAAACCACTTGAGTGTTAGAGGCTCCCATTGCCATAGCACCGTCTCGTATCGACGGGGGGACCGACTTTAAAGACGCTCGACTGGAAATGATGATTGTCGGCAATGTCATCAGAGTAAGCACTAAGCCACCAACCAAAGGAGTAGAGCGCGGTAAACCTAAAACATTCAGGAAAATGGCTAAACCGAGCAGGCCAAAAACGATCGAAGGAACGGCAGCCAGATTGTTAATGTTGATCTCTATAATGTCTGTCACCTTGTTCTTTGGGGCAAACTCTTCAAGATAAATCGCCGCCCCAACGCCGATGGGGAAACTCAGTAGTAACGCGGTGATAATGGTGAAGGCAGATCCCATAAATGCACCGGCGATACCCGCAACTTCAGGGTTTCGACTATCGCCATTGCTAAAGAAGAACTTGTTAAAGCTGGTTCTGATTCGCTGTTGTTGAGCGAGTTTCCTGATCCAGGATTGCTCTAAATCAGAGAGGTTCGAATTATTCTGATTCTTATAGAATTGGTTCACCGCATCGCCAGCGGGTAACCAAATTGTGATGCGGCCAGATGAGGAGGCCTGCTGCTCAATGGCGGATTGCAGGATGTATTCAGATTCCGGCGACAGTAGCTGATACAACTTGCGTCGCTCTGAGCGACTCTCAACCGAACTAAAATCTGCCTTAAGTCTGTCTCTAATGAGTTTGGTGGGGGAGTCAGACTGCGTCTTATCATTGATCACATAGCTCATCTTGATCTCGGTGATTGTGAAAGCCCCAAGACCTGCTGTGACGATGGCGACAAACAGGATGGCG
>NZ_JCBDHG010000007.1:0-140695 GCF_059834185.1 Vibrio sp. R10-SG3-ISO10
TAAGAGCAACCACATCAGCAATTGATGCATCAGGGCTAACTGTCACAGGGTGAGAAACCACACCTGCTTCGTAAATCTTAACCTGATGAACCATTTCTGCTTGCTGCTCAATCGACATGTTCTTGTGGATAAAGCCAATGCCACCCTCTTGCGCTAGTGCAATTGCTAGGCGCGCTTCAGTAACGGTGTCCATAGACGCCGAAATCATTGGGATGTTTAGGGTGATGTTCTTAGTTAGCTGAGTGCGAAGATCAGCTGTGTTTGGGAGAACAGTGGAGTGTGCTGGCACAAGTAGTACGTCATCGAATGTCAGCGCTTCTTTGGCAATTCTTAGCATTTGCAATATCTCACAATTAGAGGAGTAAAAAGAACAATCCAATCTCATCGTTTCGCATAATGAGGGCAGTAAGCGGAGATGCTTGGCTGCATTTGGATTAGATATTGCGGACGGATTATACGGCTAACGCAATCGCTTGACCACAAATTTTTTAATTTTTTTCTTGCATTTACCCCCTTGCTATGTATTATATTGCCGCTAATTTCCATACCCACGTCCACGGGATTAGCTGTGTCTTCTCTGACCAATCAAAACATCTTCACCGTTTCTCGTCTTAATGCTGAAGTCCGTCTGTTACTAGAAAATGAAATGGGCATTGTTTGGTTAGTAGGAGAAATCTCTAATTTCTCCGCGCCTGTTTCTGGGCACTGGTACCTCACTCTAAAAGACTCTCGCGCTCAAGTTAAATGTGCCATGTTTCGTGGTAACAATCGTCGCGTTACTTTCAAACCGCAAAACGGCAATCAAGTCTTAGTCAAAGCACGTTTATCTCTTTATGAGCCTCGCGGTGACTATCAGTTGATCATTGAAAGTATGCAGCCCGAAGGTGATGGCAGACTTCAACAGCAATTTGAAGAGCTGAAGATGAAACTGGCGGGGGAAGGTTTATTCGCTCAAACCAGTAAACAGCCGTTACCAGAGCACCCTAAGCGCGTCGGAGTTGTCACGTCAAAAACGGGCGCGGCTCTGTTCGATATCCTCGATGTACTTAAGCGTCGTGATCCTTCCCTTCCTGTGGTTGTTTATCCAACCATGGTTCAGGGAGAAGAAGCCGCTATCCAAATAGCACAAGCCATTGGCTGTGCAAATAGCCGCAATGAGTGTGACGTTTTAATTGTTGGACGTGGTGGTGGCTCACTGGAAGACTTGTGGTGTTTTAACAATGAAATACTGGCGCGCACCATTGCCGCGAGCCAAATCCCGATCATCAGCGCAGTCGGCCATGAAGTCGATGTGACGATTGCCGACTTTGTTGCGGATATGCGTGCTCCTACTCCATCAGCCGCAGCCGAATTAGTTAGTCGAGATAACAGTCACAAAGAGCAAGCGCTCACCACTCGCCAGCACAAACTGATTAGCTCAATGCGCTACTACTTGGCTGAGAAAAAAAGAACGACCACTTCTTTACTTCATCGCATCGAGCGCCACCATCCTAATTATCAACTGCAGCGTCAAAGCCAACAGTTAGACGACCTTGAGGCTAGATTGCACCGTGCTATGGGGCAATTTATCTCTCTGCGCAATCAGAAGATTGAACGTCAGCAGCACAAAATTCAGCTCAATTCTCCAATCAAACGACTAGCCGAGCAAAATGCTTCATTACAAAGACTGGAGCAAAAGCTATTGGATGCGATGGATCGAAAACTGCTCAATACTCGCCACCAACTTGCAATGGCAGCGGAAAAGCTTGAGACAGTAAGCCCACTAGCCACGCTCAAACGCGGTTATTCGATCACCCAGACCGAACAAGGTAAAGTAGTGACTCAATCCTCACAAGTAAAAACAGGTGACACTTTGGTCACCCGTCTTTCTGATGGCGAAGTTCGTTCAATCGTGAACTAGAGAACTAGAGAACTAGAGAACTAGAGAACTAGAGAACTAGCTTGGTTGAAACTCGAATCGAACACGAGATTTAGATTTCAGTTCATTGCAGTTATTGCAAAAGTAGTTCGCTGCTCCACATGCTTGGAGCTTTTCTAACTCGGCTTCACAATCAGGGCAAAAGCCCACCTTAATATAACTCTCATCACAAGCAGAACAGTGGTATTTGCCTGTCCACTCGAGTTCGTCTTCGCATACAGGGCAAATGTTATCGTTCATACGGGCACTCAACAATCTTTCACAACTTACATTCACTTTAATATTCTGCGGTAAGTTTGCCTTGATCTTTGTCATGCCTGCGCTGGTGTTTAACCTTATACATCTGCTGATCAGCAAGCTTTATCAAGCTTTGTAGTGATGTCACTCGGCTTACTTCGCATACGGCCTTACCCACACTCACTTTGATCGTTAAACCTTCTATTGGGGAGACATTCTTCAGCTGTTGATTAAACATTTCTTCGAGCTCTGTGAACACTTCTCTACTATTCGAGAAGGAAAACACAACAAACTCGTCTCCGCCATAGCGGCCTTTTAGACTGCAACCTTTAAAGGTTTGGTTAAGCAGCGCTCCAACTGTAGACAGTACTTTATCACCGACTTCATGACCAAAACGATCATTAATCAACTTAAACTGGTCTATATCGGCGAAGAAGCAAGAGACATACTGAAGATCGGTGTTTAAGCAATCAGCGACTTGGTCTAGCAATGCAGAGCGATTTAAGCACTTGGTTAGCGAATCATACCGCGCATGATAATAAAGCTGTTCTTCAAGCTGATATTTTTCCCAGGCAACCGCATACAATGAGGCTAACATCTCAAGTACTTCGAGCTCATGAGCCGCGGGAGCAGATGGTGTTGAGCTATAGATTGCAAATGTCCCCATTGCGGTGTCTTCGCTTGATAAGATAGGCACCGACCAGCAAGCTCTCAAATTGGCTTGAGCCGTTATTGAAAGAAATGGTGCCCAATTAGGGTGAAGGTTGATATCCTCGACGACCACTGTCTGCTTTAGATATGCAGCTGCACCACAAGAGCCAACATTAGCCCCTATTTCAACCCCTTCTATGGCATCGTTGTACAACTTTGGCAAACTAGGGGCATACTCTAAATATAGTTTCGCAGTGTTCTGTTCTAAACGAAGAATTGATGCTCTGCGCTCGCCAAACCAACTTTCAGAAAGATCGACAACTCTTCGATTGAGTTCTTCTTTTCCCATTCCTAAGGCTAGTTTTGCGAGCAGCTTATTTACTTCTCTGTGAGCTGTGAGAAGTTCAAGGTGACTCATAAGGCGACTACTTTATTTGTTTTAGTTTTTCACCTCGAACACTAGCATAAAGTTTGAGCTTTTTAGCCGATCTCTAGCTCATTAATAATCACGAGCAATTAATCTTTACTACCAAAACCGTTAAGATGATAAAAGATCCAAGTCTGATCGTCGGCAAAATCCAAAGTGATCAGCGATCTGCCCCAAAAAGAACATTTATATAACCACATACCGAAAGCATAAGTTACATGTGCTGCATTTGGATTTTAAAAAGCATAAAACTTCATGAATGCAACTTTAAATCCAACTTTTAGCATTTAATAAAAAGATCAGATTCCATTAAGCCGGTTTTACATTGGTGTGCATTTCAATATTTTGTTCATCGACACTACGTAAACTTACCTCAATAGCAAGATATTCATCCAGTGAGTTGGCATGTGTGCCGCCGCACGGAATGACTGCCACCACAGATTCATTTAAGTCACATTGCCAGTATCGAGAATCGGTCAAAGCCTCGCCATCACACTTAACTTTGATGTCAGAATTGAGCTCAAGCCACTTGATCAACTGCACGTTAACTAGCTGCTCAATGTGACTTAAATCCGAAAGCATATCAGCGCTATTTAAACCTCGTTTACGTAGTGTTTTCCCTAATCGATAGGTATCTAAGCACTTATCTGGGGTAACAAAGCTGGTCACTTGAGCATAACTGTTGAAATCATAGTTTCCGTGAGGGTCTTTGCGATCAGCATCTTTGCGCCAATAGCCTTGTTCGGTCAGGACCTTATTTAACGCAAGATAGGATAAGTGGCCTGCACTATGGCCTCGACTGAGTGCCAATTGGTAATCTTTATCAACAGATAAGTTCACGCTCTGCCCTGTGGTTAAATCAGAACAATCTGCTGATAAACAATGCACTGTGACAAACACCCATCCAGCTTCATCGCGTTTAACCGGAATCGCTTGTCCAACATAGAGTTCACCGCTTTCAGTATCGACAGCACCCACTTGGCAATCTTGTACAACATGACCATTCAGTGTGCCTTTATCTGCTGGGTGATCAGGCCAAATATGGCTCACTGGATGAAAAGGCGTGGTATCGGTTACGACATAAAAGTGCTCTTCGGTTAACTTGGTCAGTTGAATACTGGCTTCTAGCTGCCAAGTCTGATGACAGAATTGTGTAATGGTGGGTGTAATGTGCATCTTTCTATTCTTTCCATATCATACTAACCAGAATAAACATCTGGTCATTCTTGCTAGTGAACATCGCGGATCACCGATTCATTCCAACTGGTATAAAAAAAGCGCCGAGATTATCAGGCGCTTTTGTCGAAATTAGTCGTTTCTACCGTTAGGAAGCAGAGTTACTTCTTACGATTTTTCATCATGCTCATTAGGCGTTTACGTTTGCGCTCTTGAGACATAGTCATTTTGTTCGATTTACCCTCAAATGGGTTATCGCTGCTTTGGAACTGGATACGAATCGGTGTACCCATGATTTCCAATGACTTACGGTAGTAGTTCATCAGATAACGTTTGTACGAATCTGGTAGTTCATTTACTTGGTTACCGTGAATCACAACGATCGGTGGGTTGTAACCACCAGCGTGCGCGTATTTGAGTTTAACACGACGACCGCGCACTAGTGGCGGTTGGTGATCATCAGTTGCCATTTTCATGATACGCGTCAGCACAGAAGTCCCTACACGAGTTGTCGCTGATTTGTATGCCTCTTGAACAGACTCAAATAAGTGACCAACACCTGTACCGTGAAGTGCAGAGATAAAGTGAATTCGAGCAAAGTCGACGAAACCTAAGCGACGATCAAGCTCTTTCTTAACGTGCTCTTTTACGTCCATATCCAGACCGTCCCACTTGTTCACTGCAAGCACAATTGAACGACCAGCGTTAAGTGCAAAGCCAAGTAGACTTAGATCTTGATCTGAGATGTTTTCACGAGCATCGATAACCAGTAGAACTACGTTAGCGTCTTCCACAGCCTTCAACGTTTTAACTACAGAGAACTTTTCAACAGTTTCGTTGATACGCTTACGACGACGTACACCCGCTGTATCGATAAGAACGTATTCACGACCATCACGCTCCATAGGAATGTAGATAGAGTCACGAGTCGTGCCTGGCATATCGTAAACCACCACGCGCTCTTCACCGAGAATACGGTTAGTCAGGGTAGATTTACCTACGTTAGGACGACCAATAATCGCCAGTTTGATCGGCTGATCTTGTAGACGTTTGAACTCTTCTTCCGCTTCTTCTTCGGTGTAGTCGAGTTTCTCTTCTTCTTCGTCAACGAATTCAGTTAAGTCTTCGATTTCACCTTGCGCTTCTTCCGCCATTTTTTCAGCAAATGGATTCAGAGCTCGGTCGATCAGTGCACCAACACCACGGCCATGAGCAGCAGCAATCTGGTACATGTTTTCAACACCCAATTGCCAGAAGTCAGCAGATGCAGCGTCAGCATCAATACCATCAACCTTGTTCACCACAAGCATTGAAGGTTTTTCAATTTTGCGTAGGTGATTAGAAATCGCAATATCAGACGGCGTAAGACCAGCACGGCCATCGACCATAAACAGCACGACATCAGCTTCGTCAATAGCTGCCAATGACTGTTCAGCCATTTTAGTTTCAACGCCTTCTTCCGTACCATCGATACCGCCGGTATCAATCACGATAAATTCATGCTCACCAAGCTTCGCTTGGCCATATTTACGGTCACGAGTTAAGCCAGGGAAATCCGCAACCAACGCGTCGCGAGTACGAGTCAATCGGTTAAACAACGTTGATTTACCAACGTTTGGACGCCCTACCAGAGCAACAACAGGTACCATAACAACCTCTACAATATTCTTTTCTTTATGTAGTTATAGGTAACAACTCGGCAGAGTCCACATTTTGAGCGCTTTACCTATAACCACATGTAACTATGGGTTCTAAAACAAACAAACGGCTCCCAACTGTTACCAGCTAGGAGCCGAATGTGAATTATATCACACGATTACTCGTTGATCGTCAGTTTCTTTACATCGCCATTGCGAGTCATCAGCACGTAGCCACCAGGCACTGCAATCGGTGCTACAGCAAAGCCAGTACTGTTCACTTGCTGCATTGAAACAAATTCGCCACTGCTGCGATCGATCCAGTACAAATAGCCTTCGCTATCTCCAACCACAACGTACTCATCAATCATTACTGGCGCTGTCAGTAGTCGGTGCTCAAGCTGGTCATTGGTCCACAGCTCAGTACCACTTCGAGCGTCAACAGCAACAAGATGATCTTTTTCTGTCACTAAGTACAGACGACTGCCGTCGCTAGCAAGATCGGTCGCTGAAGAGTAACTACGTTTCCAAGCTGGTTTGCCAGAACGCAGGTCAATTGCTGTTAGCTGTCCGTTGTAACCTACGATATAGAGAGAACTACCCAAAATCAGCGGTGCTGCATCGACATCAACTAGGCGATCAATCTCAGTGGCGCCTTGTGGCATACCGATTGGTTGTTGCCAAATGAGCTGTCCACGCTCAACAATCGCTGCCGCTAGTCGACCGTTTGCCGTGCCCCAGAAAACACCACCAGAAGCAGTAACAGGTGTACTATTACCACGCAAAGTTAGGTTTGGCACTTCCGTACTGATGGTCCATTTAGTTTCGCCAGTCTCTTGGTCTAGCGCCACTAACATACCGCTGTTGGTGTGAACAATGACAAAGTTGTTGTCTGTTGCTGGTGCCGTTAGCACTTCGCCGTCAACCTCGACTTGCCAATTCACTTCACCAGTTTCTTCATTGAAGGCGATCACTTGGCCGTTTTCGCTACCAATAAAGATTTGGCTGTAACCTGCAGTAATACCACCCGCTAGACGAGCAGACACATCCGCTTCAATCTCGGTTTCCCACAAGGTTTTACCATTTTCGGGATCCAAAGCTTTAACGACACCGTCACGGCTTGCGACAAAAACTTTGCCATAAGCGTACTCAGGAGTGAGCTTAGAGTAGTATTGACCAACACCATTACCGACAGAAGTGCTCCATTGGCTTGACGGAGTGAACTCACTGTCAACTTGCGGTACAGGTGACATAATGATGGTATCTTCTTCGCCGGCACAGCCCGCAAGAACACCAACGAACATCGCCGTTGTGAGTGCTTTTTTCAGCATATTCTTCATGCGACGCCCTTACTTGGCTAGATCATCCAGTTTCATCTGTAGAGTCTGGCTCGCATCACCTGACTGCTGTGCTTCGGTGTATGCTGCATACGCCGCTTGTGCATCACCTTTACGCAGAAGGATGTCACCTTTTAGCTCGGCAACACGACCAGCCCAGCTTTCGTCTGTAATGTTAGCCAGCTGAGCAACAGCTGCATCAAATTCGCCTTGCTCCGCTTTAACACGTGCCAAACGGTAATCAAGTACCGCAGAAACCGCTGCATCTTTCGTTGCTGACTTAGCCCACTCTAGTTGAGCCAAAGCTTCATCAAGGTTACCGGCTTCAACTTGGACTTTGGCCAATTGCAGCGCGGCTAACACTGAGTATTCAGTTTCTTTGTTTGCATCGATGAAAGCTTGAATATCGCCTTCTGCAGATGCGCCTTTTTCAGCGAGTGCTTGAACCGCTTTAGTGTAGCTTTCAGACGCCGCTTCTTGAGCCGCAGTCACTGAATCTTGGTAATAACGCCAGCCAAACAGACCGCCTAGACCAACGACAGCACCTAAAATCACTGCTTTGCCGTTCTCTTTCCACCAATCTTTGATCGCTTCTACTTGTTGTTCTTCAGTATCGTAGAGTTCCACTTCCTGTCCTCTTACATCAAAATGGCAGCCGAAACTGCCACTCAAAATTCATTAATATTAAACGAGCTCTGCTAGCTTAGCGATAACATCTGCTTGGCTCAGCGTATCTTGAGTACCGCCAATCAGATCCTTCAATACCACTGTGTTGTCAGCGACTTCGTTTTCACCAAGTACTAGAGCCACAGCTGCGCCTACTTTGTCTGCGCGCTTGAACTGCTTCTTAAAGTTACCACCACCGAAGTGACTCATAACACGTAGTCCAGGGACTTGTTCACGTAGTGTCTCTGCTAGCTTCATACCCGCGAGCATTGTGCCTTCGCCTGCCGTTACCATGTAAACATCAACACTACGACGAACTTCTGTTAGCTCAAGAGTTTCTAGCATAAGAACCAGACGCTCAAGACCCATCGCAAAGCCCACTGCTGGTGTAGCTTTACCGCCTAGCTGTTCGACTAGACCATCGTAACGACCACCACCACATACGGTGCCTTGAGCACCTAAGCTTTCAGTAATCCACTCAAATACAGTACGGTTGTAGTAATCCAGACCACGAACTAAACGCTCGTTAACTGTGTATTCGATACCTGCCGCGTCAAGAAGTTCACAAAGACCTGCAAAATGTTGCTTTGACTCTTCGCCAAGGTAATCAGATAAACGTGGTGCATCACCTAGAATCGCTTGTACATCTGGGTTCTTAGTATCCAGTACACGCAGCGGGTTAGTGTGCATACGACGTTTACAATCATCATCCAGAATATCAATGTGCTGCTCTAGGAAGGCAATCAGTGCAGTACGGTAATTCGCACGGTCTTCCAGTGAACCAATTGAGTTCAGCTCTAGACGAACGTGCTTATCAATACCAAGTTCACGCCATAGACGAGCCGTCATCATGATAAGTTCTGCATCAACATCTGGGCCATCGAGACCAAATACCTCAACACCACATTGGTGGAACTGACGGTAGCGACCTTTTTGCGGACGCTCGTGGCGGAACATTGGACCCATGTACCATAGGCGCTGTTCATCACGGTTGATCAGGCTGTTTTCAATACAAGAACGTACACAGCCAGCCGTGCCTTCTGGACGAAGGGTTAAGCTGTCGCCGTTACGGTCTTCAAAAGTGTACATCTCTTTTTCAACCACGTCGGTCACTTCACCGATAGCGCGACTGAATAGATGAGTCATCTCAACGATTGGCATGCGCACTTCGTTGTAACCGTAGGCGCTGATTACGTTCTTCACTGTGTTTTCAAGTTTCTGCCACAGTGGTGATTGAGTTGGAAGGCAGTCGTTCATGCCTCGAATTGCTTGGATTTTCTTTGCCACAGTTATCTACCGTAAAAAATAGTTACCGTAATTTGGGTTACGTTGAGATTAATCTTGTACTTTAACGTCGATGCGGTTTGCTTCGTCTAATGTTGAAGCTTTTGCACGAATTTTAGCTTCTAGCTGGTCAACAAGGTCGTTATTGTCAAAACGCTCTTTCTGACGTTTACCGTCTTCGTAGAATGCGCTCTTCTTGTTACTTCCTGCTAAGCCTAAATGAGACACTTCTGCTTCACCCGGACCATTGACCACACAGCCGATAATGGACACATCCATTGGTGTAATCACGTCTTCTAAACGCTGCTCCAGTGCATTCACTGTACCAATCACATCAAATTCTTGGCGCGAACAGCTTGGGCAAGCAATAAAGTTAATACCGCGAGAGCGAATACGTAACGACTTTAGGATATCAAAACCGACTTTGATCTCTTCAACTGGATCCGCCGCAAGAGAGATACGCAGCGTGTCGCCAATCCCTTCTGCCAACAACATCCCGAGACCAACTGAAGATTTCACTGCGCCAGCTCGTGCGCCGCCTGCTTCAGTAATACCTAAGTGAAGCGGCTGATCGATCTTCTTCGCTAGTAAACGATAGGAATCGACAGCAAGGAAAACATCTGAGGCTTTCACACTTACTTTAAATTGGTCGAAGTTAAGTCGATCAAGAATATCGACATGACGCATCGCAGACTCCACCAACGCCTCTGGAGTTGGTTCGCCGTATTTCATCTGAATGTCTTTCTCTAACGAGCCACCATTCACACCAATACGAATCGGAATGTTTTTGTCGCGTGCGCAGTCAACCACTGAGCGGATACGGTCTTCATTACCGATATTGCCAGGGTTGATGCGTAAACAGTCCACACCGTACTCTGCCACTTTTAGCGCGATACGATAGTCAAAATGAATATCCGCTACGAGAGGGATATTGACTTGCTGTTTAATTTGCTTGAATGCCTCTGCTGCATCCATAGTTGGTACCGATACGCGAACGATATCAGCACCGACATTTTCCAGTGATTTAATTTGAGCAACAGTCGCTTCAACGTCTGTTGTTCTAGTATTAGTCATCGACTGCACAGCAATCGGTGCGCCGTCACCAATAGGTACGTCGCCCACATAGATACGAGTCGATGGGCGACGTTTGATAGGAGATTCGTATTGCATAGTAATTTTTTAAGGTAAGTTGAATCTTGCTACTTTGCCTGAAGTATACCCAGAAAGGTCGACAGGTTCACTCGCTAATGTCATTGAAACGTTTTCAGGTGCACCTAAAATGACACTATAAGGCAAATTGCCGCTTAAATTGAGGCTCTGTCCTGCTTTCTTCACTCCAGTAGAAAGGGTTTTTCCTGAAGCGTCTTTGACTTGAATCCAGCAGTCATCGCTGAATGACATAACCAACAGGTTTTCAGATGCGGCAGGCTGTTCAGCTTTTGGTGCCTCAGCTACAGCTGTCGGTTCTACTTGCTCTTCACTAACGCTTGGTTGCTGCGGCGGGGTCTCTGGTAACTCCTGAGACTCTGCAACAATTTCGGTTTCTACCACATCAGAAGACGTGCTTTGTGCGCTTGGCTGATTCACAACTGAATCAACAGCTTGAATGGCGTCTTCGCCAGACTGTGGCTCTATCTCGGTACCAGCCTCTGTAAGAGTTGTAAAGTCCAGAGGCTGATTCTCTGTCGGCTGTTCTTCTAACAGCAGCTCTTGATCCGTTTCTGTCGTTAGTGACTCCATGCTTTTTTCTTGGTTTTGCCACCACCAAACGGATGAAATGCCTAACACGACAATTACGATGCCCATCGTTAGAGTCATTATGCGGCTATCATGAGCTTCACGCTTGGTTTTATGCGAGAAGCTTTTCATTTCTTGCTCTTCAGGTTGAGTCTCTTTACAACTGTCAAGCGCACACAACACTTCTGATTCAGCTATCCCAACCGCTCGAGCATAAGAGCGTAAGTAACCACGGGTGAATGTAGCAACCTGATCAGAGGCAAAGTTATTGGCTTCGATGTTTTCGATGATAGAGAGACGCAAACGCAAACGATCGGCAATTTGCTTTTGACTCAGGCCAAGAGACTCACGTTTATTTTTAAGCAGAGTCCCTGCTTCTACTTTTTCTACGTTCTCGTCGCTCGCTTGAAGTTGTTGTTCAGCTGTCATGATTCTAAAAATTCTCTTCTCGTTTAAGTTTCGTCATATCGCCGCTTAATTATTTATTTTTCGTTGCGCGCAAATAACCAAACTCTGAATTATGTCGAGGATTAACCTCAATTACTCTAAATTAACGCCCCACTCAATAGACAGGGGAATTTACCCCGAAAGCGTTAACCTTCAATTCTAATAGATATCATAGATGAAACAACACAAACAAAGCGCATAATTTACAAGCAGCTCAAGGTTTTTCGTTATTTTGACAGAGAGATCGCTACCAGATGTAACAAAAAAGCCAGAGCTAGGCTCTGGCTTTGGCAAATTTAGCACGCTTTATGAAACTGCTTTAACTTGGATTGTTTCACCTTTGGCCGCTTTAATGGTCGCCGTACGTTTAGTACGGTCGATCACGTCGCCAACTAGCTGACCACATGCTGCATCGATATCATCACCACGAGTTTTACGCACTGTTACCGTGTGCTCATATTGCATCAAGGTCTTCTGGAAGCGGTCGATACGAGAGTTGCTTGGCTTCTTGTATGGCGATCCAGGGTACGGGTTAAACGGAATCAAGTTGATCTTACAAGGCGTGTCTTTTAACAGCTCAGCAAGCTCACGTGCGTGGTCCATATCATCATTGACATGGTCAAGCAGAACATACTCGACCGTTACCTTGCCGCGGTTTGCGTTAGAAGACTGAATATAACGACGAACTGATGCTAAGAAATCTTCTATATCCCAACGATCATTGATTGGCATAATTTCACTACGCAGCTTATCGTTAGGCGCATGCAATGAGATTGCCAGTGCAACGTCAATCTTACCAGTCATCTGATCAAGACCAGAGACGACACCAGATGTTGATACCGTCACACGGCGCTTTGACAAACCAAAACCTAGATCATCAAGCATTAGCTCAAGCGCAGGAATAAGGTTCTTCATGTTAAGCAGCGGCTCACCCATCCCCATCATTACTACGTTAGTAATTGGACGACGGCCCGTCTCTTTTTCTAAACCGATCTCACGCGCAGCACGCCATACTTGACCAATAATTTCAGAGACTTTTAGATTGCGGTTGAAGCCTTGTTGAGCAGTTGAGCAGAATTTACACTCTAGCGCACAACCTACTTGTGAAGAAACACACAAGGTAGCTCGGTCATCTTCTGGGATATACACCGTTTCTACGTCTTGGTCGCCAACCTTCATTGCCCACTTAATCGTACCATCTGACGAGTGCTGAGCTTCCGCTACGGTTGGTGCTTTAATTTCACAACGATGTTGCAGCTTTTCACGTAACTTCTTATTAATGTTGGTCATATTATCGAAGTTATCGACACCGAAATGGTAGATCCACTTCATCACCTGATCTGCACGGAATGCTTTTTCACCAAGCTCATCGGCAAAAAACTTACGCAAACCTTGACGATCAAAGTCGAGTAGATTGATTTTTTCAGTGGTCATGTGGCCTCTCAAGCGACGGAACATTAATTAAGGGCGCGAATTGTACAGCCTTTACGCAGCGACAACAAGACCTGTAAAGCCCTGTATTTACTAAGGCGTTAATATCAAAGCGGTTATTTATTAACCAGGCCTATAAGAGAGCATATAAATGGTGGAAAGATTCCCGATAGCGCTTATTTTTCGCTCTCGGGAATAGCAAACTAGTCAAAGATGGTTAGCTTACTCAGCCGTCGTTTGCTTAATTTGCTCAACAATTGCTTTTAAGCCATTGCCTCGCGAAGGACTCAAATGAGCAATCAAACCCAGCTTGTCAAAATAAGCATCAATATCGAAAGATTGAATCTGTTGTGAAGATTTACCATCAAAGGCTGCCATCACTAAAGCAATCAGACCACGCACAATACGTGCGTCAGAATCAGCACAGAAATGCCATAATCCATCTGACTTTTGACTGACTAGCCATACCGTGCTTTCACAACCTGAGACCGTCACTTGTTCAGACTTTAATTCTTCAGGCATCTTCGGCAGTTTTTTACCCCATTGGATAACCTGACGATAGCGATCTTCCCAGCCTTTGAAACCTTGCATGGCTTGGGCAATTTCTTCGGCAGTAATTTCAGTGCCAAACGGCGATTGAGGAAACGGTGACATTCTTTTCTCTAACCTAATTTACTTGCTGTACTTCTGGATAAGCTTTTCAACAATACGTGATACCGCCACAAAACCAAAGGTCGCTGTTACTACGGTAGCCGCACCAAAACCACTGGCACAATCCATACGTTTTGGCCCTTCAGCGGTTGATTTGACTCCACACACGCTGCCATCCGGCTGAGGGTATTTCAGTTGTTCTGTGGAAAAGACACACTCAATTCCGAACTTGCGCGCCGGATTGGTTGGAAAGTTATGATGACGACGTAGCGTATCTTTGATCTTCTTCGCTAGTGGGTCTTGGATCGTCTTTGTCAGGTCTGCGACTTTAATTTGCGTTGGGTCAACCTGACCACCAGCCCCGCCCGTCGTAATGACTTTGATTTTGTTGCTGCGACAGTAAGCAAGTAGTGACGCTTTTGCTTTGACACTATCAATGGCATCCAGCACATAGTCGTATTCTTTGCTTAAATACTCATGCTGGTTATCTGGTGTAATGAAATCATCGATAAGATTAACTTTACACTCAGGGTTAATCAGCTTAACCCTTTCCGCCATCACTTCGATCTTGCTCTGACCAACCGTTCCGCTCATTGCGTGAATCTGACGGTTTATATTCGTCACACACACATCATCCATATCGATCAGGGTTAGCTCACCGATTCCCGTTCTTGCCAGAGCCTCAACGGCCCACGAGCCAACACCACCAATACCAATAACGCAGACATGCGCAGCGCGTAAAATCTCAACTTCACTGTTACCGTAAAGACGGCGTGTGCCACCAAAACGTTGGTTGTAATTTTCAGAAGCAGGAGTGTCGAGTTCACGCATATGGGTTTTCCGCAGGGTACAAAAACAAAGAGTGCGATTTATACGCACTCTTAATTAAAAAGTCTAGATGAAGCTATTGTAGCTTTTCTGGAGGCAATGCCCAAGGCGCTTGTGTCGCACTTCCTTCGAGCCCCAATTTCCAGACTCGACCGAAATGTTTGTAATGACCAGCTTCTGTGCCTGCTCGCGGCCCCATACCATGGTAAAGGTCGAGATGGTTCTGTTTTACAGCGCCGCCAGTATCGAGCACTATCAATAGACGCAGCTGATGCGCACCACTCCATGAACCATCAGGATTAAGCAGTGGTACTTCAGCAAGGATTGGTGTCCCCATTGGGAATATCGAGCGATCGCCTGCGACAGATGCCATAGGTAAAAGTGGAATACCGGCCGAGCCAGTTACTGGCGCGTCAGCACGAGGCTCAAAGAAAACAAAAGAAGGATTCTGTTCAAGAAGCTCACGTACGGTCGCTTCATCATTTTCCATTACCCATTCTTTGATCGCTTTCATCGACATTTTTGCTCTAGGCACTAAGTCTCTTTCTATTAACACCTTACCGATGCTGACATACGCCTTGTTGTTTTTGCCTCCGTAGGCGAAGTACTCCAAAGTATCGTCATCTTCGAAATGGACAAAACCACTACCCTGAACTTCCATCAAAAACGGGTCGATCCTATTTGATGCGTAACCTAGCTCCAGACCTTGACCTTCTAGCGTACCATCATAGATTTGAGCTCGGGTCGGGCAATCGCTATCACACTCAGGTTTGGCATAAACTGGGTATTTAAATTTTTCATTGGGTTCATGGCGCAGTTCCATCACCGGAGAAAAGTAGCCGGTAAATAAAACATTACCTTGTTTGTCGCCACCACCCAGTTGAGCCGCTTGAATGCCAAAGCTGGCTAAGTCGGTTGGTTCACCGCTTTGTAATACCCATTCATTTAACTTGTCATATAGGGGCTGATAGATCTTTGCCATCGACGGAGAGTTATCAACGACTTGTTCAGCCTGACGATGAAACTCGGTAAAATCGCGCGGTTTGGTCGATTCGACAACTGAAGATTTATTCAAAATTGAATTGAATTCATCATCGACATATTGCTGAGCGCGGTCAGTAGGTTGAGCACAGCCAAACAAGACGCTGGCGGCTGCGAGAGGAAGATATTTTTTAAACACTGATTTTATCCCTAACAAGCTATGCCATGAGCATGACAAACTTGTTAGGAATTCGCAATCGAGTCATCGTTAATGAATGTTATTTTTAACTTTTTCTGACAATCGATACACGGGTTGGTAGTTGGGCTCTGACACTAACTGCAGCTCGGTAAATTCCTCATTGAGCGCTTTAAACTTACGTACCTTATCGCCAAGGCGATACTCCAAATGGGAGCCGTCCCAACTATACTGAGTATCAACAATACCACCGTTGATCGAAATACCCGACGAGCTAACAACGAACTCTTCCGCCGCATAAGATGCGACGTTTTGCTCAACCCAGGTGCCATAAACATTCGATTTAGGGTAGATCTTTTCCAAATAAAGCTGATACAAACTGCTCGCCATCATTATGGCTAAAACCGCCGCAATGATTGCACCTAACACTATCGATCGCTCAAGAAGTTTTTTCTTACCGCTCACTTTCTTTATCACCAATGCATTACTGATAACATCACCATTAAGTGTTAACCAAAAATGTGTTTACCGCGAATTACAAAACCATTTTGACGCGCTCAATGACTCCAAGTCTCAAAGTCGAAATTCGCTCGTTACACCGAAAGCATAAAGAAGCACTGCATCACATTGAAAAAACGCTTGCTGAATAACGAATAAAATTGCAATATCAGTGTATATAAATTCAATTCACGGAAGATATTGTGAAGATTCGAAGCACTGCCCTAGTCAAAGGGTTTAGACAATCAGCTCCTTACGTCAACGCTCACCGAGATAAAACCATAGTTATTATGCTGGGTGGAGAAGCCGTGGCTGACGGCAATTTTTCGAATATTATCAGTGATCTGGCTCTATTGCATAGCTTGGGAGTCAAAATTGTTCTCGTTCATGGAGCACGACCACAAATTAATCACCTTCTTCAGCAAAATCAGTATGATAGCCCATACCACAAAGGAATCCGCGTTACGGATGAGACATCCCTTAATTACGTCATGCAAGCTGCCGGGCAATTACAGCTGACCATCACTGCCCAGCTGTCGATGAGCTTAAGCAATACGCCTATGGCTGGAACTCAGTTAAATGTCGTCAGCGGCAACTTCATTACCTCTCAACCTCTCGGGGTAGATGATGGCATCGACTATTGTCACAGTGGCAGGATTCGACGCATCGATGTTGAAGGGATCAATCGCATGTTGGATCAGGGTTCAATTGTTCTCCTTGGCCCGATAGCGAGTTCTGTTACTGGAGAGTCGTTTAATCTACTTTCCGAAGAAGTGGCTACTCAGGTCGCCATTAAGCTCAATGCAGACAAACTAATCGGCTTTTGTTCCGAGCAAGGCATCATCGACGAAAATGGTGACGTCGTTGCTGAACTGTTCCCAAAAGATGCGGAAAGAATTTTATCCAGACTTGAAACAGACCGAATCGAAGGCGTTGATAACTCCTCAGGCACACTAAGGTTCTTGCGTGCAGCGACTGCGGCATGCCGCGCTGGAGTTCCTCGCAGCCACCTAGTGAGCTATAAAGTTGATGGTGCTCTGATTCAAGAACTGTTTTCACTCGATGGTATCGGGACCCAAGTGGTGAAAGCCAGTGCTGAGCAAGTTCGCGTTGCCGACATTGATGATATTGGTGGCATCTTAGATCTGATTCAGCCATTAGAAGAACAAGGCGTGCTAGTTAGGCGCTCACGTGAACAACTGGAGCAAGAGCTGCATCAATTCACCATCATAGAAAAAGATGGACTGATCATTGGCTGCGCTGCTCTGTATCCTTATCCAGATGAAAAGATGGCAGAGATGGCCTGTGTTGCGATTCATCCTGAGTATCGTGACGGCAACAGAGGCTTACTGCTGCTTAACCATATGCGCTTACAATCTAAGGCTCAGGGTATTGAACACATCTTTGTTTTAACCACTCATAGCCTCCACTGGTTTAGAGAGCAAGGTTTCCATGAAATGGGGGTCGATTTCTTACCTTCCCAGAAGCAAAACTTATACAATTATCAACGAAAATCGAAGATCTTGGCGCTTCTTCTCTAAGCGATTGTAATTCTTACACTTGCGATCAAATTGCTTATTTTTCTTACACTATAAGCTTTATTTCATATTTCCAATTGGTTAATATTTCAGCTCCTCACCTCTAGTGAGGAGCTAGATAGGATTCACTTCTCTACTTAACTTTTTACTCAGTTGAGTCGCAAGGATTGCTTGAGGTTACTGACTACGTCACTAAGAGCAAACTATCGATGAAGAAAATTATCTGTAACTCTGTACAGAGTTTTTGGGATATGGCTGATAATGAACTACTAGAAGATCTAGACGTTCATTGTGTCTTCCCAGTGACAGAAGGCTTAAAGGCGTTCATTCTGAACTATCAGAAAAAGTACCGCATTCGCAGTATCTCTTTCTCTAAAGCACTTTAATCGTTTAATACGGTAGCCACGGATGGTTATCCCCTTCGCTGCAACCTATGTATCAATCCACTCGCTCGCTCAGTTCGAACTTTAATTCCACGCTTCATCACTCGCTCATCAATATATAAACTCAAGCGTTTCTTCGCCCGAGTTATCCCTGTGTAGATCAACTCGCGTGTCAGAATCGGCGTAAAGTCTGGTGGTAAAATCATCAGCGTATGCTCAAATTCGCTCCCCTGGGATTTATGAATCGTCATCGCATAAGCGGTTTCGTGTTCTGGTACACGGCTTGGCAACACTGACTTGACGCTGCCATCTGGCAGTTCGAAGAAGACCTTCAATCTTGACTCGCTTTCCGAGTCATCCAGCATGCAAATGCCGATATCACCGTTATACAAACCTAGTGCATGGTCATTTCTCGCCACCATCACAGGTCTACCGTGATACCAAAGCTCGTCTTGGGTTTGAATCAACTTTTTAGCCGCCAGTGCACGTTCAATACGCTGATTAAGCCCAGTAACACCAAAGTCACCCTCACGAATAGCGCACAACAAACGACAACGCGCAAACTGATCCAATACCGCTTTGGCCCGCTTCGCCATGGTTTCGACTTCGCCTGTTGCAGAATCAAGTTGCTGCACATCAATTCGCTTAAGGTAATGGCTATATTCAGCTAGCAAAGTCTGCACCATTTGATTGTAGTGCTGGCTATCGATCGGAAACTTAGCGATATCAGAGAAATCTTTCTGCCAAACCCAATCAACTTTTTGCGCTGAACCAGCGTTAATGGCTTGAGCTAATTGACCGATCCCAGAGCGAGCATCAAATCGATAGCTCTTCTTCAGCATACATAAGCTATCAGCAATAGAGGGCTGCATGTTCGTCGTGTGAGCCAGTGTTTCAAAACCAGTTAAGCGAGCAATTTGAGCCGCTTGACCATGACTAAAACCTAGCTGGCTGAAAGAACAAATGTCCCCCAGCACCGCCCCCGCTTCTACTGACGCCAACTGGTCTTTGTCACCCAGCAGAATCAATCTGGCATGCTTAGGTAACGCATCGACCAATTTATACATCATAGGCAAATCGACCATAGAAGCTTCATCGACCACCAGCATATCTAGGTGGAGTGGATTATCTCTGTTGTGTCGAAACTCTGAGCTGTTAGGCAATGCACCGAGCAAGCGATGTAATGTACTGGCATCAGTTGGAATAGCCTGTTTTAGTTCAGGCGCTACAGGTAACTCTGCCACGGCTTTACCAATCGACTCAGTTAATCTTGCTGCCGCTTTGCCCGTCGGTGCGACCAACTTAATCGTTGGCTGCTCAGCTTGAGCGTTTTGTTGCGATGAGCTTTGAGCTTGCTCAATCAAAGCGGCAAGTAGCTTGGTTACGGTGGTCGTTTTACCTGTTCCCGGACCACCAGAGATCACGGCAAACCTTTTACTCAGTGCAACCGCAGCTGCGACTTTCTGCCAATTCACACACGCAGATAAAGGAACTAACTCGTCCAGCACCGAAAGTTGCTCAATGTTTTTAGCGGCTAGGAGCTTTTGGTCTATGGTAGGCCAATCCAATTTATCCTCTGCCACGACGTCTAGATGGTCACAAACCATACGCTGACGCATCACAGGGGTAGAGTCACCTTCTTGCTGAGATTTATTAATTGCTTCAAATAGATAGCGATAGTTTCGAGCAAATAGATGATCAAGAAGATTGGAAAGTTTTTGGACTTCATTAGGCTTTAGGATCATAGGTGACCCAAAGCTATTCAAACACTCAGCCAAGGTCACTTCATAGTGCCAATAGCGGTGTAAATAGAGTCGCTCGCCATCAAATATCAGCGGTAGAGCCTCCCCCTCGTCGGCTGAGTTTTTGGCAACCAAACAAGAGCTATTGAGCAAGAATACCCAGTCAATCGCCACCAGCGTTTGATTTAACTCTAACGCTGCTTCGCCAAACAATCCCAGCTTAGCAGCGAGATCGACAGGCTGCCCTTCTGCATCAAACAGCGGTAGACAAATATGGCCTTTGCCAAGTTCGTGGCTGACGACTCCTGCAATAAAAGCGAGCTGATCATCCTGAGACTGGCTAGCGATAAAGCGGGCAAACTGATAATCAAGTTGTCTGATGCTGGATTTGTTTGCCAGTTGTTTAAGCACGGAAATAAGAGTGGTCATGATTACAGTAGCTCCATCTGGCCAGCTTGATTCGTTTTCGCATCGACACTTTGCCCATCAATGAGTCTGTCCATATCGGTAAGAAACTCTAGGCTTGGTTTGGCAGAAAAAATACCATGCTCGCTTTCTCCATCCATCCCTCTAAGGAATAGGTAGTAGACACCGCCAAAGTGCTGATCGTAGTCATAATCTGCAATTCGACTGCGTAAGAAGCGATGTAGCGCTAAGGCATAGATTTGATACTGCAGGTCATAACGATGATCTGCCATGGCAGATTTTAGCGCTTCTCCGTGATAGAAACCGACCTCATCACCAAGATGATTCGATTTCCAGTCAAGGACATAATATTTACCTTGATGCTCAAACACCAAATCAATAAAGCCCTTCAACATACCTTGAACGGTATAGAAGCCTAGGTCACCAGCCTTTGCAGATAAAGGATCATGACGTTGGATGACGCGATTTAATGCCGGTGCCGCCAGTACCTCAATCGGTAGCAAGAACTCCATCTCAACTAAACGTTGGCTTGGCCCTTTCTGGTTAAGCAGCAAAGATTTGCCATCCAGTGGCGTGGCTAACACGGTATCAATCAACTGCTGTAAAATCGGTAGCCAGTTTGGGTCTAACTGCTCACTGTCGAGAAGATGAGTGATTATCTCAGTATTCGCTTCGCTAGTACTTGGCTCGGTAAACTCGACTTCTTCGAATAACGTATGCAGGAAAGTACCGGGTCTAGCGCCGCGCGGGAAAGTGAAGATGGATTGCTCTGGTTCAACTAACTCATCTTCATCGTGCTCATCGGAAGAATCAATATCAAGATGCATTAAGTCGGTAAAGGCATCTGAGCTATGATGAGAGCCCTGTTTTACCAATCCAGAATAACTGGTGATTCGCCAATCTCTATCAATCACACTTTTCAGCTCGCTTGCGGTTAAATCTTGCTGCTGCGAAGTATGGGCAACGAAGACCTCTCCTTGTGGCTCTGGTAAGTCGCTTAATCGCACACTTTCAAGCCCATCAACATGCTGTTGGATAGCATTAGTGAGATCATTGATCCCCCCTTCTTTACCATCTTGTAGCAAATACCCCATCGCACTGTGATGAACACCGGTTGGTTCTTTAGTAGAACGACCATTTCTTAGTGGTGCAGCCCCGACAAAACAGCTATAAACGGCACGGGTAAGCGCTACGTAGATTAGGCGTAAATCTTCAGCAAGGCGCTCTTTATCAGCTTGCGCTAAAGAAGCATCTTGCCCAGTAATATCTAAAATGGTTTTGTCTTGTTGCTCATCATAGTATTTTGCTTCGCTAGCCTCGCGATAGCTGAGAACAAAAGGCAAGAACACCAGATCATATTCCAGACCTTTCGATTTGTGGATTGTTACGATTTGCACCAAATTACGCTCTGATTCCAAGCGTTGGATTTGGTCTTCGCTGCCACCTAAACCATTTTGTGCATCACTGATTGCTTGAGCCAACCAACGCAGTAAACCATGGTCACTATCGAGCTCCTGACTTGCTTGCTGTAGCAGCTCACCGATGTGCATCAAATCCGTCAGTGCACGCTCTCCACCTTCTTCTTCTAGTAAACGCTCGGCAATATGTCGCTTGCTCATAACACTGCGCAACATAGGGAGCACACCTCGCTGAGTCCAGAGTTTACGGTACTCTTTAAACTCATTGATTGCGTTTTCCCACTCATTTTCATCGTTGTTGAGTTTGTCTAAACTGCCCGCATCGAGAGCAAACATTTCAGAAGCCAAGCTTGCTCGTAAGGCACGATCATTTTCCGGCGTCAGTACCGCTTGCAATAAACGCTGAATATCTTGAGCGACAAGCGAGGTAAACACACTGTCTCGGTTTGATAGATAAACACTCGCAATACCTTGTTTGGCGAGTGCCTCTTTGACTATACGACCTTCATTACCGGTTCGAACCAGTACTGCAATATCTCCCGCTTGAATCGAATGCTCTCCTTTACCATCTTTAAAGAAAGCTTGCTCGTTTTGCGCCGCAGTGAGAATGGTTTGGATTTGATCCGCGGTAGCCTTAGACATCGCCTCTAAGTACTCCCCCTTCGGTAATGGCTTCTCGTCGGCATCTTGCAACCAATAAGTGAGCGCGGGTTGCTTTTGACCACCGATAGTCCAAACGCGTTTATCCGCATTGGGGCTAGAGTCGACAGGCAAGAATGGAATATCTTTATCGTAAATAAACGGGCTCGAAGGCAACTCAAAAATCTGGTTTACCGCACTGACCATATCCGCGCTAGAACGCCAGTTAGTACCTAGAGTGAAGTGCGACGAAACCTGATTACGCGCTTTGATGTAAGTAAAAATATCTGCGCCACGGAAACCGTAAATTGCCTGCTTGGGATCACCGATCATAAACAAACCACATTCAGGATTGTTCAAATAGATACGGCTAAAAATGCTGTATTGGAGGGGATCGGTATCTTGGAACTCATCAATCATAGCGACCGGATATTGTCCCCGTACAGTTTCTACGAGTTGTTCTGATTCATCACTATCAATGGCGGCAGAAAGATTAGTCAGCAAGTCATCAAAAGAGAGCCACTGTTTCTGCTGCTTGGCGTTTGCCAACATCTCGCGACAATGTTCAATCGCATGGGCAAGAATAGGCGCTTTGAGACTGATTGGCGCAGCAAGGAATGCATCAATCGCTTCAAAAACAAGGTGCTGCGGCGCGGTGCCTTTCGGTGTTTTCTCAACCAAGATATTCTGGGCAAACTTCTCCAGTTTGTCTGGATAGTCATAGCCCGTCGTTTCTGTTGCCGCCCACACATTGACCGCTTCGAGCCAAGTCGGTAGCGACTTTTTGGTGTAACTGCGCTTGTTGACGTCAGAGTCACTAATCAGGGCAAAAAAGTCATCCTGATGCTCTCGCCATAACGATTTCAATTCATCGATACGCTTTAGATTTTGTTGGTGTAAGTCCGCTAAACTTCCACTCATCGCTGCTACAGAAAGGCTCAGTGGTGCTCCTGTCAGATTGTTTGTCACATCGCGCAGTAAATCAGAGGGGGCATTCCAGATTCGGCGCACTTCCCCTGCTAAATTAAGCGGCAAAGGATAGAAATTACGTCGCCAGTAATCAGCTACAATCTGCGCTTTAAGATGACTCTCATCGGTCACAAATTCGTTGTTAAAGCGACTGCCTGATTCAAATGCATTTTGGGTTAGCATACGTTGGCAAAAGCCGTGGATGGTATAAACCGCGGCTTCATCCATTTGCCTTTCCGCTTGCAAAAGGATCTCCGCGGCTTGTTTGTGGTCACTGAACTCATCAAGTAAAGGCTCAATCACAGGGTCGCTACTTTTACCTCGGGCAAAGGCAAGACGAGCATCATGAATACGAGCGCGGATTCGGTCTCTAAGCTCTGCAGTTGCCGCTTCAGTAAATGTCACCACTAAAATCTGGTCGACAGTCAACGGCACCTGATGTTTGGTCTCGGATGTACCGTGACCGAGAAGCAATCTCAGGTATAAGCCAGCGATAGTAAAGGTTTTACCCGTACCCGCCGATGCCTCAATTAATCGTGCACCGTGCAAGGGAAAAGTCATGGCATTAAGCGGAGTAACCATTGACGTTGCTGTCATAAAATATTTGCCCTTTTTATGAAAACCCGAGATCCAAATGTGATCCAGACTTAAAAACGATTGTTATTAATATAAATCCCTAAAAACTTGGGACTTTATGAGATCTTTCTCACGGCAGGCTTGTTACCTAACCGCTACTATGCGCGCCATGTGTTGAGCAACTCTGAGCTTGTCTAAACAGCCAAGTTGCAACAAACCGACAGAATAATGGTCCCTCTGACCTGTGGCCGTACAGCGAACGCCCTACACTATAATGATTTACTGGCGGCCACCTACTTTCCTTCAACCCGTTTTCCACTAAGCTGATCTATTGCATGTCTTCACTGCTCTTTGCCTCTAGTCGAGGGGTTTGCAGTACCAATGCTGTGATGGTGCGTGCCTGCGCTGCTAAGTTGTCGTTCCAACTTGGCCAGATACGCGAGATGTAAGGGTTATTGCCTTCACCTGCTGCCATAAAACTATCGTTAAATGTATCGGCCATTTTCTTAAGTGATTTCTCTTCATCATCTGCCCAGCTCCCGCGGTTGAATCCCGCTTCAACACCCGCTAATGCGGTTTTCGGGAAATAGCACAAGGGTTCGGTCATACCTTGGTAGAACAAACGAACCAGCTCAGCCAACAAACTATGAGCGTAGCTAGCATCTGCAATTTCAGGGTAGATAAGATGAACAACCCCTTCCTTGCGATCATAACCAATCATATGGGTGCGCTTACTAATGCCCATCGCCGACATCGCTAGGTGGTCTATCCACGCGGACAGATAGTCTTGTGAGCGAATCTTACCGCTGCGAAAACGAATTAAGCCTGACTGATAATACTGTGTCAGCCAGCCAGTTAGGTTGACCTTTTTATCCTCGCCTAAGATATCAAATGTCAGTTTTACTTCGAGGTCATTAGCTTCGCTGCCACATAAGAAGGTTAGTTTTTCCACTAACTCTTGAGCTTGAACTCGGTTAGTTTCAAATTCAATATCCCCAAATGCGCCAACCGGTAATCTCCCTTGCGCCCGTTGCTGCTTAACAAAGCTTTCAATCACACCCTTGCTATCTTGACCACCAGAAAGCTGCTGTTTGAGTAAGCTATCCAATAAACTGTCGCGCATTTGATAGCTTTCTAAGCCATTAAGTACAAAAGGCTCGTCATCTTCCATAACCGGTAGCGGTGGCTCAAACATCACTTTTAAGCGGCGATTGAAAAAGTATTGCACCGGCAAACGCCAGAAGCGTTGCAACTCAACCAGATCCAGCTCTAATGGGTAGGTAGCATCGAGTAAGTAATCTTGCAGCTGTCGATTAAATTCACCGCTTACCTGGCCTAATCTATTTACTGCAGGTAACCACTCTTTAGCATAACTTGGATGCTCGCCAACAAACGCTGTCGTACTAAACGGCACCATAGAGTGATGAGAGATAAGTTCTGATAGCAGTTTTTCTCCAGACTCATCACTCGCCAACACCTCGTCTCCATCTAGGCGGTAGTTTTGGTGGCAATACTCCATCAGCTCAGAAACCAGCACCGATGGCACACGCTCTGTATTGTCTTGGATTGAGCGGCCAACATAGCTGATGTATAGCGTTTGCTGCGCAGACAGCATAGCCTCTAAGAATAGGTATCTGTCATCATCTCGGCGAGAGCGATCCCCTGGTTTGGTTCGCCCATTCATCAGATCGAAGCCCTCTGGCGGCATAGAACGTGGATAGACCCCATCATTCATACCCAGTAAGCAAACCGTTCTAAATGGAATAGAACGCATCGGCATCAAGGTACAGAAGTTCACTTGTCCAGCAAGGAAGCGTTGGCTGATCCGCGTCCCCGACAGCTTGTTGTTCAAATAGGTGATAATAATCGCCGGAGATAATGACTGCTCGAAAGCAGCGTCAGTCAGTTGCTCTTTTAAGTTGGCTAAGGTGTCACGAATCGACTTCAGCGCCGCCTCACCTTCCAGTTCGACACTAAAGAAATCATCCAGCAGCAAGGTAAGTATTTCGCGCCAACTATCGATTGATTGAGTTTGTACCAGTTTGTGTCGGTAATCGCTGATCGTTTCAATAAAGTGCGCCAGCTTGCCCGCTAACTCCGCACCCATTCCTTGCACTTCATTGTAAGGTGACAGCGCCCCTGACTTAGATTCAAACAGCCCTGCTGATTCTGGCATGGCGTAGCCAAGCAACATGCGCTCAATACCAAACTGCCAAGTATTTTGCGCGGTTTCAGGTAAATCAAACTCTTGTCCTGTGGTCGAATTCAATCCCCAGCGAATACCCGACTCTTCGACCCACTGTTTAGCTAAAATAAACTCATCTTCCGTTAACCCGAATCGAGCTAAGATCGCCGGAGTTTCAAGCAGTTCGAGTAACTCAGACGCTAAACAACGGGTATTTGGCAGGTTAACCAACTGCATAAATGCATTAAGGATTGGGCTTTCTTGGTCGGCGGTACGGTCAGAAATAGAGTAAGGGATAAATCGCTCACCGGGAGCGTTGCCAAACACGGCTTGAATGGCTGGGCTGTAGGCATTGATGTCCGCCACCATGACAATAATATCGCGTGGCTTTAAACTTGGATCGGCATCGAACATCGCCAAAAGCTGATCATGTAAGACTTCCACTTCACGCATCGGGCTATGGCAAGCGTGTAGCGTGAGGGACTTATCGCCTAATTGCACCACTTGCTTATGCGAGCTGGTTTCTAACTGATGATCATCTTGATGCTCTTCAAGATTGAGAATGTCTGCTTGAAGTTGATGGAGCAATGAGTCTCGCTCGACATCAACAAAGGCTTCAATCTCATGGGACTCTAGCTGCGAAAGAAGATACATGTTGTCGCGTCCCAACTTACCCATTGAAGCGAGTAAGCTATTACCCACCGCATCGGTATGTAGCTCATCAAGTACGTTATCTTCAATCGAGCCTTTTAGTTGCTCACTCTCGCCCTGTTGCTCTGAGTGGTCTTGATTCCACACTACATGTTTACGGTGTTTTGCCGCTAAACGTGCTAAGAACTTTCTGTCTCTTACCTCGCCCCAGTAGTAACGACAAGGGTTGGTAAACATCAGGTGGACATCAATGTGCTCACCAATGGCTTTAAGCGCATCCATATAACGTGGCGGCAGTGAAGTAATTCCGAACACAAACAAGCGCTGAGGCAAATGTTCAAAACTGCCCTGAAAGTTTTCTAAGGTATCGATAAAGTGTTCGTACAAGTTGGCGCGATGATAAGGTGATTGACCTAAGGCAACGGTATGATCGTAAAGCGCTTGCCATAAAATCGGCTGCCAAGGGTGCTCATCTTCCAATTCCAGTACCGCTTGGCCCGCTTCCCAACTGGCAATCCACTCTGGTCGATAAACCAGATAACCATCAAAGATATCGGCAATTTTCTCTGATAATTGATAAAGCTTGGAGCTATCTTCGTCTTGCTCTAGATAGCGTTTAAGCGGCTCGAACTCTGGCTGACCCAAAAGCCCAGGCAAGATGTGCATCAGCTTCCACGTCATCGACTCTTTGTTAAAGGCGCTACGCTTAGGTACATCTGGCAATACCTCTGTGAACATATTCCAGATAAATGTCGCTGGCAGAGGAAAATCAATGTTCGCCGCTACGCCAAACTCTTTAGCCAGTTCCATCTTCAACCACTGAGACATACCCGGGCTTTGCACCAAGATCTGCTCTTTATCGAAAGGGTTTTCTAATGGATTGAGACGAACGAGCTCAACAAGCAGTGACTTTAAGACATCGACTTGGTTGGAATGGTAGACAGTAAACAAAATGCACTCACACTAATATTGCCGCAACTAGGGTGAGACTAGCACAAGCTGATCAATTTCGAGAGCGTTATAAGCGTATGATTTGGCTCGAATCAAAATACCCGCTCAAGCCTTAAACAGACAAGAGCGGGTAGGAGGGAGAAATCATCAATTAAGGCGATAAAACCTTATTGAGCGATGAGATCTTTGTAAGCGATAGTCTTACCTTGTGGCTTCTCGTTAGCCAGTTTCGCTTTTGGAGCACCTAGCTGAGATAACCAGTGTTCAGGGTCTTTCTTCGGATTCAGCTGAGGACCACACTCACCTTGTGCGCCACTACGCTCTAGACGTTGCAATACTCGGTCTTGGGCTTTTGCTAAACCATCCAGTGCTTCTTGAGGTGTTTTCTCACCGCTTGCTGCTTCAGAAACGTATTGCCACCAAAGCTGAGCCAGTTTTGGATAATCTGGCACGTTGGTTCCTGTTGGTGTCCATTGTTTACGAGCATCACTGCGGTAGAACTCAACCAAGCCACCTAGTTTTGGCGCCGCTTCCGTCATCGCGTCTGAGTTGATATCCGACTCACGAATTGGCGTTAGGCCAACCAGAGTTTTCTTCAAGCTGACTGATTTAGAAACCACAAACTGAGCGTATAACCATGCAGCCTGACGACGTTCAACAGGTGTACTGTTGAGGAATGTCCACGAGCCCGCATCTTGGTAACCTAGCTTCATACCGTCTTCCCAGTATGGACCACGTGGTGACGGAGCCATACGCCATTTAGGTGTGCCGTCTTCATTAACAACAGGAAGACCTGGCTTGGTCATATCAGCAGTAAAGGCGGTATACCAGAAGATTTGCTGCGCGATAGAACCTTGAGCTGGAACTGGGCCTGCTTCACCAAATGTCATACCCTGAGCTTCTGGTGGCGCATATTGCTTAAGCCAATCCACATATTTGGTCGTTGCATAAACCGCTGCTGGGCCGTTGGTTGCACCGCCACGAGCGACATCTGAGCCAACTGGCTTACAACCTTCGATACGAATACCCCATTCATCAACAGGTAGGCCGTTTGGAATACCTTTGTCACCCGCACCCGCCATTGAGAACCACGAGTCCGTGAAACGCCAACCTAGCGAAGGATCTTTCTTACCGTAATCCATGTGACCGTATACAGGCTCGCCATCAATGGTCTTAACTTTATCGGTAAAGAACTCGGCGATATCTTCATACGCTGACCAGTTCAAAGGTACACCAAGCTCATAGCCATACTCTTTCTTGAACTTAGCTTTCAAATCTTCGCGTTCAAACCAGTCTGCGCGGAACCAGTACAGGTTCGCGAACTGTTGGTCAGGAAGTTGATAGAGCTTACCGTCAGGGCCTGTCGTGAAGTCCAAGCCAATAAAGTCTTGCAGGTCTAAGTATGGGTTAGTTACGCTTTTCCCTTCACCTTCCATGAAGTCTGAAATAGGTACAACTTTACCGTAACGAACGTGAGTACCAATCAAGTCGGAATCGTTAATGTAGGCGTCGTAGATGTTACGCCCTGTTTGCATCTGAGTTTGTAGCTTTTCTACTACATCACCTTCTTGAATCAGGTCATGATTTACCTTGATCCCTGTGATTTCATAGAATGCCTTTGCCAATACTTTCGCTTCGTACTCGTGCGTAGTAATGGTTTCAGAAGCAACATTGATTTCCATACCTTGGTAAGGCTTAGCAGCATCGATAAACCACTGCATCTCTTGCGTTTGTTCATCCTGTGACAAGGTCGTCGGAGTAAACTCTTCACTCATCCATTTTTTTGCCGCCGCCATGTCAGCTAGCGCAGCAGGAGAGATTGCAGCAAGCGCAAAGGTCAGTGCTAAGCTACGTGCAAGGTAAGACTTTTTGATATCCTTTTTCATTATTGTGTAACTCCAGTTATGAGTATTCTGTCTCTTACGTTATTGATTACACTCATTACCTAGCGACTATGGCATCCTGTCAGACTGGTAATGAGCACATGTCAGTCAGTTGTATTTATCCCCATTTCAAAACTGTACCCAGCCAGATCACGCAAAGCGTAAATGGCACCCAAATCGATAATTCAGTCAGCCCTACAAATCCAAGATGGATAAATGCGGAGCTTAATAAGCCGATAAACAGACGATCGCCACGTGTGGTCGTGATAGGAAGAAACCCTTTACGCTCAATACATGGCGTACGAATTTCTCGAATCGTCATTGTGAGTAAGATCAGCGCAATCCCCAGAAAGAACAGTGCTGAAGGTGTTGTCCATGCCATCCAAGCCATGATTTATCTCCTTAAACTCGACCCAGTGCGAAGCCTTTCGCAACATGGTTTCTCACGAACCAGATAACCAAAATACCTGGCAAAATGGTCAGCACACCGGCAGCCGCCAATACGCCCCAGTCAATACCAGACGCACTGACAGTACGGGTCATAACCGCTGATATAGGCTTGGCATCAATAGAGGTCAGCGTACGTGCGAGTAGTAACTCTACCCAGCTGAACATGAAGCAGAAAAAAGCCGAGACCCCAATCCCCGAACGGATCATCGGCAAAAAGATTTTCACGAAAAACTTCGGAAAGCTGTAACCGTCAATGTAAGCGGTCTCATCGATTTCACGTGGCACACTCGACATAAAGCCTTCAAGAATCCATACCGCTAAAGGGACATTGAACAAACAGTGCGCAAGCGCGACCGCAATATGGGTATCGAAAAGACCAACCGACGAGTAAAGCTGGAAGAATGGCAGCAGGAATACCGCTGGCGGCGCCATTTTGTTGGTCAACAGCCAAAAGAACAGGTGGTTGTCGCCAATAAACTTAAAACGCGAGAAAGCGTATGCGGCTGGCAGTGCCACTGTTAGGGTAATAACCATGTTCATGACTACGTAAATGATGGAATTCACGTACCCCATGTACCAGCTTGAATCAGAGAAGATGGTCGCATAGTTTTTCAGCGTCCAAGTCTCTGGCAGGAAGCTCAGCCCACCTAAGATTTCTTGGTTCTCCTTAAAAGACATGTTGAGTAACCAGTAAATCGGCAGCATCAAACAGATGATGTAGAACGCTAACCCGACAATTTGTGTATAGCGGGTGTATTTTGATTTTGTCATCGCCATTGTAGTTTCCTTACTTGTTTTCACCATGCGTCATTGCGGTATAGAACACCCAACTCACCAACAAGATGATTAGGAAATAGATAATTGAGAAAGCGGCTGCAGGACCAATATCGAACTGGCCGATAGCCATTTTGGTCAGCGTTTGGCTGAGGAAGGTCGTTGAGTTACCCGGACCACCACCCGTCAAAACAAACGGTTCGGTGTAAATCATGAAGCTGTCCATAAAACGGATAAGAATGCCGATTAACAACACACTCTTTAGCTTCGGCAGCTGAATGTAACGAATGATTGACCAAGTAGAAGCGCGGTCGATGTTCGCCGCCTGATAGTAAGCGTCAGGAATAGCGCGTAAGCCTGAATAACACAGCAACGCGATTAACGATGTCCAGTGCCAGACATCCATCAGAATAACCGTTAGCCATGCATCAATTGGGTTGCCCGCGTAGTTGTAGTCAATCCCCATGCCATTGAGTGCCCAACCAAACAAACCGATATCTGCTCGACCAAAGATCTGCCAAATCGTGCCGACTACGTTAAGTGGAATTAGCAATGGAATCGCTAACACAATCAGACAAAATGCAGACCACTTACCTTTGGTTGGCATTGTCAGGGCGACAATGATCCCCAGCGGAACTTCGATAAGCAAAATAGTGAAAGTAAAACCAAACTGACGAAGCAGCGCGCCATGTAATCGATCATCATTGAGGATTTCTCGATACCACTCGGTGCCAACAAAGTATGCGGTATTAGCATCAAAGATATCCTGTAGCGAATAGTTCACTACGGTCATTAAGGGCACAATCGCACTGAAGGCGACCAACATGAAGACGGGTAGAACGAGGAACCACGCTTTATTGTTTGCTACCTTATCCATTACTCTTCCCCTACATTGACTAAGAATTCATCGACATACAGCATGGTCCATTGTTCAGGGAAGCTGATGTAAGCCTCTTTCTCTGGAACAGGTTGATCCTCTTGAAGACGAGCTTTGATTTGTTTGTTACCCAATTGCAGTGTGACAATCTTGTAGGTACCTAAGTCTTCAACGTGCAACACTTCACAACGCAGCGCAGACTCATTGCCCTTCTCCCACACATGGACAAATTCAGGTCGAATACCGATCTTGATGTTGTTGCTACCAGCTTGAGCAACGGCATGACGGTAGGACTCAGATAACGGAACTTCCACACCATCGAACATCACGCCATTATCCGTTGGCGTCACCTCCATTAAGTTCATGCCTGGACTGCCAATGAAGTAACCAACAAAGGTGTGATTCGGTCTTTCAAACAGCTCTCTTGGGGTACCAAATTGAACAATCTGGCCGTTGTACATCACGGCAATTTCATCAGCGAACGTCGACGCTTCAAGCTGATCGTGTGTGACGTACACCATAGTGATATTGAACTGCTGATGGATTTGCTTTAGCTTGCGGCGCAGTTTCCACTTCAACTGCGGATCGATAACGGTGAGCGGTTCATCGAACAAAATCGCCGACACATCATCTCGCACCAGACCGCGCCCCATCGACACTTTCTGCTTTTCATCTGCGGTAAGGTGTTGTGCTTTTTTCGACAGCACATTGGTCAGCTCTAAGATTTCAGCAATTTCGGTCACTTTGGAGTGAACCTTTGCTTTGTGTACCTTCATGTTGCGTAGTGGAAACGCCAAGTTGTCGTAGACAGACATGGTGTCGTAGATAACTGGAAACTGGAAAACCTGAGCGATATTACGGTCTTGCGGGCGAAGCTCGTTGACTCGCATATCATCAAACATCACGTCTCCTTGAGATGGGCTCATCAATCCAGAAATAATGTTCAACAGTGTCGACTTACCACAGCCCGAAGGCCCCAATAGAGCGTATGCACCGCCCTGCTTCCAAACGTGATTCATCTCTTTAATCGCATAAGGCGATGAAGCCGTTGGTTTCTTGTCATAAGTATGGGCGAGTGAATTGAGTGTAATTTGAACCATGACGACTACCCCCTAACATCACGAATCGGGGCATGGATAAGGTTCTGATCCATACCAAAGACATAGAATTTGTGGATTGGAATATAGATTTTGATCGTCTCATCCACATCGTAGGTATGCACGCCTGGTAAGTGCAGCACCATATCGAGGTGCGTATTACGTACATGGAGAAACGTCTCAGAGCCACTAATCTCTGCGACTTCTACCTGAACGGTTAGCTCTACATCGTCGTCATTTTTTGGCAGTAAGCTCAGATGGCTCGGGCGAATACCAAATTGATACTCCCCTATATCCAACTTACTCAGTGACTGATTAAGTGGGAAATGCGCACTCTTATCAAACGTCACTTCATTGCTGGTTACTGCACCTGAGATCAGGTTAATAGGTGGTTCACTAAACAAGGTTGCTGAATCAACATTATCTGGTTGGTGATAAACCGAGGCAGTCGGGCCAGATTGAATCACCTGACCTTCATGCAGAATGGTGGTTGTACCGCCAAGCGCAAGCGCTTCATTCGGCTCCGTTGTCGCGTAAATCGCAATGGTGTGTCTGGTTTGGAATAGCTCACGCATTTCTTGACGCAACTCTTCACGTAGCTTGTAGTCGAGGTTTACGAGCGGTTCATCAAAAAGAATGATTTCCGCATCTTTAACTAAAGCGCGAGCCATCGCAGTACGCTGCTGCTGACCGCCAGAAAGCTCTAATGGATGTTTCTTCAAGTGTTCAGTAATGCGCAACATTTCTGCGGTTGCGTGAACACGCTCTTGAATTTCTTTCTCTGGCATGCCCGCCAAGCGTAGTGGTGAAGCCACGTTTTCAAACACGCTTAGGTTGGGATAGTTAATGAACTGCTGGTACACCATCGAGATGTTACGCTCCCTTACGGAGACTCCCGTGACATCCACGCCGTTTACCAGAATCTTCCCTGATGTTGGTTTGTCTAGACCTGCGATAAGTCGCATCAATGAGGTCTTTCCTGCCAATGTGCGTCCTAGCAACACATTGAACGAACCAGGCTCAAAGGTGAGGTTAACGTCTGAGATATGCATCTCACCGTCAACGTATTTGCTTACCTGCTCAAGTGTTAGTGACACTAAAAACTCCTTACCATTCGAACAATAATCTTTTTCGATATTGTTCGGTAGAGCGAGAGTCATGCCAACTTACAAAATTTGAAACAATTATTTTACAATACAGTTTTCCAGCCCTTTAAACATAAGGATATTGTGACTAAAAACTCAGTAAGGACCTAGATTTCATACTCATTCCACATATGAGACCACCGTAACATTTGTTAATAAAATGTGTTCAAAACATGTTCAAGGTGTTCAGATGAGTGATATGTTAAGTGAGCGTTTGTGATCATTAACGTTCACATACGAACAATTAGAATAATTACTTAAAAATGACTTTGTATCGCTGCTATTGGCCAACACTATGGACAAAAAACATCAATCAATGATCGAGAGCTCTTGGCAACGCTGTCGGGACGCTGGGCTAGTTCACAACAGCAACCCGATAATAGAGATGGAAACAGGACAAGCCTTTTCTCACACTCTCGAAGAACACTCAGGGTTGCTGACGACAACTCAGCAAAAGGTCTTGCCTTTCTATGACAGCTTACTTTCAAATAGCAATTGCTTGATCACGCTAGCAAATACGAATGGTCAGGTGCTGAACAGCTGGGGTGAACAACGCTTTTTCTCGCAAAGGCAACCACAGGTTTTCCAAAACGGTGTGCATTGGCAAGAAGGACTTATCGGTACTAACGCGATAGGTACCGCCCTTGAAACGGGGTCTATTGTTCAGGTGTTTCACGATGAACACTTTTTGACATCCAATCGATTTATGACGGGTTCAGCTGCGCCACTATTTGATGCCGATAGAAAGATGGCTGGTGTATTGTCTATTTCTAGCGATGCCTACATGCCGACGGCTCATACCTTGGGTATGGTGAAGTTGATGTCACAAGCGATTGAGAACCAACTCATCGCCTCTAAATTTCAATCTGATCACTATCTACTGTGGTTTAACACTTCCCCTGAAAACATTGATAGCCAATGGTCATCTTTGCTGGTGTTCAATGAACAAGGTGTGATCGTTTCAGCTAATCGACGTGCAGAAGTCGTACTCGGACAAGATCTGGCTTTGCAAAGACTGGAACAGATTTTTGATATTAAGCTTGAACAGCTGTTGTCTCATCCTCCTTTCAATCCGACGGCAATTAGCACCCATTCACGCTTTAGTTTTTTTGGCATTATTACCCCACCTAAGGTGCCTCAAGGAAGGCAAATTGACTACCGTAAATCGATTCCTAAGACCAACTTAAAAGACGCAAAAGCACCGCTGGATTTGGAGCGCTTGAACATGGGCGATCCTAGATTGGCAAAGGCCATTACTCAGGCAAGTCGGATTCTAAATACCGACATTCCTATCTTGATTCACGGCGAAACAGGCGTAGGTAAAGAGGTGTTCGTCAACGCTCTACACCTATCTAGTGAACGAAAACACGCTCCTATGATTGCAGTAAACTGCGCAGCAATTCCGGCCGAGTTAGTAGAATCAGAGCTATTCGGATACGAAAAAGGCGCTTTCACCGGAGCGAACAACAAAGGCTATATCGGATTAATCCGCAAGGCAGACAAAGGCACCTTGTTCTTAGATGAATTAGGCGATATGCCAATGAATGTTCAGGCTAGACTACTGCGCGTCTTGCAAGAACGTAAAGTAACGCCACTCGGTTCAACCACATCATATCCTGTTGACTTTAAATTAGTTTCTGCGACAAACAGGAATTTAAAACAGGATGTAGAGCGAGGGACATTTCGCCAAGATTTATACTACCGAGTCACTGGACTCAACCTATCTCTGCCTGCTCTGAGGGAGAGAACAGACAAAGAAGCATTAGTGAAGTTCTTACTAGCCAAATACGCGCTTGATGAGGAAACGCCCAACATCAGCTTAGAAGTACTAGCCATGTTTAAGTCACACCCTTGGCCGGGTAATATCAGGCAGATGGTTAGTGTGATTCAAATTGCGATTGCAATGGCTGGCGATGAGACTATCTGTGTCGAACACCTTCCTGATGACTTTCTGCATGATCTTGAACTGCACGACCTTGAAGCACAGCAACCAGAGCCAATCGCGATGGCAACAACCAATATCAGTCTGCTGACTCCTCCCAATCAAGCCGAGTTAGATCAAGGAGACTGGCTGAGCGTTTATGAGCAAAACGGCCGCAATGTTTCTGCGACCGCGAAAGATTTGAATATCAGCCGCAACACCTTGTATAAACGGCTGAGAGAGCAAGGACTGCGTTAATTTGATGCTAAGCCCAATGCATTGCTCACAGGCTTGTAGAAGGTGAGATATCTTAAGGCCACGTAGCTAACGACTAAGGTCGCCACAACCAGTTCAATAGCGGCTATCCATTGCACTTGCACAATATACTTGTTTGCGACACCGATGGTTTCCATCCATGCGGCAAGTTTAAATAGTGCTGTTGCACCAATCACCATCGGGAAGGTAAATGCTGCGTAACCTGGGCTAAATGGCAGTCTGAGTAATTTAAAGAAAGCCAGATAGATAATAGCTGTCATCAAGATCGCAATGCCAAACAGCAGACCAATGATCACAGGTGAAGGGTCAGCAGTGACCGTTAAATACCCCGCTAACGATAGGCTGGCAGGTGCTGCCATGATCGCCATGGTTGGTTTGGCTGCGTCAGGAATCTCATGAGTAAACATAAAACGATAGATCATCATTGGCAGCATCACGGCATAGGCAACCATTCCGAACAAAAGCGCGCCATCTGCAATATGGCTCAAGACAGGGTTACCTGAGAAAGATACATCAGCCACTATGATGCCTACTGGTGGTACAAACCAACTCGGTACCATATGGTGCAATTCAAACTCTTGCGCTCTGTGGTAGATAAAGCTGACTAGAAACACAATGTGAAGACCAACCGCAAAAAGCCAAAGTAAATCGCCAGCTAAAGGGGAAAAGTGCCCTAAAGAATTCGAAACGACCATAGTGCCCATCGCAAACGTTGGTACAACACTACCCACAACAGGGTGAGCAAGATCTTCACGCAATAGATGATTATGAAAGAGAAATTTTATCGCTAGAACAGCCAGCAACACACTGGCGATTGCCGCACCACTCCACTGAGCATAACCATCAAATGGGGCTGCATTTTCCCAACACCATCCTAAACTGGCAATACCAAGCGCTAAGCCTGCCATAGGAGTAGGCGCACCCATCACTTTTGCTTTTGCTGCTTTAATCATCTTTATTTACCTAGTTTGCTTACCATGGAGCTAGTTTACGCTTGCCAAGCGTTCGATAATATCTAATTATTTAGAACACATGTTCAGACAATCTTAACGAAGCTATGGCCACGAATATTTCTCTAAAACAGCTCAGAGTGTTTATCTCAATCACGCAACATGACACGTTAACAGCAGCGTCAGAAGCCTTGTTTTTGTCCAAGGCGGCAGTCAGCATGGCGTTGTCAGAGCTAGAAAAACAAATCGGCCATTCATTGTTCGACAGAGTCAATAACCGACTTATCCTCAATCAAGAAGGGCAGAAACTACTGCCTTTAGCGGACGAACTCATTGAGCGGGCGCAAGATATTGAACAGTTATTTGATAATGACCAGACATTAACGGGTGAACTAAGAATTGGGGCTAGTGACACCATAGGTAATCAAGTTGCACCTTATCTAATTAGTGATTTTCGCCGCCATACCAATCACCACTCTCAAAGCTTGTTTATCTCCAACTCTGCATTGATCTGTCAGAAGTTGGTCGACTATGAGCTCGATCTTGCACTTATTGAAGGAAAAACACTGCACCCTGAACTTATTTCCACACAATTCAGCCAAGACGAGATGTGCGTGATCTGCTCCCCTGATTCACCACTGGCAAATAAACAAAGGTTTAGTGTTGGTGATTTAGAAGAGAGTGAGTGGATATTGCGCGAGCCGGGTTCAGGCTCGAGAGAGTTTTTCCTTCGCGCAATTGCTCCTCGTATTGAACAGTGGCATGAATCATTTCAGCTCAACACCACAGAAGCTTTAATTAACAGTGTCTCTGCTGGGCTCGGATTGGGTTGCTTATCAAGACTCGCGGCTCAGCCGGCGTTAACCGATGGTAGAGTGGTAGAGCTTAAACTCTCTTTGGATATGAAAAGGCGCTACTGGTTGCTGGTGCATAAAGAAAAGTATCAGAGTCCATTGCTCAAATCCTTTATCGAATATTGCCATCAATGGGATTAAAAAAAGGGCAACTCCAATAACCAGAGTTGCCCTACGAATCCTAATTAGCGGGATCAGACAGTGGATTCATTTGCAGGTTCAAGTGCAATATTGTGCTCAGCTGCTTGTTTCTTCTGTTGGCCACGTTTTGCCAGTACGTAGTAGAACAGCGGTGTTAGCAGTAGCCCAAACACAGTGACACCAATCATGCCGGAAAAGACGGCAATGCCCATCGCTTGTCTCATTTCGGCACCTGCGCCAGTTGAGAACACCATAGGAACCACGCCCATAATAAAGGCGATAGATGTCATCAGAATCGGGCGCAAACGTAGGCGAGATGCCTCTAAGATTGCCTCCATAACTGTACGACCTCTATCTTGTAATTCCTTGGCAAACTCAACAATTAAAATTGCGTTCTTAGTCGCCAAACCAACCAATACAATCAAACCTATTTGGGTGAAGATGTTGTTGTCACTTCCCCATAAGATCACACCACTGATCGCTGACAACAGCGTCATTGGAATAATCAAGATAATCGCCATAGGTAAACGCACACTCTCGTACTGTGCAGCCAGTACTAAGAACACCAATAGAATCACCAATGGATAGATTAAGGTGGCTGTATTACCTGCAAGTTTTTGCTGATAAGTAAGCTCCGTCCATTCGTAAGTCATGCCGATTGGCAAAGTCTCAGCGAGAATCTTTTCAATCGCTGCCTGCGCTTCACCAGAGCTTACGCCCGGCATTGGGCTACCGTTAATTTCTGCGGTCTTATAGGCGTTGTAGTGCATGACGCGGTCAGGACCTGCGACGTTATCAACATTCACAAATGAGCCAAGTGGGATCATTTCGCCATCGGCATTCCTTACCTTAAGTTGGCGGATCTGCTCTGGGTTCTGACGAAACGCTTCATCAGCCTGAACATTCACCTGATAAGTGCGACCAAATCGGTTGATGTCGTTGACGTAAGTTGAGCCCATGTAAGATTGCAGCGTTGCAAAGACATCGTCTAAAGAGACATTCTGTTTCAACGCTTTAGTACGATCTACGTCTAGCTCTAGTTGTGGCACATTAACCTGATAGCTTGAGAATACGCCTGTCAAAGCAGGATCAGCCCAAGCCTTCATGATCACTTGTTGAGTGACCTGATACAAAGCCTCATAGCCGTGATTACCCCTATCTTGGATTTGTAGCCTAAAGCCACCAATCGTACCCAGACCTTGAACCGGTGGCGGTGGGAAGATGGCAATAAAAGCATCGGGAATCGCAGCAAACTTCTGGTTAAGTTGCATCGCGATTGCACCAGCACTCAAGCTAGGATCTTGTCGGTCTTCAAAATCAGACAATGGCGTGAAAACAATGCCGCTGTTAGGGCTGTTGGTAAATCCATTGATGCTTAATCCCGGGAAAGCCACCGAGTGCTCAACGCCCGGTTGAGCAAGTGCAATCTCAGACATTTCACGAATCACCGCATCGGTACGCTCAAGGGAAGCCGCATCAGGTAACTGAGCAAAAGCGACTAAATACTGCTTATCTTGCCCTGGTACATAACCTGTTGGCGTTTGATCAAACTGATAAGCCGTTAAGCCAAGTAATCCAACATAGATAACACCAATCAAGGCTCCGAGACGGATGGTTTTCTTCACCACGTAACCGTAGGCACTAGCACCTTTGTTAAACAACTTATTAAACGGCGCAAAAATCAGGCGTCCAAACAGTGAATCCATCACTCGAGTTAGCCAGTCTTTAGGCTGATTATGACCTTTTAATAACAGTGCCGATAAAGCCGGACTCAAGGTCAATGAGTTAATCGCAGATATAAAGGTCGAGATGGTAATCGTCAGCGCAAACTGCTTATAAAACTGCCCGGTTAAACCAGACATAAAGGCGGTTGGGATGAATACTGCAGCAAGAACTAAGGTCGTCGCGACGATAGGCCCTGTCACTTCACGCATCGCTTTTTCCGTTGCGGGAATCGGTGCCAAGCCTTCAGCTATGTTTCGCTCAACATTCTCCACCACCACTATGGCATCATCGACCACGATACCTATCGCCAGTACCAAACCAAACAGCGATAGCGCATTGAGTGAAAAGCCCATCAAGTGCATGAAAGCAAAGGTACCGACCAAAGAAACCGGAACGGCCACCAGCGGGATGATTGAAGCACGCCACGTTTGTAGGAATAACACTACAACCAAAACGACCAGCAATACCGCCTCTAGTAACGTTTGAACAACCGCTTCAATTGAGCCGCGAACAAAGACTGTCGGGTCATAAACGATGTCGTATGCTACACCTTGTGGGAAGCTCTGCTCAAGCTCAGCCATCTTGCTACGAACATCTTCAGAAATCTGAATCGCGTTCGAACCAGAAGCTTGGAAAACACCGATCGCTACCGCATCTTGGTTATCCAATAGTGAACGTAGCGAGTAGGTTTCGGCACCAAGCTCAATTCGAGCAACATCTTTCAAGCGGTTAACCTGACCGTTTTCACCAACTTTGATGATGATGTTTTCAAACTCTTCAACATCAGTGAGACGACCTTTCACATTGATGAGCAATTGGAAGTCAGAATTTCCGCTTGGCTGCGCGCCTAGGCTACCAGCCGCTGCTTGTTGGTTTTGCTCGCGTACTGCTGCAATGATTTCGGTAGGGTTTAAGCCCAGTGCAGCGACCTTATTAGGGTCAAGCCAGATACGCATGCTGTACTCGCCGCCACCAAATACACGCACCGCGCCAACACCTTCAATACGGGTTATTTCATCACGCACGTTAAGCGCCGCATAGTTTGCCAAGTAGAGCAAATCGTAGCGTTCATCTGGAGAGTAAAGGTGAACCACCATGGTCAAGTCAGGTGAAGACTTCTCGGTAACCACACCTAAACGCTGAACCTCTTCTGGCAACCTTGGTAATGCGCGGTCAACGCGACTTTGCACTAAGGTTTGTGCTTTGTCAGCGTCAGTCCCAATTTCAAAGGTTACCGTTAAGGTCATCATCCCATCTGAGGTAGCTTGCGAAGACATGTACAACATATCTTCGACACCATTAATTTCCTCTTCGAGAGGAGATGCAACTGTATCGGCTATGACTTTAGGGTTTGCGCCTGGGTAGGTTGCCGTAACAACGACCGTAGGAGGCACAACTTCTGGATACTCAGTGATAGGCAGCTGCCACACTGACAGTGCGCCTGCGATAAAAATGAGTATCGACAGGACCGATGCAAATATCGGCCTACGAATAAAATACTGAGAAAACATCCCGTTATCCCTTCTCGTTTAATGCCGCTGTAGTAAGAGATTGGCGCTGTTGGTCAATCAGATCTTGTTGGTCACGCAACATTGATAAGGTCAATTCGTTCGCCATCGTGACTTCACTTGGTGTCACTGGCATGTTGGCACGCACACGTTGCAGACCATTCACCACAACTTTATCGCCCGGCAATAAGCCATCCGCCACAATGCGTAAACCATTGAGTTTTTCACCTAGCGAAACCGCGCGATACTGAACGATATTGTTCTCATCAAGAACCAACACGTACTTATTGTTGAGGTCTGTGCCCACTGCACGATTATCTATCAACACACCTTCGTAGCTGCTTGAACCAGTAATACGCAGTTTCGCGAACATACCAGGCCATAAAGACTGATCTTTATTGTCGAAGACAGCACGAACTCGAATTGTTCCTGTTGCTTGATTGATTGCGTTATCAACAAAGTCGATGTGCCCTACTCGTGGGTAAGCCGCGTCATTCGCTAAACCAAGCTGTACTAGCTGCTTCGCGTAACCTTCACCCGCTTTAAGCTTGTTCAACTTCTGGTACTTAAGGAAAGTCACTTCATCAACATCGAAGTAAGCGTACATATGAGCAGTCGACACTAACGTAGTTAACTGAGTATCACCTGCTGATACATAGTTGCCCTCAGTAATATCAGCCCTAGAGACTTTGCCTGTGATCGGCGCAGTGACTTTGGTAAAGGCTAAATCTAATTTGGCTTGAGATAGCGAAGCTTTAATCGCAGCAACACTCGCCGCACTGCGCTGCTTAGCGGTAAAACGTGCATCCACCGTTTCTTGCGAAATAGCGTTGTTCTTATTGAGCTTAAGCGCGCGCTGGTGATCTTTGATCGATTGGTTGTAACTGGCTTTAGCGCTGCTCAGTTCCGCTTCAAGTCGCTCGACCTCTGCAACAAATGCTCGGTCATCAATGGAGAAAAGAACGTCGCCTTCTTCAACCATGGTGCCTTCTTCAAAATGCACTTGTTCAACATAGCCCGACACTCGCGGAATCACCGATACAGTCTGAGGTGATTCTAAACGCCCCGTATATTCATCAAGCTCAGTGATGGTTTCAACCAGCACTTCTGCCACCTCAACACCTGGCGGTGGTGGTGCAGACTGAGTCACTTCTGCATGTGAATCCTGACATCCCGACAACACCAAAGGTGCTGCAATTGAGATAAGTAGAAGGGGTGTTTTAAGGTGTTTACCTACCATCTCGCTATCCTTACATTGATTTTGTACCGATCGGTATAATAATCCTAACTTTTGACATTGATCAAGTTAAATTTACCAAATGAATACATTTGCGATATGGACAACGCACGGCCTGCGATTTACCATTTGAGTGTTATATTTGAGAAGTTGTTGAATAAAGTTATGGTCCGTTTAACCTGTGGTCGCCCAAAAAGCTTTGATAAAGAAATCGCTCTAGAGAAAGCCTTGGATGTCTTTTGGACACAAGGTTACGACGGCGCGTCACTCAAAGATCTCACCCAAGCGATGGGTATCAACAAACCAAGTATGTACGCAACGTTTGGCAATAAAGAGCAACTCTATTTTCAAGCGGTAGAGATGTATAAGAATCGTGAAGGCGCACCATTCTTTAGTGCATTGGAGCAGCCTCAAATTCGCGATGTGATTGAGACTATTTTTTCCCGAACTGCCGAAGCAAAATGCAGCAACGAGAAGAACAAAGGTTGCTTGATGATCCAGAGTTCTCTGGCCTGTAGCGATGAATCTAGTGTGGTTAAAATATCCGCTTTGAAGATGCGTGCAGAATTCATTCAGCTCATTCAAAATCGTTTTGAAAGAGCCGCCAATGATGGTCAACTCGTGCAAAATGCCGACATTCAAGTCATGACACATTATGCTGTGACCATGCTCGATGGATTGCAGATTCACTCGATAGATAATCCTCCGCCAGAGATGCTAGAAAGTGTTGCCAAGATAGCGGCGGAACACCTTTTCCAGTTCTGCTTACCGTTATCTTCTCAATAACGAACAGAGCGTTATCAAATTTTTGCCGATCTCAACCTCATGATCGCCTGTGCTACCTAGACTTTGCCATCAATAAGCTGTATAAACAGACAGTAAATATTTTTGATAATTTGAGTTAGAGGACCAACCATGGCTGTAATCGTCAAGTACGTGGTAGAACGCAACGGAGAAGAGAAAATGACTTTTACCTCTAAAGCGGAAGCTGACGCATATGACAAGATGCTTGATATGGCTGATGAGCTTTTTGAGCTACTAGGTAAAAGTGAACTGCTAGAAGACGAAGGCAAGAAAGAAGACTTGGCTATGTTCCTAGCGCAAAACAAAGAAGAAGTGCTCTACGCACTGGGTGCAAAACGCAAACCTGCACCTAAGAAGCCTAAAAAGGTTGAAGCAGTCGAAGACGCTGAACCAGCACAAGACGACGCAGCTTAATCTAGCTCCTGCTCAAGATCTTAAACCTCAGCTCATGCTGAGGTTTTTTATTTTCTCCCACTCATTTTTGAGGAAATCAAATCTTCGACCTTTACCCTAATATCTTTCTCTTCGACTGCTAAAATAACGCCAACTTTATCCTCAGAGAGCTTTACTTATGAAGTACCACGTTGAAGTTTGTATCGATAATCTTGAATCACTGCATAATGCGATTACAGGTGGCGCAACACGCATCGAGCTATGCTCATCTCTAGCGCTTGGTGGATTAACGCCCAGCTTTGGTTTTATGAAAAAAGCAGCTCAAATATCCCCTATCCCTGTCTACGCTATGATTCGCCCAAGGCAAGGCGACTTCTTGTACGACCAAGATGATATTGAGGCAATGTTACTCGATATCGAAGCGGCAGCAGAGGCGGGATTAGCAGGCGTAGTGCTGGGGGTGCTGAGTGCCGATGGACATATCGATATGCGGTTAGCCGAACAGCTGACTCAACGCGCCAAGTTGTATAATTTAGGTATCACGTTCCACCGTGCCATTGACCAAAGCAGCAACTGGCAGCAAGCTCTTGAACAGATAATTTCATTAGGCTGCGAGCGTATCCTCACTTCAGGTTTGGCTGCCAATGTAGGACAAGGAAAAGAGGTTCTGCAACAGATGGTCAAAGTGGCTGACGGTAGAATCTCAATCATGGCCGGTGCTGGACTAACAGCCGACAATGTTCAAAGCATCGTTCAACACACTGGCGTCAGAGAAGTTCATCTATCAGGTAAGAGTGCCCGCTCAAGCTATATGACTAACATCAGCGAAGAAGCCAAAATGGGTAATCAGAACATCGACGATTTCATGATTCCAGTGACCAATAGCTCTGCCATCGAAAAGGTCGTAGAGGCTCTCAGTTCTCAGTGATAAAACTCTCATCCCTACTCCACAAGTGCTAACCTTTTGATAACAAAGGAGTGCGCTATGGCTAAGAGCAAACTGGATAAGAAGTTTTACGAAAAGGAACTTCAACGCCTTCAAATTGAGTTGGTAAAGCTGCAAGAGTGGGTAAAACAGGAAGGCCTCAAAGTCGTTGTGATCTTTGAAGGACGTGACGCCGCTGGCAAAGGTGGCGTTATTAAACGCATCACAGAAAAACTCAACCCTCGCATTTGTAGAATCGCTGCATTACCCGCCCCTACTGAAAAAGAGAAAACCCAGTGGTACTTCCAACGTTACGTTGCACACCTACCTGCCGCTGGTGAAATAGTCCTTTTTGACCGTAGTTGGTACAACCGAGCGGGTGTTGAAAAGGTGATGGGCTTTTGCTCTGATGAGCAGTACGATGAATTTCTGCGATCTTGCCCTGAATTTGAGCGTATGTTGCAGCGTTCTGGCATCATCTTGCTCAAATATTGGTTTTCCGTCTCCGATGAAGAACAGGAAAAACGCTTTTTAGAGCGAATCAAAACTCCCATCAAGCGCTGGAAGTTCAGCCCAATGGACTTAGAATCGCGCAACCGCTGGGCTGAATACTCTGAGGCCAAAGATAAGATGTTTGCCTATACAGACACCAAGCAGTGCCCATGGTGGGTAGTCCCTTCAGATGATAAAAAACGTGCTCGCCTAAACTGCATTAGCCATCTACTTGAACAAATTGAGTATCAGGATATTACCTACCCAGAGATCGAACTACCAGAGCTCAACAAAGAAGGTTATATTCGAGCTCCACTTGAAGAACAAACCTTTGTTTCGCAAAAGTATTAAGGTTATCCGCACATGGCAAAAGATCTGTTTTCCAACTTAGATTTAAACCTACTGAGAACCTTTCTGGTTTTATCTCAAGAACTCAATATGCGCAAGGCTTCTCAGCGTCTATTCGTCTCTCAGCCTGCGATCAGCCAGTCACTTAAAAAACTGCGTAATCATTTCAATGATGATTTGTTTGTCAAAGTGTCTTCTGGGTTAGAGCCTACCTCATTTTCTATAGAACTAGCAGAAGCTATAACTCCCCATTTAGATGGATTGGCTACAGCACTGAACAGATCTCAAGAATTCGATCCTAAAATGATCGATACCAAGTTAAAAATTGCACTCTCGCCTATGGTTCTCGCTTGCTTATCGGGAACCTTGTTTCATCAGTTGCGAGAGCACGCACCGCAAGCAGACATCGAACTCGTCGGTTGGACGCATAATACGTTATCAAGCATCAGTAAAGGGGAGATACTATTTGGCGTCAATTACGATATTAGCGCCCCAAAAGAAATTTACTTAAAGCCTCTTATTGAGCTAAAAGGCAGAGTTTTTGTCCGCCAAGGACACCCTATTAAAGGTCCGATAGCAAACTTAGAAGACTTTGACGGCTATGAAATCGCATCATCAATAACACCAGGTTGGAATGACAGTTTTAGCGTCGCTGAACAGATGATGAAAAATCGTGGCCTGAAAACCAGAGTCGCGTTCCGATCAGAGTTAATCATGGCAATCATCGATGTAGTACAACACACAGATATGTTTATGCCGCACTCTAATCTATTCCCGATTGACCTCTACCCTAATCTTCGCGCGATCGATATTGTGATGGACGAGCAAGACAAATCCATGCCCGTGTTCAGCCAGTATCACATAAAGAATCGCAACAACCCTCTCATCCACTGGCTACACAGTGAAATACAGACCGCACTCAACCATCAAGTCAATAAAAGCGAATCCATTCTAGCAGTCTGACCAAAAGTAATAAGCATTACTTATCTTTGATATAAGCTCATTCCATTAGATGAAGCAGTGCTTATTAACAATAATAGCCACCAGCAGTTTTGCTCAGCATCGGAATTTGCTGATGGGTGTTGCTTTGACGCAGCTATTTACGTTCGTCTCAAGCCTTAGATTCTCTTCGCCCTCGCCTAAGGAACTGGCAGCTCAATAACACCTGGCAGTAATCACATTTATCTCGCCAGTCTAAAATTTGTCAGACTTTAAGGTAGTCAATTATGAAAAAATCTCTTATCGCTTTAGTAGTGGCAGGTTCATTGGTGCTTGCTGGTTGTTCTTCGTCAGGTGGTGTTGCCGGTGACTCTCAATCGCCAACTATTCCTGACATTGATAACTCTCCAGAGTGGGGCTTAGATACCGGTAACCTACCTAGCCGTCCTGAGCCTGTCGATCCTGGTTTTGGCGTTGCAGTACCATCTCAACCACCAGTTGATAATGCACCAGACCGTCCGACACCAGATATGGGTGATACTCCTGACTGGGGGCTAGATATGGGTAATGCACCAGACCGACCAGAGCCAACAGATCCTGACTTCGGCGTCGCTGTACCGACTCAACCGCCAGTGGATAACGCACCTGATCGCCCAACACCAGATATGGGTGACACGCCAGAATGGGGCTTAGATTCACCAGTCGACCGTCCTGAGCCTGTTGATCCAAGCTTTGGCGTAGACACAAACCCAGAAGTATCACCAGCGATCAACTCTATCGATCGCAACAAGGTCCGTGACGCTCTACGTTCTCGTCTAAACGGCTAACCTTCCCTTTTCAGAGCCCTTATTTCTTAAGGGCTCTCATTTAAGTTTCCGACTATGAAAAAACTTTCAATAGCCTGCTTAGCGACCATGTTAAGCGCAGCGTCATATGCCGACGTGACTGTCTCTATTGAAAAGGACTTCTTTGAACTTGGTCTCTATGCCTCTTTGACCGATAACTCATTTCTGTTTGTTGGTGCTGATACCGATGGCTGGCTCGGTGTAGGTACTGGATATCGCCACAACTTTAATCACCAATGGCGGATGGATGCCTACTATGAATATGGGCTGTACGACGATTGGTTGATGCATGAAGTTGGCATTGATGGTGTCAAAACAACAAGCCACCAAATCGATCTTTCAGTGACGCGGTATTTGGAACACACTTCTCTTAAAGTTGGCGCAACCGCTGAATATATTCGTAATGGTTTTACATGGTTAACGGTTGATGATGTTAACAAATACTCGGCATACGTAGGCGCAACTCGTTACTTTGAGCATGTCTACGTTGCTGCGAAATATGAGCACTACATGGCGATTGATCAGTCCGATATGGAAGATTTTAATCAGGGTCACGCAAACGTCTGGGAGCTTTCACTTGGATCAATGCATTCAATATTCAAGTTTTTCCCCTACGTCAAAGTCAGTGTCTTTGATCCTAACGGCACCTACTATGGGCTTACAAACTCAAACGTGACATTTTCCATCAATGGAACATTCTCATTCAAATAAAAGCAACTTGATAAGATTTGATTATTGAAGATATAAGGGCCATTAATTGGTTCTTATTAAAAATAATCCATAGGATAGCGACCTCAGGACAGAATTATTTCAAGGAAAGCGGTAATCACTTTGACAATGGTCTTCAAACAATGAAAAAACACCTTTTAGCGCTCACCCTTTTAACGCCATTTACTGCCTCAGCAACTGGGTTACATATTTCACCAGAAATCAAAATGGGACCTTACCTTGATGCTGGCCTATCCGGTGGTGGCCTGCAACTTGGGGTGACAGATGTACTGGGTCTTGATGCGCTGTATTTGAGTTATTCACACACATCAGCAGAGATTTTGTGGGATAAGGATAGGCTAAAAACTTACCGAATTGGTGGGCAATACCACTTTATGGAACAACCGGTTAAGTTTGGTCTACAACTCGAAGCCGGCTTGGTTGAATACGAAGGTAGTCGAGATAATATCTTCTCGAATGAAACTCGGTATGCTGAAGGTTCTGGGGCAAGCTTTTCAGCGGCTTGGGTCATTTTTGCCACTGACAATATTGGCTTTAGACTAGGTGGCGATTTCAACTATATCGACAAGAATAAAACTCTGCTTAGTTCAAACTGGTCAGCCACTCTATCAACTGGGGTGATCTTGCACTTCTAGCGAAGTGCATCATCAATGCTTTGTTCACCCAAGTGGCGAACGTCTTTGCCTTTGACAAAGTAGATGATGTACTCACAGATATTCTGGCAACGATCTCCAACTCGCTCTATCGCGCGAGCAGACCACATGACCTGAAGAATATTGGGAATATTTTTCGGGTCTTCCATCATATAGGTCATCAACTGGCGGATCACCGCTTCGTACTCAGCATCAATCTTATCGTCGAGTTTGTATACTTCTGCTGCCGCGTCAACATCCATACGTGCAAAGGCATCGAGCACTTGGTGCAGCATGCTAATTGCTTGACGGCAAAGCGGTTCTAATGAAACATGGAACTGGCGCTCTTTTGAAGACGGACTTTCTATCGCCACATAAGCAATTTTGGTTGCAACATCACCAATGCGTTCTAAATCGGTAATCGTTTTGATGATTGCCATAATCAGGCGCAAATCTTTAGCTGTCGGCTGACGTTTGGCAATGATACGAGTGCAGGCTTCATCGATTGAGACTTCCATCGCGTTAACTTTATGATCATCGCGCACCACTTTTCTCGCCAGTTCGATGTCTTCTTTGTGTAGCGCCTGCATCGCAAACGACAACTGCTGCTCGACCAAACCACCCATCGTCAATACGTGGGTTCGGATCGACTCTAACTCGACATTAAACTGACCTGATATGTGGCGTCCAAAATTCATAGTTAACGTTAATCTCCCAATGGATAAGTAAAAATTCTAATACGACGAGTTAGCCGTATCGACCCGTAATATAATCTTCAGTCTGTTTTTTCAATGGCGACGTAAAAATTGAGTCGGTATCTGAGTACTCGATCAACTTACCCATATGGATAAAGGCTGTGTGATCGCTCACTCGCGCTGCCTGCTGCATGTTATGGGTAACGATAACTACAGTATATTTGGTTTTCAGGTCGTTGATCAGCTCTTCAATGGTTAAAGTGGAAATAGGATCAAGTGCTGAGGTAGGTTCATCAAGCAACAGTACCTCAGGCTCAATCGCTATTGCACGCGCGATAACCAAACGTTGCTGTTGACCACCTGACAATCCAAATGCATTTTCATGTAAGCGATCTTTAACTTCATCCCATAGCGCAGAAGCACGCAATGAACGCTCGACAGCATCATCGAGAGCACGGCTATTTTTGATTCCTTGCAGACGCAAGCCATACACCACATTTTCGTAGATGGACTTAGGAAATGGATTCGGGCGCTGGAACACCATTCCTACTCGGCGACGAAGCGTAGCAACATCGACTTTTGGATGGTAAACATTTTTACCATGTAGCTTAACCTTGCCTTCAACACGACAGCCATCAACAAGGTCGTTCATACGGTTAATACAGCGAAGCAATGTCGACTTCCCACAACCAGACGGACCGATAAAAGCGGTAACCTGCCCTTTTGGAATTCGCATTGAAATATCACTTAATGCCTGACTGTTCTGGTAGTACAAGTTTAACCCTTCGATAGCAATTGCGGTTTGCTCATCGCTCAGATTATTCACATCTAAGGGGGTCTGGTAGCCGAGTGTTTGATTGACTGAAAACATGGTTAATCTTGTCCTAGAGTTCGGTACTTCTCGCGCAAATTATTACGAATACTGATCGCGGTTAAGTTCAGGCCAACAATCACAGTTACAAGTAAAAATGACGTGGCGTAAACCAAAGGTCTTGCTGTTTCAATATTAGTGGTTTGGAAGCCAACATCATAGATATGGAAACCTAAATGCATGAACTTACGCTCTAAATGCAAAAACGGAAACTGGCTATCGACAGGCAAGCTCGAGGCCAATTTCACTGCACCGACTAACATTAACGGAGCCACCTCACCCGCCGCACGCGCGACCGCAAGAATCAAACCCGTAATAATCGCCGGGCTCGCCATTGGCAAGACAATTCGCCACATGGTCTCAAACTGAGTCGCACCTAACGCCAAAGAACCGTGACGAACTGAGCTCGGAATTCGAGTTAAGCCTTCTTCGGTAGCCACAATCACCACCGGAAGCGTTAGCACTGCAAGCGTTAATGCTGACCATAACAGACCGGGAGTACCAAAGGTCGGGGTTGGCAGTTTCTCTGCATAGAATAGCGAGTCGATTGAGCCGCCTAGCGTGTAAACAAAGAACCCTAGTCCAAATACACCGTACACAATGGAAGGCACACCTGCCAGATTAATCACTGCCACTCGAATTAAGCGGGTGAACGCATTGTTCTTAGCGTATTCGTGAAGATAGATAGCCGCAATCACACCGAGTGGCATCACGATAACCGACATGATCAGCACCAGTAGCACTGTACCAAACATCGCAGGGAACACACCGCCCTCAGAGTTAGACTCGCGAGGATCATCGGATAAGAACTTCCACGCCTGCTTACCCCATCTAGCAGTTTTCTCTACTAGGTTCATTTGGTTCGGGTACCATAAATCCAGAATCTCACTCAGCGGAATCGTTACCTGCTGACCAGTCATATCTTCAACCAGCAAACCTTGGTTCACCAACTGGTTACGCAATCGGTCTAACTCAGCTTCTGTTGCCGCTAACGCCTCTGTGTACTTGTTACTCTGGCTTTGATACAAAGCAATGAAATCATCATCCAGCGTGCCATTCAGGCTACGTTTTTTCCTCTCCAACCTTAATCGCTCAGCTTGAGCATTAATCACTCTCACATCGCGCTCAATGAGATTTTCGATCTCGTCTCGCAAGTTTTCAGCAAATGCGATTCCTTGCGTGTAGTCTTGAAGAATATCGCTACTTACACGTCCATCCGCATGCATGTATCCAACCGGATGACCGTAAAAATCCCCACCACGAGTTCGCTCTATAACCGCCCAGTTTTCTGGTTTCGTTGGCTCATCAAGGTCAATTTCTAACAGCGACACAAAGTCAGAAGAGTATAAGTCGCGGTTGGCAACCTTGATGCTCACTCGCTTTACCAGACCTTTTTCTACCACGTCATGCGGCAGTTCAATATCCATCTCTCGCAAGTGACTGATAGGGACGTACTCTTGCGAGTAGACTTGACCAACCAGAATGTCGCCTTGCTTTGTTTGCCACTGATACAAGGGGGCAGGCCAGAAGTAAGAAAGCCCTTTCCAGCCAATAAGCAGCAAAAGCCCTAACACAGACAACAAGCTGATACTGACTGCACCGCCCGTTAACCATATCCAAGGAGAGCCTGACTTTAACCACTTAAACACTTAGAAGGTTTCCTAATAATTCTGATTTACAGCGAGCGATACTTAGCGCGTAAACGCTCACGTACCCACTCAGCTAAAGAGTTAACCGCAAAGGTAAAAACTAGCAACAACAAGGCTGCTAAGAACAAGATTCGATAGTGAGAGCTACCGACTGCTGACTCTGGCATTTCTACCGCAATCGTAGCGGATAGAGTACGCATCCCTTCAAGGATGTTCCAATCCATAATAGGGGTGTTACCTGTTGCCATTAACACAATCATGGTTTCACCCACCGCACGTCCGAGTCCCATCATAATCGCAGAAAAGATACCTGGACTGGCTGTTAATAGAACAACATGAATCAGCGTTTGCCATGGCGTCGCCCCTAAAGCGAGTGAACCATCAGACAAATGCTTAGGTACTGAGAAAATAGCATCTTCTGCAATAGTGAAGATCGTGGGGATAACCGCAAATCCCATCGCAAAACCAACTACTAGCGCATTACGTTGATCAAAATCGATGCCGTGTTCAGCTAGATAAACCCTGACATCACCATTAAAGAATAAGGCTTCAATGTTGCCACTCTGCGACAAGATCACCACAGTAATAACCACAATAATTGGCATCAAAATCGCAGCATGCCAACCATTTGAAAGCTGCCCAGACCATTGCTTTGAAGCACTATGCCAAACAAACCCCACCATTATCGTTGATAGTGGTAAAAACAGCATCAGGGCGACGACCGCTGCTAGATGGCTTTCTACAATCGGCGCAAACCATAATCCAGCGAGGAAACCTATGATAACCGTAGGTAGCGCTTCCATCAGTTCAATAGAAGGTTTGACTACCCTGCGCATTTTCGGCGTCATAAAGTAGGCTGTGTAAATGGCACCTAAAACCGCGATAGGAATCGCGAATAACATGGCGAACGCCGCAGCTTTCAAGGTTCCAAATGCGATTGGGATTAAACTGAACTTAGCCTCAAATTCATCGCTAGCGGACGTGGTTTGCCAAACAAACTCGGGTTCTGGATAGCCTTCATACCAAACTTTCTGCCAAAGCGAGGAAAGAGAAACTTCTGGGAACGGGTTATCAATCACTGCGAGATTTAATGTATTGTTATCGACAGCTAATAAATACGATTCGTTATTCGACATCGCCGCTAGCAACGGGGCTTTAGTGTAGGCACGCTCGAACATCACCAACTTTTCACTGGTGGTGTAATGACTTTGAACAGTGCCATTAATATAAAAACTGTAGAACCCTTTACGGTAGGTATCAGGCAATAGGAACTGGAGCTCGGAAGCAAGCTTGAACTGGCGAATATGAGTTAAGTATCGTTCTCCATCTGTCAGAACATCAAACCATTGAGAAACAAGACCGTCTTGGTGGGTCACCAAAACAGAGTATGCTCCCGGCAACAAATCAATATCGGTAACAGCGTGTTCTGAGCGACCTTGGCTCAAATCCACCACCTCACGTACCTCAAATCGATTTTCGTTTTTTAGCGCGATGATAAGTTCAGAGCCAGAGCGCAAATACAGCGTGTTTCCATCAGGCGTCAATATTAATTGTTCTAACTCTGGTAACGGCTCTGCAAAGGTAAAATGGTGGGCTTGCTCCTGCTCTAGCCAACGAACTCTGACAAAACCATCATCATACCAACCCGCCAACGCCATACTGTCTTGGGTAGCAAAAGCAAATTTAACTAACTTGTGCTTATCAGTACGTAAATCAAACGGTCGCTTGAGTTCAGTGACACTCGGGGTTAAAACTCTAACGCCTTGATTCATTTCAGAGTCTAAGTTTGGCTTGATGATTTGTACTTGCCCTTCTGGCGTAGCAAAGCCATATAGCCCATCGGATGCCAGTGATTGAGCAAACAAGTCATTAGGCTGACCAATCTGCTGAGATAATACCGGTTGGCGAGTCGGATGCGTGAGTGACCAAAAATCTATCTTGCCTTGTGCTGAAATGACAAAAGCGCTTTCACCCACATCATCCACCCCTAAAGCGATGGGCTGAGAAACTGAAACGGGAACTGAACGAACATTGGGGGTTATCTTCGCATCACTAAACAGTGGCAATACCATCATGGCAAGGTAGACGAAGATCAGAACCAGCGCTGCCAACACACCCACGCCACCAGCAGATACAGCGAGTCGAACTAATCGATCTTTGATTAGTCGCTTTTGATCTCGCTCTCGCAATGAGAATTCTGCTTGGCCCATCTGTTTCTCTTACCTATTTTCGTCCGAGGGTATAATATTTCTATTAGGTGACAATTATATTACAGATCGCAATAAACAACTGAAAACAATGCAATAAAAATTTGCAATAAAACTGTCATCTCAGCACCTTAAGTTGCTATTCATCTGAGAGTTTTCTCAGTAATTTACTTCGTCATTTCGGTTAAGGGTGAGATCATGAGCGCAGAGAAACTGTATATTGAAAAAGAATTAAGTTGGCTCTCTTTCAATGAGCGTGTCTTACAAGAAGCCGCAGATAAAAGCGTACCTATAATCGAAAGGATCCGTTTTCTTGGCATATTTTCCAATAACTTAGATGAGTTTTATAAAGTTCGCTTTGCGGATGTGAAGCGTCGCATCCTGATCAACCAAGAACGTGGGATCAACGATAATTCCAAACACTTGTTAACCAAGATGCAGACCAAAGCGCTAAGACTCAATGAACGTTTTGACGAGCTATACGCTGAGCTTATCCGTGATATGGCAAGGCATAGAATCTTTTTAGTCAATGAAACCCAGCTCAACGAAACTCAACAAAACTGGGTAAAAAAATACTTCCGCAAACAAGTACTGCCTCACATTACCCCATTAATGATGCGTGATGATATTGATGTGCTGCAATTTCTGAAAGATGAATATGCCTACATTGCGGTTAATTTGCGCAGCGGTGAACAAAGTCAATATGCATTGATAGAAGTCCCAACCGATCACCTGCCTCGCTTTGTGATGGTTCCTGAGCAAAAGCGCAAGCATCGCAAAACGATCATCTTACTCGATAATATCATTCGTTATTGCTTAGATGAGTTGTTCAGTGGATTCTTCGAATATGACGAGCTCAACGGCTATGCGATGAAGATGACACGCGATGCTGAATACGATCTTAATTATGAAGTCGAACACAGCTTAATTGAGCAAATGTCTGAAGGGGTAAACCAACGTTTAACCGCGATGCCTGTCAGGTTTATCTACGAGCGAGAAATGCCGCAAGATATGCTCGACTTTCTGTGCAAAAAACTCAAAGTATCCAATTATGACAGCTTAATTCCAGGCGGTCGTTACCATAACTTTAAAGACTTTATCGACTTTCCTAACGTAGGAAGAGACTACTTAGAAAACAAACCTTTACCACCGATGGCATGCGCCGACTTTTACGGATATGCCAATAAATTTGACGCCATCAAGGCGCAGGACATCTTGTTGCACTACCCCTACCACACTTTTGAGCATATCAGTGAATGGGTCCGCCAAGCTTCGTTCGACCCTAAGGTACTGAGTATTAAGATCAATATCTATCGTGTTGCTAAAGACTCACGCCTAATGAACTCGCTAATTGATGCTGTTCACAATGGCAAAGCAGTGACCGTTGTCGTTGAGCTGCAAGCGCGCTTTGATGAAGAGGCGAATATCGAGTGGTCAAAAGTACTCACCGAAGCCGGAGTTCATGTCATATTTGGTGTTCCGGGGCTTAAGATTCACTCCAAACTATTGCTGATTAGCCGCCGAGAAAATGATGAGATTGTTCGCTACGCGCACATTGGAACCGGTAATTTTCACGAAAAAAATGCGCGAATCTATACCGACTTTTCTCTGCTTACCGCGGACTCAGAGCTCACCAACGAAGTTCGTGGGGTCTTCAACTACATTGAGAACCCTTATCGGCCGATAAAATTCCACCACTTGATCGTCTCACCACGCAACTCTCGCAAACAACTCTATCGTTTAATTGACGATGAAATTGCCAACGCAGAACAAGGCCTAAAAGCAGAGTTCACCCTCAAAGCCAATAACTTAGTCGACAAAGGCTTAGTCAATAAACTCTACGAAGCCAGTGGAGCTGGGGTCAACATTCGCATGATCATTCGCGGGATGTGCTCTTTAGTTCCTGGAGTCGAAGGCGTTAGTGACAACATCAAGATCATCAGTATTGTTGATCGATTCTTAGAGCATCCAAGGGTTATGATTACTCACAATAACGGTGACCCACAGGTTTACATTTCTTCAGCAGATTGGATGACACGTAATATTGACCATCGCATTGAGGTCGCAGCCCCTATTCGTGACGAACGTCTTAAACAGCGCATTATTGATATCATTAACATCCACTTTACCGATACAGTGAAGGCGAGATGGATCGATAAAGAAATGAGTAATAGCTACGTAGCGCGCGGAAACCGTAAGAAAGTTCGCTCACAAATTGCCATTTACGACTATCTTAAAAATATAGAAAAACAAACTAAGAATCAGAAACGTAAAGAGCCGTTAATACAACATGACCTCGGACATTCGTGACGTTGCCGCTATAGATTTGGGCTCCAATAGCTTCCATATGGTGGTAGCAAAAGTCATTGACCAAGACTTACAACTTGTCAGTCGCCATAAGCAGCGAGTTCGGCTAGCTGCTGGTCTCGACGCACAAAAAAACCTAGACAATGCCGCTATTGAACGCGGATTAGAATGCCTTGCAATTTTTGCTGAGCGCTTACAAGGCTTTGACCAACAAAACGTTCGTATTGCAGCAACTCACACGCTTCGCCAAGCCAATAATGCACATATCTTTTTGCAGCGCGCTCGGGAAGTCCTCCCTTTTCCGATTGAAATTATTCCCGGCATTGAAGAGGCGCGCTTAATTTACCTTGGTGTGGCTCACACCCAACCCGAATCAGACTCAAAACTAGTGGTCGATATTGGTGGTGGTAGTACCGAAATGATTATTGGCGGTGGCTTTGAGCCAGAACTGATCAACAGTAAACAGATGGGCTGTGTCAGTTACACCAAACGTTTCTTCGCTAACGGTAAACTATCGAAAAAGAATTTCGCTAAAGCCATGCTCGCCGCCGAGCAGAAGATGGAGTCTTTGGCCTATCGCTACAAGAAGAGAGGTTGGGATATTGCTTTTGGTTCATCGGGGACCATCAAAGCGATTCGAGAGGTATTGATTGGGTTAGGTTTCGAGGATGGGCTTATCACTGGCAAACGTCTCGATAAACTCATCAGTGTCTTGTGCGATTGGGAAACAATCGAAGAGATCGAGCTTGGTGGGCTCACCCCAGAACGCAAACCCGTCTTTGCTGCCGGCGTTGCTATCTTATCCGCGATAGTAAACAGCCTCAAAGTTACTGAGATACACTTTTCAGAGGGCGCATTACGTGAAGGTCTACTGTTTGAAATGGAAGACAGCTTTAAACGTTCTGATATTCGTATGCGAACCACTGAGAACCTCGCCAATAAACATCTTGTAGACTTAGAGCACGCTGCAAAAATCAAAGGCCAAGCGACCGAATTTTTGCAGCAAGTCCATAAAGATCTCGGCATCAAAAAAAGCTCAGAGCTGTTCGACTTATTAGAGTGGAGCGCACTGCTACATGAGGTGGGTTTAAGCATCAGCTTACAGGCTTTTCACCGTCATTCCGCTTACATTCTCCGTAATACATACATGCCAGGCTTTAACCGCGAGCAACAACGCGTGTTAGCCATGTTGGTTCGTTTTCAAAGAAAAGCACTCAAACTGCATGAGATGGAAGAGTTTACCCTGTTTAAGAAGAAACACATCGTCGGTTTGATACGTATCTTGCGCTTGTCGATTTTACTTAATGGTCAGCGTAATGACACGCCTCTCCCTGTGCTTACGCTATCTATTGACGGCGATAAGTGGTCACTCACTTCGCAAGATGAAAATTGGTTGGATGCAAATAAACTGCTCGATGCGGACCTAACCAGTGAGCAAGAATATTGGCTGGCTGCTGGCTGGGAGTTGAGCTTCTAGATGTACATAGAGCCTCTTAAATGAGGCTCTAGTAAAGTTACTGTTGTTCCGAAATACCGACTTTCGCTAGCTCTCGTCGAGCGATTTGCGTAGAAATGGGAATATAACCATCTTTTGCCACCAAGGCCTGCCCTTGCTTTGAATAGATAAAGCGAATGAACTCTTGCTCAATTGGACTTAGCGGTTTAACAGGGTTCTTATTCACATAGACGTACAAGTAACGCGATAGTGGGTACTTACCTGACAGAATATTTTCCTGACTCGCTTGTACGTAATCCTCACCTTGTTTCGCTATCGGTAACAGCTTCACTCCAGAAACCTGATAGCCAACACCGGAGTAGCCAATGGTGTTGATTGCAGAGCTGACGGATTGAACAACAGACGCCGAACCTGGCTGCTCATTGACACTATTTTTAAAATCACCGCCACAAAGTGCATTTTTCTTAAAATAGCCGTAGGTACCAGAAACGGAATTTCGGCCGAACAACTGCATACCTCTTTTAGCCCACTGATAGTCTAACCCCAGCTCTGACCAAGTATTGATATGCTGCGTAGAGCCGCAACGTAGTGTTGCCGAGAAAATGCTGTCGAGCTGAGAAAAGTTCAGCCCCTTGATTGGATTATCTCGATGAACAAAAATCCCAATAGCATCAATGGCAATTCTCAGTTCAGTCGGCTTGTAACCATGCTCTCTTTCAAATGCCTCAATCTCACGATTTCGCATTGGGCGACTCATCGGTCCAAACTGAGCGGTGCGTTCAGTCAGCGCAGGTGGCGCAGTCGAAGAACCTGAAGCCTGTACCTGACCATTAACGCTCGGGTATAGCTCTTTAAATTCCTCAACCCACAAGGTCGTCATACCTGCCAAAGTATCAGAGCCGACACTGGTTAAGCTGCCTGTAATCCCAGACTTTTTTTTGTAGCTTGGCAGTTCATCTACCGCAAAAACAGAAGCAGAAATGCAGACGCTAAGTAACGTTGACGTTATGGCTATTCTCATTAACTCACCACTAATCGCGGTGGCAGAATAAACGAGAACTTACTGCCAACATTGACCTCACTTTGAATTTCAAGGTGTGAGTCATGATGACTAAGCGCATGTTTTACAATAGCTAAACCTAAGCCACTGCCGCCTGTATCGCGAGAGCGAGCTTTATCAACGCGATAGAATCTTTCAGTCAGTCGATGTAAGTGTTGCGGCTCAATACCGTCACCACTGTCTTCCACTTCTAAGTGCGCACCTTGTGCAGACTGATACCAACGAACTCGAATATCTGCCCCTGCCGGAGTATATTTCACTGCGTTGTATACCAAGTTCGATATTGCACTGCGTAGCTGGTCGTCATCGCCTAATACACGCAGGCTGCTATCGACATCGAATGACAATTTATGTTCGAGCTCACCGCTTAGACTTGCCGCTTCTTTCTCTAGCACTTCAAGCATCGCGGGAACATTGACGACCTCTTCAAGCTCATGCATCGGCGCCGCTTCAATCTTAGATAGCGTCAGCAACTGATTAACCAAGCTATTCATGCGATTGAGCTGCTCAGTCATTACGCCATGAGCTTTAGTCCACATTGGGCCAACCACCATATCTGGGTCTTCAGTCATTTCAAGATAACCTTGCAGCACCGTCATTGGCGTTCTTAGCTCATGAGAGACATTGGCGAAGAAGTTACGACGCATCCCTTCCAGCTGTTTGAGCTGAGATACGTCACGCACTACCATCAAGTGCTCACCTTCTGTGTAGGGTACGATACGCAGCTCAAGCATACGTTCAACATTCAGCGGAGAGCGCATCTCAAGGGGTTCAGAAAAGTCTTGCTTGTTGAGGTACTTAATAAAATCCGGCGTACGAATCAGATTCGAAATTGGCTGACCAGAATCATCGGGCCATTTGAAACCAAGCAGGTGCTGGGCAAGTTTGTTACACCAGACAATATTGCCCTCACCGCGAAACACGACCACGGCATCAGGTAAGGATTCCGCACCATTACGGAATCGGCGAATTAGGTTGGTTAACTCTTTGCGTTTTTTACGTTGGCGTTGCTGCAAACGGTAAATACCATTAAACAACGATTCCCAGTTACCACTACCCGAAGGTGGCGTAAGACGCTTTTCATCCCACAACCATGCAGATAAGCGCATCTGGTTATGTAAATGCCATACAAGCTGCAAAACCGTGGCAGCTAATAGCAACCACGGCATATATCCGAAAATCCAGCCTACAATCACCCAAGGGGTGTAAAAAAAAGCTAGCTCCCAGGCTAGCTTTTTCCAAGTTAACCGTTCTACCACTTACCTCTCCAAATGGTATTGCTTGTTACGCTTTCGTCGAGAATCGGTAGCCTGCACCACGAACTGTCTGAATCAGTTTGTCATGCCCTGCTGCCTCTAGCGCTTTACGCAAGCGACGAATATGTACATCCACTGTGCGGTCTTCAACATAAACGTTGGTTCCCCAAACATTGTTCAGCAGTTGCTCACGGCTATATACGCGCTCTTGATGCGTCATAAAGAAGTGCAGCATTTTGAACTCAGTTGGGCCCATATCTAACGCTTCATCGTTAGCCGTAACACGGTGTGAAACTGGGTCTAGTTTAAGGCCTTGAACGTCAATCACGTCTTCTAGCGCGGTTGGTGTCACACGACGAATCACAGCTTTTAAGCGAGCCACAAGCTCTTTAGGTGAGAATGGCTTGGTAATGTAGTCGTCAGCGCCGACTTCAAGTCCACGGACTTTGTCTTCTTCTTCACCACGCGCTGTTAACATCACAACAGGAATGTTGCGTGTCAGCTCTTCACGCTTCATATGTTTAATAAAATTGATACCGCTGCCACCAGGTAGCATCCAATCTAGTAGCACTAGATCTGGGAAGGGTTCAGCCAGTTTAGTTACCGCACTGTCGTAATCTTCCGCTTCCACCGCTTGGTAACCTTTCTGTTCAAGAACAAAGCAAAGCATTTCGCGAATTGGTGCTTCGTCTTCAACAACCAGAATCCTTCTAGACATAATCGCATAACCTTATGTTAATTGAGTTTTCTCATGATTAAGGCAGTTCTGCCGCCTCTTGATGCATAGGCATTATTACTAGCAATTATGACACTTTTGTGACCTTTGAAAACAAATTTTCATATAACTTTCATCCCACTATTGTGTGTTTGCAGTAAGACAAGCGCGACAAAAGTCTTTATGATTGGCTGCTAATTTAAAGGTATAGAGAAAGAGTATGTGGTTTAAAAACTGTCTGGTATATCGTTTTAACCGTGAAATCGAGTTCAACGCAGATCAGCTTGAGAAACAATTAGCTGAGTTTCGTTTTACCCCGTGTGGCAGCCAAGATAAGCAGAAATTTGGCTGGGTTACCGCCATGGGCAAGCATGGTGACATGATGACTCACGTCTCTGAAAACCGCATCCTTATCTGCGCTAAGAAAGAAGAAAAAATGCTACCTGCGTCAGTCATTAAAGATTCTTTGAATGCCAAGGTAGAGGCTCTTGAAGCGCAAGAAGGTCGCCCTCTTAAAAAGAAAGAAAAAGATAACCTCAAAGAAGATATTGTGATGGATTTGCTTCCGCGCGCCTTTAGCCGTAGCAACCACACTTATGTGCTTATCCTGCCTAAAGAAGGTTTTATCTTAGTCGATGCGAGCAGCTTCAAAAAAGCGGAAGATGTTTTAGCCCTACTACGTAAGACGATGGGCAGCTTACCTGTGGTTCCTGCTATCCCAGAGAAAGCGGTAGAAACAACCCTTACTGAGTGGGTGAAAACGGGTGAGACGCCAGTTGGCATTCAAATGCTTGATGAAGCCGAGCTAAAATCAGTGCTTGAAGAAGGCGGTGTGATTCGCTGTAAGAAGCAAGAGCTGACAGCAGACGAGATCCGCAGCCATATTGATGCTGATAAAGTCGTGACAAAACTGGCCTTATGGTGGCAAGAGCGTATTGAGTTCATCTTAGCTGAAGATGGTAGCATCAAACGCTTGAAGTTCTCTGATGAGCTTAAAGACCAAAATGATGATATTCCACGTGAAGATCAAGCAGCGCGCTTTGACGCTGATTTCTCTCTACTGTGTGGCGAGCTAAGCGCATTCCTACCTAACCTGTACGAATGCTTAGGTGGTTTACCTCACCCTAACGCTTAATACCTCCTAGGTGCTCGACCTATTCGGGCACCTTTTGCATTTCCCCAACTTAGTTATGGACTTTTTCCTAGTCACAGGTCACATTTTGGCGTAAAATTTGCGCCCCCGATCCCATCTGGTGGAATCGGCCTGACTTGAGATCAGATTAAGAGAATTACACATGACTGAGAAAGCATTCGTACCTGAGCTACTGTCACCAGCAGGTAGCCTGAAAAACATGCGTTACGCATTTGCCTACGGCGCAGACGCGGTATACGCAGGCCAACCTCGTTACAGCCTTCGCGTACGTAACAACGAGTTCAACCACGAAAACCTAAAGATTGGTATCGACGAAGCTCATGCCCTTGGCAAGAAGCTTTACGTGGTTTGTAACATCCAACCGCACAACTCTAAGCTAAAAACCTTCATCCGCGACCTTAAACCTGTGGTTGAAATGGGCCCAGACGCACTAATCATGTCTGATCCTGGTTTAATCATGATGGTTCGTGAAGCCTTCCCTGAAATGCCAATTCACCTGTCGGTACAGGCGAACGCGGTAAACTGGGCAACAGTGAAATTCTGGGCGGCAAACGGCGTTGAGCGCGTGATTGTTTCTCGTGAGCTTTCTCTGGAAGAGATCGAAGAAATTCGCGAGCACTGTCCTGAAACTGAACTCGAAGTGTTCGTTCACGGTGCTCTATGTATGGCTTACTCTGGTCGTTGCCTACTTTCTGGCTACATCAACAAACGTGACCCTAACCAAGGTACATGTACCAATGCATGTCGTTGGGAATACAAGGTTGAAGAAGGCAAAGAAAACGACACTGGCGACATCGTTGAGAAGTTCGACCCAGCACAAGCGCAAGCAGTTGAAGTTCAAGACGAGCGTCCTGAAACAACGATTGGTCGTGGTAAGCCAACTGATGAAGTAGTTCTGCTTTCTGAAGCACACCGTCCAGAAGAGAAGATGGCAGCTTACGAAGATGAGCACGGCACTTACATCATGAACTCAAAAGACTTGCGTGCAATCCAACACGTTGAGCGCTTGACTAAGATGGGTGTTCACTCACTCAAGATTGAAGGCCGTACTAAGTCTTTCTACTACTGTGCTCGTACAGCGCAAGTTTACCGTAAAGCGATCGATGATGCGGTAGCAGGCAAGCCATTTGATGAGAGCCTGATGACCACTCTAGAAAGCCTAGCTCACCGTGGCTACACAGAAGGCTTCCTACGCCGTCACACTCATGACGCTTACCAAAACTACGACTACGGTTACTCAGTTTCTGACGCTCAGCAATTTGTCGGTGAATTCACAGGCAAACGCCGTGGTGACCTTGCTGAAGTTGAAGTGAAAAACAAATTCGTTGTTGGTGATAGCCTTGAGCTAATGACACCAAAAGGCAACGTGATCTTCACACTTGAAGCGATGGAAAACCGCAAGTCAGAGAAGATTGAGGACGCAAAAGGAAACGGCCACTTCGTATTCATTCCAGTTCCAGAAGATATGGACCTAGAATACGGCCTATTAATGCGTAACCTAAACTCAGGTCAGGATACCCGTAACCCAACTGGTAAATAAGCAATGGCGTTACTGATTACCGACAAGTGCATCAACTGCGATATGTGTGACCCAGAGTGCCCAAACGGCGCAATTACTATGGGTGATACTATCTTTGAGATCGATCCAGATCTCTGCACTGAGTGTAAAGGTCACTATGAAAAGCCAACATGTCAGTCTGTGTGTCCAATAACTAAATGCATCATCACAGATCCAAACCACGTTGAAACCGATGAAGAACTGCTCGAAAAGTTCGTCATTATTCAAGGTTTAGCTTAATTGAAAACGCCGCTCATCGAGCGGCGTTTTTGTTGAGTAGTTGCTGACATTGTTGGTGCATCACTTTAGCTGGTTTCTTTTTCGGTTTGCTATTCGAAACTTTGGGAACGGCGGGTTTAGGTTGAGGTTTCCAACTCGCTAACTCAGCACCACACCCATCCCCAAAGGGCGGCGAAGCTTGAGGCTTACAATTGGCACTTCCTTCGGGGCACTGCAATCGTACGTGCATATGATAGTGATGCCCCCACCAAGGGCGAACCTTACGCAGCCACTCTCTATCACTTTCACCTTCACTAGAACACAACTTTTCTTTAATCACAGGGTGAACAAATATCCGTGCTACCTGTTCATCACTGGCCGCCATTTTGATCAGCTGAAAATGGCGACTGTCCCAGCTTTTCTTTAACAATTGATACTGTTTTAGATTCACCACACTAACAGGCGTTGGCTGTTCTAGATCTGTTGGCGACAGCGGAGAGTCAGCCAAGCGCAGCCAAATATCAATATCAAGGCCAGTTTGATGACTAGAATGACCGCTAGAAAAACGCCCACCTTGTGGCAAAGACATATCACCAATCAGTAGCCTGGTATTGAGCTTATCTTTGGTCAGGCTAGCCAGTCTCTGAATGAAACTCACTGCATTAGGGTGACCATAGTAGCGCGCTCTTTGGCTGCGGATAACTTGGTAGCCCTTCCCTTCGAGCGGTAAAGCCGCAGCACCCGCTAAACAGCCGTTAGCATAGCTGCCAATGGCTTGAGGAGCTTGCTGTGAAGGGGTTTGAATCTGCTCCCAGGGAGTCGCATGAGCGGTCGCTGGGATCAAGCCTAGTAAGGATAAGAACGCCGCTATCGTCATCGCGATTGTGTTTCTCATCCTTACCTCACTCATTTATGCTCTTTTAATAGTGCTGACCATTATCATAGTAGCCACTTGCATCCAGTGCTGTGAAGATTACCGCGACATCGACATCTTCACCGATCATGCCACGTACTTGATGCGTAATGATCTTAGCCACTTCATCTTGTGTCTCTTGCCCACGGTTGAACCACAATACTTCGACAAACGGATACGCTTGGTTGACTTCACCTTCATGATAAAAAGTGCTGTAGATGTACTCAAAAGTAAAATCCTCACGCGGACAGTCCATATGTGGCTGTAGCTCATCGATCAGCGATTTTGATAGTGTCTGGACCGTTTGCGGCTCTACTGCTCTAAAACGTAAATGTGGCATTACTTGCTTCCTATTATTTTATTTTTATTCATCATAACAAGTTATTCATTAATGTCTCTCTAAATGATCACCCTATGTTTCAGTCTCGTATTTCTCTTCAATAGTGCAATTACTACTTAGTTGTCCATTAGCACTATGCTTACTGATAGAAGATAGAAAACACCGTGTCTTCAGTTTTTAAGGGAGAATTTCTTGATGGTCAGAGGATTACGTCGATTAATGGTACTGTGCTTGATCAGTTTCAGTTTCAGTTCTCATAGCTCATCTCAAGATTGTATTGGTGTGGTTCCTGCTGGCTCAGTTCATGACTTTTGGATGTCAGTCAAAGCAGGCAGTGAAAAAGCAGCGCAAGAGCTAGGGTTAGCCATTTATTTTCGCGGTCCAAAGGACGAGTCCGACATTGATGCTCAGCGTATGATCATTGACCAAGTGGTAAAAAATAGATGTATCGGTCTATTGCTCGCTCCCAACTCTGCAGACAGAGCCGACGACGTTGCACGGCTCAAACAACTCAACATTCCAACCGTCTATATAGACAGAGATGCAGGGGTTTCAGATGTCATTAGTGTTATAGCAACGGATAACTACCACGCCGGTTTTCTAGCCGGGAAAAAAATGGCAAAAAGACTTGGCAATCAAGGCAAGGTCGCTCTGTTAAGAATGGAAAAAGGCGTGGTATCAACAGACGACCGTGAGCAAGGCTTTGAAGATGGCGCGACATCGTCTGGGTTAATGATTGTTGAAGACCGTTACTTAGGACTAAAGATTGGTGACGCGCGCAAAAATGCCAAAGAAATCCTTGCCGGCAAAATCCAACAACTTGATGGTATCTTCACACCGAATGAATCTACAACTGTCGCTGTATTAATCGCTTTAGGATCACTCAAAACACCGACAGATTTAGTTCACATTGGCTTCGACTCAAACAAAATTCTTGTAGAGGCCCTATCGGATGGTCGAATTTATGGACTCGTAATACAACAACCCTATGAGATGGGCTATCGAGGTGTTTACGCTTTGTATCAGACTTTTCTCGGTAATCCTTTTCCTAAAAACATTCCGACAGATAGTATCTTCGCCACTCAAGCGAATATGGACCAACCTAAGGTACGTAAAGCACTGTTAATGAAGTACCGATAAGAAAACGGTTGTTAAGACAACTCCAGCTTTGCAAATCAGTTTTCACTTGGTTGAATGCGACGCTGAGTAAGTGTCAACGAGACTAACTCACCGTCACTTTTTAGCTGGGTATGCCAAACTCGACTTTGCCAATCAAGTGTTCGTTCAGCGCTAGAGGGGTAGCGATTAAGAAACAGAATTAGAGCCTTGTCCGCTTCAGCAAGCGACGACTCTTTTACCGCTGAGGCAACATCAAACTCTACGCCTTCAATCTTTACTCTAAGCAGTTCAAAGCCATCTTGGCGCAGGTGCAGTTGTAATTGAGAAAGTAAGTGAGGTGAGTATTCAGCAAACAACTCCACAGTAAAGCTCTGCTCGGTAACTTGCGCTTCGGCAATAAAGCTCTCTCGATAGTAATACACCTCATCAGCACACCAACGTTGCTCCTCACAGTGCATCCACGATGATTGAATCGTCGCTTTCAACTCATCGCCCGTATCCTCTGATATGACTAAGGTGTTCGCCCATAGTGTTGAACTCAGCAGCGCAGAGATTAAAAAAGCAAAACAACGGTTCATTGGTTTTCCTTATACCAATCGGATGAAAGAGGTGATCAGATAGTTATTCTGGTTTGTATTAAAACAATAAAGCCGCTGAGATTCAGCGGCTTTCGTATAGCGAGTTTGATGTGCCTTATGGCATCTCGTCGAACTCTGCACCTTCTTTTTCTACTTGAGGTGGCATTAGGTGTTCTTTGGTAATACCCAGTTTCAATGCTAGCGCCGAAGCCACGTAGATTGATGAGTAAGTACCTACCGTAATACCCAATAGAAGTGCGGTCGCGAAGCCGTGAATCATAGCACCACCCTGGGTAAACAGAGCGATAACTACGAACAAGGTTGTACCCGAAGTAATCAATGTACGACTCAATGTTTGTGTAATTGAGTTGTTCATGATCTCAGCAGGCTCGCCTTTACGCATCTTACGGAAGTTTTCACGGATGCGGTCGAATACAACGATGGTATCGTTGAGCGAGTAACCAACAACGGTTAATAGCGCCGCGACGATCGTCAGGTCAACTTCGATTTGTAGCAGTGAGAAGATTCCTAGCGTAATGATAACGTCATGAGTCAGAGCCATTACCGCACCCGCTGCCAAACGCCACTCAAATCGCACCGATACGTAGATCAAGATACAGATAAGAGAAACAAGGATCGCAAGACCACCCGCTTCTGTTAGCTCATCACCGACGTTCGGACCAACGAACTCAATACGACGCATCTCAACGCTTTCACCTGTACCATCTTTGATAGCATCTAGGATCTGGTTGCCCAGTGTTTCACCGGCAACATCTTCACGTGGACGCAGACGCACCATAACGTCACGAGCACTACCAAAGTTCTGTACTGTCGCATCACCGAAGCCTTTCGCTTCTAAAGCACTACGAATATCTTCAAGGTTAGCTGGTTGCTCAAAACCGACTTCGATCAAGGTACCGCCAGTAAAGTCTAGACCCCAGTTCAACCATTTAGTCGATAGAGTAAAGATTGACGCACCAATCATTAGGATTGAGAAAACAAATGCCAGCTTTGACCAACGCATAAAGTCGATCGTTTTGTCTGTTTTCAATAACTGAAACATAATACTTCCCTAGATCGACAATTTGTTGATTCGTTTACCGCCGTACAATAGGTTCACGATACAACGTGTACCAATAATGGCTGTAAACATTGAGGTCAAGATACCGATAGATAGCGTCACTGCGAAGCCTTTAATCGCACCTGTACCCACTGCAAATAGAATAATCGCAGTGATAAGCGTAGTGATGTTCGCATCAGCAATGGTACTAAACGCATTCGCGTAACCTTGGTGAATCGCTTGTTGAGGATTACGACCTTCACGCAGCTCTTCACGAATACGCTCAAAGATAAGTACGTTGGCATCAACCGCCATACCCACCGTTAGAACGATACCGGCAATACCGGGTAGCGTCATCGTCGCACCAGGGATCATCGACATGATACCGATGATAAGTACGATGTTGGCAATCAAGGCACAGTTAGCAAAAATACCAAACTTACGGTAGTAAACTAGACAGAAAAGCATCACCGCAACCAGACCAAAGATACACGCTTGAATACCCATATCGATGTTCTGCTGACCCATAGAAGGACCAATAGTACGCTCTTCAACGATAGAGATAGGTGCAATCAGAGCACCTGCGCGTAGTAGAAGCGCGAGGTTATGTGCTTCTGAAGCTGAATCAATACCTGTGATACGGAAGTTACGACCAAGAGCAGATTGAATCGTTGCTTGGTTGATCACTTCTTCATGCTTAGTCAGAATCACTCGACCATCAGGCGTTTTACGGCCGCTATCTTTGTACTCTGCAAACACGGTAGCCATTAGCTTACCAATGTTCTTTTTCGAGAACGCAGACATCTTGTTACCACCTTCGCTATCTAGCGAGATGTTAACTTGCGGACGACCATATTCATCAACACTTGAGCTTGCATCCGTAATGCTTGAACCACCTAGAATGACGCGCTTTTTAAGCACAACTGGGCGACCATCACGGTCTTGCTTGATCTCACTGCCTGCTGGCGCACGGCCATTTGCTGCAGCTGCTAGATCCGCTTTCGAATCCACTTCACGGAACTCAAGCGTCGCTGTCGCACCAAGAATTTCTTTAGCGCGCGCAGTGTCTTGCACACCCGGAAGCTCAACAACAATGCGGCTTGCGCCTTGGCGTTGTACAAGCGGCTCAGCAACACCTAGTTCGTTTACACGATTACGTAGGATGGTGATGTTCTGCTCAACAGCGTAGTTACGAATTTCAGTTAGGCGTTGCTCAGTAAAGGTTGCGGTTAACGCGTAGCGGCCATCAGAGTCTGATTCAGTGAAGATCATATCTGGGTGGTTTTGCTTTAGAATGCGCTCAGCATCCGCTAACTGTTCTTCGTTACGAAGCAGTACTTCAACGGCATCTTTACCTGAAGGGCGAATAGCACGGTAACGAATTTTCTCTTCACGAAGTTCGCTGCGGAAAGCTTCTTCTTGCTGACCAACTAGCTTTTCCATTGCAGCGTCCATATCCACTTCCATCAAGAAGTGAACACCACCACGCAGGTCAAGACCAAGCTTCATTGGTGCAGCACCAATAGACTCTAGCCAGTCTGGTGTTGCAGGAGCAAGGTTAAGAGCAACAATTTTATCGCTGCCAAGCGCTTCGTTGATAATATCGCGAGCACTGATTTGCGTGTCAGTGTCGTTAAAACGTACGAGAATAGATCCATTTTCGAGAGCAATGGATTTATGAGATAAGCCCTGTTCATCAAGAGCTTTAGTGACAGAATCCAGCGTTGACATATCTACAGAGGCGCCACGCGCCCCTGTAACTTGAATAGCCGGATCTTCACCGTAGATATTTGGAAGTGCATACAATGCAGCAATGGCGATGGCAAACACCACCATTAGGTACTTCCACATAGGATAGCGGTTTAGCACAGCGAGGATCCTCTAGCTGTTTTATAGAGACTTAAGCGTACCTTTTGGTAGCACTGCAGTAACGAAATCTTTCTTGATCACAACTTCGTTATTTGTGTTCAGCTCGATAGAGATGTAGTCGTTGTCTTCTGCGATTTTAGTAATTTTACCTACTAGACCACCGCTTGTTAGAACTTCATCACCTTTGCCCATCGAAGACATTAGGCTCTTGTGCTCTTTTACACGCTTAGCTTGTGGACGGTAGATCATGAAGTAGAAGATCACCGCGAACATACCTAGCATGATTAGCATTTCAAAACCGCCGCCTGCTGGAGCGCCTTCTGCTGCTGCGTGAGCTTGAGAAATAAACATTAAAAAGTCCTCTATTATTTTTTATTAATATCCAAGTTGGGCTTTCGCATTTTAGTTTCAAGTCTGAGAGTGACTAATAGAGATCGCTCTCTCAAAAATAACCTGCGTTCGCCTACTTTATTAGCAAAAGCCTCTGGCACAATGCCAAAGGCTTTAATTTTTTAAATCGGTCAATTACTGCTCTTTTGCTAGTGGTGGTACTTCACGACCACGACGCTCATAGAACTCAGTAACAAACTCATCGAAACGATCTTCATCAATCGCTTTACGAATACTTTCCATTAGACGCTGGTAGTAGCGCAGGTTGTGAATCGTGTTTAGGCGAGCACCTAAAATTTCGTTACAACGCTCTAAGTGGTGAAGGTACGACTTGCTGTAGTTCTGACAAGTGTAACAGTCACAGTGTGGATCTAATGGCGTTGTATCTGTTTTATGTTTCGCATTACGGATCTTGATCACACCACCAGTCACAAATAGGTGGCCGTTACGTGCGTTACGCGTTGGCATTACACAGTCAAACATGTCGATACCGCGACGTACACCTTCTACTAAATCTTCTGGTTTGCCAACACCCATTAGGTAACGAGGTTTGTCTTCCGGAAGTTGTGGACAAGTGTGCTCAAGAATGCGGTGCATGTCTTCTTTAGGCTCACCGACTGCAAGGCCGCCAACCGCATAACCGTCAAAACCGATATCCGTTAGACCTTTAACCGATACATCACGCAAGTCTTCATAAACACCGCCCTGAACGATACCAAATAGGTTGTTCGGGTTTTCTAGCTTATCGAAGTGGTCGCGTGAACGTTGTGCCCAACGCAGTGACATCTCCATCGATTTTTTCGCTTCTTCGTGTGTCGCTGGGTATGGCGTACACTCGTCGAAAATCATCACGATGTCTGAACCTAGGTCTTTTTGGATTTCCATCGACTTTTCAGCGTCCATGAAAATCTTGTCACCGTTTACAGGGTTACGGAAATGTACGCCTTGCTCTGTGATGGTACGCATTTTACCTAGACTGAATACCTGGAAACCGCCTGAATCGGTAAGAATAGGACCGTGCCAGTTCATAAAATCGTGCAGGTCACCGTGCATTTTCATCACTTCTTGACCCGGGCGTAACCATAGGTGGAAAGTGTTACCAAGAAGAATTTCAGCACCCGTGCCTTTTACTTCTTCTGGCGTCATGCCTTTCACAGTACCGTACGTACCTACTGGCATAAATGCAGGGGTTTGAACTGTGCCACGTTCGAAGGTCAGTTGACCACGACGTGCAACACCGTCTTTTTTCTTAAGATCGAATTTTAACTTCACGAAGCCTCCGGTTGTCAGAGAAACAGTCTGACATTAAGTTCAGAGCTTTAAGCTCTATGAGGAGCGGTCGCTTTCCATGCGAGATACAAACCAATTTTTTGGTATGCGTCCTAGCCTACTGCTAGCACTCGTAAACAATAAATTATAAAAAAGCTTACTAGCAAAATATTACGCTTTAAGAGCAAGAAAAAAGCGCGGAGCTTACGGATGTAAGTGAGCACTTTTGACGCTGCTATTGAAGCGTAAGATACAGCTAGTCAGTTTTTTTCTTGATGAACATTGAATCGCCATATGAGAAGAAACGGTAGTTATTCTCTACAGCATGTTTATAAGCGTTCATCGTATTTTCATAACCAGCAAATGCACTCACCAACATAATCAGTGTCGACTCTGGCAAGTGGAAGTTAGTGATTAAACAATCGACTAACTGGTACTCATAACCTGGATAGATAAAGATTTCAGTGTCATCAAAGAAAGGAACGAGCTCAGTGCCTTTCTTGATTGCATCTTGCGCAGCACTTTCTAGCGAGCGAACGGATGTGGTGCCTACCGCGATGATGCGACCGCCACGCGCTTTGGCAGCGTTGATCGCCTCTACCACCTGTTGCGGTACTTCAACATATTCCGCATGCATATGGTGATCGTTGATGTTATCGACTTTTACTGGCTGGAACGTACCCGCGCCAACGTGAAGTGTCACGTAAGCGAGCTCTGCACCTTTTGCTTTGATTTTTTCGATTAAAGGCTCATCAAAGTGCAAACCTGCTGTTGGCGCCGCAACAGCACCCGGTTTTTCATTGTAAACCGTTTGGTAACGCTCTTTATCTGAATCTTCGTCAGGGCGGTCAATATATGGTGGAAGAGGCATATGACCAATCTCTTCCAATACCGTCAACACGTTCTGGTCAGAATTAAATTTCAGTTCAAACAGTGCATCATGGCGTGCCACCATTTGTGCCGAATACTCGTCGTTCTCACCAATAAAAATGGTTGAACCCGGCTTAGGAGATTTAGAACAGCGCACGTGGGCCAGAATGCTCTTTTCATCCAGCACTCGCTCAACAAGCACCTCAAGCTTACCGCCGGATTCTTTACGACCAAACAGTCGTGCTGGAATCACGCGCGTGTTATTGAAAACCACTAGGTCACCCGCTTGTACTTGATCCAGTACGTCGGTGAAGGTGCCATCATTAAGCTCACCGCTATTTCCATCAAGTTGAAGCAGACGGCTAGCAGTACGTTCAGGCTGAGGGTAACGAGCAATCAGCTCATCAGGTAAGTCAAAGTGGAAATCAGATACTTGCATGTTACTAAATCTTTTGTCGTGGTTTATCTTGTCGTGATGGAAGTCGAACTGATTCTGTCACAAACAGACGACGAGTTTTTCGCAGCCGACTAGTATATTCTGCGCACGCGCAATAGCAAGGAAAGAGATGTGAATTATTGTAATCAGATTCGAATTTCGTGCGAATGAAAACGCTTTGTAGGCAATGCTTCTGAGCCGTTGCTGGAAGCTGTTCATATTTCGCTACAGCTTTTTCTAAAAATCGGAATAAAAACCCAACTAGCTCTCAATATCCAGTCGCAAAAGTTACTATATTAAAGGTATACCTAAGTAGCTTTCGTCGATATCGACAGTGGGTAGATGACAAAGATTAGAGGTACTGCCAAAGCAAAGGTTACTTAGTTATAAACAACAATAACTCAGGAGGCAGCCATGATTAAAATCGAAGACATGATGACGCGTAATCCGCATACCTTGCTACGCTCACATAACCTTGCCGATGCAAAACACACCATGGAAGCACTAGATATTCGCCATGTTCCTATCGTCGACGCGAACAAGTGTTTGCTTGGCGTGGTTTCTCAACGTGACGTATTGGCCGCTCAAGAATCGAGCTTGCAAAAAATTCCAGAAAATCAATCTTTCACTCTCGATACACCGCTATATGAAGTCATGAAAACGGGTGTCATGACCGTTTCTCCACAAGCAGGATTAAAAGAGAGTGCGATCTACATGCAGAAACATAAGGTAGGCTGCTTACCCGTAGTAGAAAAAGGCCACTTAGTCGGAATTATCACTGACAGCGATTTTGTTGCTATCGCTATCAACTTACTTGAGCTTCAAGAAGAAGTTGAACCAGAAGAAGTAGAATAAAAAAAGAGCGGTCTGCACCGCTCAAAGCATGTCAAAGTTTATGCTTAACAGAATACCAATTCCCAAATTTAGCGAGTTAAAGCCTGCATTTTTAACTCGCTAGTTAGGAATAGTGGCTAGGGATTAAAATTGGTCTTCTTCGGTAGAACCTGTCAGAGCCGTCACTGAAGAGTTACCACCTTGAATGGTGTTGGTCATCTTATCAAAGTAACCTGTACCTACTTCTTGTTGGTGAGCTACGAAGGTGTAACCTTTTTCAGCCGCTTGGAACTCAGGACGCTGTACTTTCTCAACGTAGTGGCGCATACCTTCACCTTGCGCGTAGTCGTGCGCTAGTTCAAACATGTTGAACCACATGTTGTGGATACCCGCTAGCGTAATGAACTGGTACTTGTAGCCCATATCTGACAGCTCTTGTTGGAACTTCGCGATGGTTTCAGCATCTAGGTTCTTCTCCCAGTTAAATGAAGGAGAACAGTTGTATGCCAATAGCTGATCAGGGTATTCAGCATGAATCGCTTCGGCAAACTTACGTGCTTCTTCCAGACAAGGTGTTGCCGTTTCACACCAGATAAGGTCTGCGTATGGTGCGTAAGCTAGGCCGCGAGCGATTGCTTGGTCAATACCTGCACGAACTCGGTAGAAACCTTCTTGAGTACGCTCACCTTGAATGAAATCTGCATCGTATGGATCGCAGTCTGAAGTGATTAGGTCTGCAGCGTTCGCATCTGTACGCGCAATCACGAGTGTTGTTGTGCCTGATACGTCTGCCGCTAGACGCGCTGCTACTAGTTTTTGTACCGCTTCTTGAGTTGGTACAAGAACTTTACCACCCATATGGCCACATTTTTTCACTGATGCTAGCTGATCTTCAAAGTGTACGCCTGCCGCGCCCGCATCGATCATCGACTTCATCAGCTCGTATGCGTTAAGTACACCACCAAAGCCTGCTTCTGCATCCGCTACGATTGGTAGGAAGTAGTCAATACCCCCTTCATCCGCTGGCGATTTACCGTTAGACCATTGGATTTGGTCAGCGCGACGGAATGAGTTGTTAATACGCTTAACCACTGAAGGGACAGAATCCACTGGGTATAGAGATTGGTCAGGGTACATGGTAGATGCAGTGTTGTTATCTGCCGCTACCTGCCAACCTGATAGATAAATTGCCTCGATACCCGCTTTTGCTTGCTGCACCGCTTGACCACCGGTTAGAGCACCTAAACAGTTTACGTAACCTTTTTTCGCGTCACCGTTGACCAGTGACCATAGCTTGTCTGCACCACGTTGAGCGATAGTGTTGGCAGGCACCATTGAACCACGTAGTTCTACGACTTCTTCAGCTGTGTAAGGGCGTTTAACATTTTTCCAGCGTGGATTAGTAGCCCAGTCTTTTTCCAAAGCTTCGATTTGTTGGCGGCGAGTTAAGTTAGTCATCGGTCTATCCCTCTTTTGATGAGCGCTTCTTATATGGGTAAATGGGCGCTATGTTTCTTTTATCCTTGGCAGTACATCCATCTCTGCCTTAGAACATTCACGTTATTGTTGAGTTGTTATTGGTTTACTTAGTCCAAGAAGTCATATCCTGGGACGGTTAAGAAATTGGTCAGTTCATCACTGGTGGTAAGCTTAGCCATTAGCTCGGCGGCTTGTTCAAATCGACCTGAGTCATAACGCTCTTGGCCAATCTCACTTTTCACCACTTCTATCTCTTCTGTTAGGTACTGCTCGAATAGTGGTTTGGTCACGGTTTGCCCGTTATCAAGTGATTTACCGTGTTGAATCCATTGCCAGATAGAAGCGCGAGAGATTTCTGCTGTCGCGGCATCTTCCATCAAGCCATAGATAGGCACACAGCCGTTACCAGATATCCAAGCTTCAATGTATTGCAGCGCAACACGGATATTGTGACGCATGCCTTGCTCAGTAATCGCTCCGTCACACGGTGCCAGCAGATCTTCTGCCGTAACGGGGGCATCTTGGTTTCGAGAGACATTGAGCTGGTTAGTACGCTCTCCTAGAGCTTGGTCAAACACCACCAGCGCTGTGTCGGCAAGGCCCGGGTGCGCAACCCAAGTGCCATCATGGCCATTGCTCGCTTCCAGTGACTTATCGTTATAAACCTTATCGAGCACTTGCTGATTGGTTTGTGGGTCTTTCGCTGGGATAAAGGCGGCCATCCCTCCCATAGCGAAAGCACCACGCTTGTGACACGTTCGAACAAGTAAACGCGAGTATGCATTTAGGAACGGCTTGTCCATGGTCACCACCTGACGATCCGGCAGCACGCGATCGGGGTGTCTTTTTAGGGTTTTAATGTAGCTAAAGATGTAGTCCCAGCGGCCACAGTTTAGACCTACGATATGCTCTTTAAGAGAGAACAAAATTTCATCCATCTCAAATACCGCAGGGAGCGTTTCTATCAATACCGTTGCTTTGATAGTGCCAGTGTCTAAACCAAAGTAGTCCTCAGTAAAGTGGAATACGTCGCTCCACCATTTCGCTTCGTGATGAGACTGCAACTTAGGAAGATAAAAATATGGGCCGCTGCCTTTTTTCAACAAGCTGGTGTAGTTGTTGTAAAAGTAAAGCGCAAAGTCAAACAGCGCCCCCGGGATAATCTGACCGTTAAATGTCACGTGTTTTTCTTTTAGATGTAGACCACGTACACGGCAGATTAAAACGGCTGGATCTTGTTCCAGCTCATAGTGCTTACCATTAACCGGATTGGTGTAACTGATGTCGCCATTTACCGCATCGCGCAGGTTAATTTGACCATCAAGTACCTTATCCCAAGCGGGAGCCAAAGAGTCTTCAAAATCTGCCATGAACACTTTTACGTTAGCATTCAGTGCATTAATCACCATTTTGCGGTCAGTTGGACCTGTGATTTCAACACGGCGATCTTGCAGATCTTTTGGAATCCCTTGGATCTTCCAGCTTCCTTCTCTGATATCTAGCGTATCTTCAAGGAAATCCGGCAATTCGCCAGCGTCAATGCGCGCTTGCTTCTCTTCACGAGTAGCCAGTAGCTCATCAACTCGGCCAGCAAACTTGTCACACAGCAGAGACAAAAAGGTTTGGGCTTCAACAGGGAAAATCGCCTGATGCTCTGGTGAAAGGGTACCAGTGACATCAAGCATGCCTTCGGTTAGTAGGGTTTCTTGGGCTTCTACTGTTGTTTTTTCTCTATCTGGTGTGTTGGCAAGCATAATTTCTTCCTTAACTATCCAGAGTGTTGAAACTGGGTGCTGTTCACTCACCTTTAATCTGTTTCTGTCACTCGGGTATTGCTTGGTCTATATAAAGTTACATTTGTAACTATCAAACAACAATCAAACATCCACATTGACCATCACTTGATTGATTTTTTTGTTTCGTTGGTTGTTAGATTGACTGAGCCTAACTTGCTTTTCAATCTAGACATAAGTCTTACAAGACCTGCATTTAAACTATACCAACATCCGTTAGAGTAAAAGTCCTAAAGTAAACAAATCGTTAAATTCAAAGTTTTATTCGGTCAGCTCCAAGCTATTGATTTCGATCACCAAAATGTAAGTAGTTACGTAATTTAATTACAGTAAAATTACACCTGTAAAACCGTTTCAAACGGACGTTTGATTATTAGTAATAGAAAGGAAACCTAGCGATAACTGGGCTTTTAGAGGATATGCAACGAAGAGATCAAACAGAGGAAATTTGACCAGTTGTAAAATTCACAGTGTGAAATTTCACAATTTAATGAAAGCTTCATCAAGATTTCTTTGTGAAATTTTACAAGTTAAAGTTCACCAACAGAATAAAATGCTAAAAAGCGCACTAAAACTAGTGCGCTTTTTACGGAATATTGAGAGTTAATGGCTACTACTTATCGCTAAAGTAGCTCTGACACGACATCTGCTAATTGATTAAAAGTATTCACACGTGACGAACTTGGTCGCCATACGAGCCCGATATGGCGATGAGCCTGTTGCCCAGGCGCGTCGACGACGACCAAATTCTGGTTTTCAATCAAGCCATGATCAATCGCCATTTGCGGAATAAACGTCGTGCCCATGCCGTTTGCCACCATTTGAACTAGCGTGTGCAAGCTAGTGGCAGAAAACGGATTGATCTTTTCTTTATCGGTTAACTGACAAGCCGATACCGCATGCTCGGTTAAACAGTGCTCTTTCTCTAATAGAAAGACGAACTCATTTGGCAAGTCAGCATATTTAATCGGTGTCTGGATCGCATCGGCTTGGTTTTGACTGATGATCATCCGGAAAGGGTCATTTCCGACAATTCGGCTGTCCATTCCGGCAATCTCGACCGGTAAGGCCAAAATCAGCACATCAAGCTCACCGTGACGAAGCGCATCTAATAAATTAGTGGTGGTGTCTTCTCTTAATAGAAGGTTGAGTTGCGGGAAGCGCTGGTTCACTTCCTGAACTAAATCGCACAATAAGAAAGGAGCAATCGTTGGAATACAGCCAACTCGAAGTTGACCTTCCATTTCATCCCCTTGGCACAGACGCCCGAGTTCAACTAAGTCTTGCCCTTTAGCCAGTAGCTCTCGCCCTTGCTGGACAACGAGTTCTCCTGCCTGAGTAAAAACCAGTGGGCTCTTCTTATCTTTCTTTTCATAGAGAGGACAACCAATCAGCTCTTCGAGATTTTGGATACCTTTACTTAAGGTTGACTGGCTAACAAAACACTTTTCAGCAGCATCGCTAAAATGACGTGTTTCATACAAAGTGATTAGATAGTGTAACTGCTTGAGGCTAGGCCACTTATTCATAGATTTGTTTATTACTTCTGACTAGATATTGACCAAGTTAATAAAAACTAATTTATCGCTTTTTTCGATTAACTTAATCTATTTAATTCGCTTTTTTACATACTACAATGTGTACTATAGTTTGTCGCGTACAAACACGGACCAAACCAAAAACACTTATCTTGGTTTGGAACTAACCATATATTTTAGGAGCAAAAAAATGGTACTAGTAGGTCGTCAAGCCCCAGATTTTACTGCTGCAGCTGTTCTAGGTAACGGTGAAATCGTTGATAACTTCAACTTTGCAGAGTTCACTAAAGGTAAGAAAGCCGTTGTTTTCTTCTACCCACTAGATTTCACTTTCGTTTGCCCATCTGAGCTAATCGCTTTCGACAACCGCCTAGCTGATTTCCAAGCTAAAGGTGTTGAAGTAATCGGTGTTTCTATCGATTCTCAGTTCTCTCACAACGCATGGCGTAACACTGCTATCGAAGATGGCGGTATCGGTCAAGTTAAGTACCCACTAGTTGCTGACGTTAAGCACGAAATCTGTAAAGCATACGACGTTGAGCACCCAGAAGCAGGCGTAGCTTTCCGTGGTTCTTTCCTAATCGACGAAGAAGGCGTTGTACGTCACCAAGTAGTTAACGACCTACCACTAGGCCGTAACATCGACGAAATGCTACGCATGGTTGACGCTCTAAACTTCCACCAGAAGAACGGTGAAGTATGTCCTGCACAGTGGGAAGAAGGTAAAGCAGGTATGGACGCATCTCCAAAAGGTGTTGCAGCGTTCCTATCTGAGCACGCAGAAGACCTAAGCAAGTAATTACTTGCTTCACATACCCAAGCTCACGGGTATGAACGGTTGGTAGTATAAAGCTATATAAACAGTAATAAGCGCAAAAAGCGCAGCGCCAATCAGTTATAAGTAAAGTCTTACTAAAGAGCCCGAAGCACTGCTTCGGGCTCTTTTTATTGCGGGTAGCAAAATCGCCAATATAGGCAAAAAGACAACATATCGCTAAAGAGACAAAAAATATCGGCTTACAGACTTTCTCCATTTCAGGTCTTTAAACTCTTAAATCGTCTCTTTATGATGAATCTAACTTAATTTAAGACAGAGCAACAACGCCCTGTCGAAACGATATCTACATGGAGATGAAACATGGCTTACTTTTCTCTAGCCTTTGGTACGGCAACCAAAAACCGTGATGGAAAAATCATCGAAGCATTTTTCCCAAACCCAGTTCTTAACCCAGCTGATGCTCTAGTTGAAGCGGTAGCAAAAGTGGCAGGTTATGAGCAAGGTAACCAAGCTATCGAAATCTCTGCGGCTCAAAGTGCTGAGCTTGTTGGCGCATTTGAAGCAAATGGCGACGCAGCAAACGCATCATTCGCGGCAAAAGCAGCGGAATCTTCTCAGCCACTAGTACTGGTTGTTCTAGCATCGGACGAGAAACCAGCGTCAGTAGCAGAAGGCTTCCTTAAGCTACAACTGATCTCTAACCGCCTAGTTCAACCTCACGGTACTGTGCTTGATGGTATCTTCGGTCTATTGCACAACATTGCTTGGACTAACGAAGGTCCTATCGATCTACCAGAACTGGCTGAGCGTCAAATTGAAGCTCGTCTAGCAGGTCGCGCACTATCTGTAGATTGTGTCGATAAGTTTCCTAAGATGGTTGATTACGTGGTTCCTGCAGGCGTTCGTATCGCTGACACATCTCGCGTACGTCTTGGTGCGCACGTGGGCGAAGGCACTACGGTTATGCACGAAGGCTTCATTAACTTTAATGCGGGCACAACAGGTGTAAGCATGGTTGAAGGCCGTATTTCTGCTGGCGTGGTTGTTGGTGACGGTTCAGATATCGGTGGCGGTGCATCTATCATGGGTACGCTATCTGGCGGTGGTACTGTTGTCGTATCTATCGGTGAAAATTCACTGCTTGGTGCTAACGCAGGTCTTGGTTTCCCACTAGGCGATCGTTGTACTGTTGAATCTGGCCTTTATGTAACTGCGGGCTCTAAAGTGCGTATGCTTGATTCAGATGGCAATGAAGTAGAAGTGGTTAAAGCTCGTGATCTTGCTGGCGTATCTGACCTACTCTTCCGTCGTAACTCAGTAACAGGCCAAATTGAATGTCTTGCTAACAAGACGGCTGTAGAACTGAACTCTGAGCTTCACAGCAACAACTAATAGCACTGTAGACAAAGTTAGCGCTTGTTAATAATAAAATCCCCCAGCAGATGCCTGCTGGGGGATTTTTTCGCCTATCTATTAGTAATAGTAAGCTTTATAGTCACTGACGTTGTTTTTATAGTTTTTACTTAAGAAGCAACAACCTGCGATCAGGCTAGCGCTTCTTTCTCGCGTGCTTTTTGTTCGTGGTGTGCGCGTTCACCTAAGAAGGCATAGGTCAAACAAACGATAGATGTAATACAAGAACCAACCAAGATGATGAATCCGCCATCCCAGCCAAAGTGGTCAACCGTATAGCCGAGAATCGCATTCGCTGCCACAGCGCCACCTAAGTAACCAAACAAGCCCGTCAGTCCTGCTGCTGTTCCCGCCGCCTTCTTCGGTGCCAGTTCTAATGCATAGAGACCGATTAACATTACTGGACCGTAAATTAAGAAGCCGATCGCTACTAGAGCCATCATATCAACCGTAGGGTTACCGGCTGGGTTAAACCAGTAAACCAGAACTGCGACGGTAACGAGAACCATAAACAAGATACCTGCAGGCGCTCGACGACCTTTAAACAACTTATCGGAAATCCAACCACAAAGCAGAGTGCCAGGGATCCCCGCCCACTCATATAAGAAGTAAGCCCATGAGGATTTGTCGACTGAAAAATCTTTCGCTTCTTTGAGGTACACAGGTGCCCAGTCCAATACTCCGTAACGAATCAGGTAGACAAACGCATTCGCAATCGCAATCGACCACAACAGCTTGTTAGAGAAAACATATTTAAAGAAGATCTCTTTTGCGGTCATCTCTTTCTCATGTGACTTGTCGTAGTCATCTGGGTAATCTTCTTTGTACTCTTCAATCGGAGGCAAGCCACAAGACTGAGGTGTATCTCGAACAGTAAACCAGATAAAAATCGCAACGAGAGTGGCAAAGAAAGCGGGAACATAGAAAGCAGTTCGCCAATCATCGTTGAATGCCCATAATCCGAGAATAAACAGAGGACCAATTAAGCCGCCGCCAACGTTGTGTGCCACGTTCCAAACCGAAACAATTTCACCCCGTTCCTTACGCGACCACCAGTGAACCATAGTTCGTCCACAGGCAGGCCAACCCATTCCTTGAAACCAGCCGTTCAAGAACAACAGAATGAACATGGCTGCGATGCTTCCAGTAGCCCAAGGCATAAAGCCAAAACAGAACATCACTAAGGCGGACATCAACAAACCGCCACTTAGGAAATAACGTGGGTTAGAGCGATCCGACACACTGCCCATTAAGAATTTGGACAGACCATAAGCAATAGAGACCGCGGCAAGCGCAACGCCAAGATCACCACGACTAAAGCCTTGTTCAATTAGGTATGGCATAGCCAGACTGAAGTTTTTACGTACTAGATAGTAGCCTGCATAACCGACAAAGATGCCGATAAAGAGCTGCCAACGTAAACGGGAATAAGCGCCATCAATCTTATCTGTGGGTAAGCGATCGATGTGCGCCTTAGGTTTAAATATTCCAAACATAGGGGCCTCATTATAATTTGAGCGATAGTAGGGTCTTCAAAAACTCGAACGAGCAAAATAAAGTTTCGTTCGAAAGCCTGCGCATTCTATTAGAAATTCAATTTATTTCTGTGACAAATGTTGCATAAGAATTAAAACTGAGTAAATACAGTGTATTAAGAGAGAATAATTAGCGCGCGCTTCCACTTTTCACATATTTAGTTACTGTTCGAATGACCATATTTAACAAAACACCAACTCCCCTACCGTACAAAATCTCAAATAAAGCTATTCACAACGGTGATACTCTCGATAACAGAGTGACTGAAAGGCACGCTCATTAAGGGGCTAACATCGATTTTTTAGGGCTTTCGACAACTACCCATAGATAGCAAACAGACAGAGATGATTAACAAACAAAGCGCGTTTACTTAACATTTACATGCTTAAACGCTCATTTTTTATGCTCGTTTGTTTTCGATTGCCGTGATATGTGCAAAATTAATGTGCATAAACAGGGAAACTACACCAATCTTTACTGCTCAAACCGCTCTGTCTCGACTCGCACGGCAAAGATAAGCAGACCAAGATTAGCTAAAATAGTAATAACGAAACAAAAGGACTCTTACCATGACTGAGCAAAAGTACATTGTTGCCCTAGACCAAGGCACAACAAGCTCACGCGCGGTGATTTTGGATCACGATGCAAACATCGTTAGTATCTCGCAACGTGAATTCACACAAATCTATCCTCAGTCAGGATGGGTGGAACATGACCCTCTCGAAATCTGGGCGACCCAAAGTTCAACCTTGATTGAAACTCTGGCTAAGTCTGGCATAAGCAGTGATCAGCTCGCAGGTATTGGCATCACTAACCAACGTGAAACCACCATCGTTTGGAATAAAGAGACGGGAAAACCTGTTTACAATGCGATCGTATGGCAATGCCGCCGAACTGCAGAAATTTGTGAGCAGCTCAAAGAACGAGGATTGGAAGAGTACGTCAGAGAGAATACGGGGTTAGTTCTCGATCCTTATTTCTCGGGAACTAAAGTAAAATGGATACTCGACAACGTTGAAGGAGCAAGAGAAGATGCCGAAGCGGGCAAGCTCTTGTTCGGCACCGTTGATACTTGGTTAGTTTGGAAAATGACTCAAGGCCGTGTTCATGTCACTGACTATACCAACGCATCTCGCACAATGCTGTTTAACATCAACGACCTGTGCTGGGATCAAAAGCTACTTGATGAGCTAGGAATTCCGGCTTCAATGATGCCAGAGGTTAAACGCTCTTCTGAGATATATGGACAAACCAATATTGGTGGTAAAGGCGGTACAAGGATTCCTATTGCCGGTATCGCTGGAGACCAGCAAGCCGCACTCTACGGCCAAATGTGTGTCGAAGCTGGTCAAGCTAAAAACACCTATGGAACAGGTTGTTTCCTACTGATGAACACCGGACAAGAGAAGGTCAACTCTACCCATGGTTTGCTCACTACATTGGCTTGTGGACCTTCAGGGGAGCCTGCTTATGCACTAGAAGGCGCGGTATTCATGGGTGGCGCTTCTATCCAATGGTTACGTGATGAGATGAAACTGCTTGCTGACGCAAAAGATTCTGAATACTTCGCCACCAAAGTCGACTCATCCAATGGGGTGTATGTCGTCCCTGCTTTTACCGGCCTTGGTGCTCCGTATTGGGATGCTTGGGCGCGTGGCACTATTGTTGGTCTAACTCGTGGTGTCAGCTCTAACCACATCATAAGAGCGACGCTAGAAGGTATCGCCTATCAAACCAGAGATGTTCTTGATGCGATGCAGGCGGACTCGGGCATTAAACTGGCCAACTTACGTGTTGATGGCGGTGCAGTTGCCAATAATTTCCTTATGCAGTTCCAATCAGATGTTTTAGATACTGAAGTTCACCGCCCTAAAGTAACCGAAGTCACCGCATTGGGAGCGGCTTACCTTGCAGGCCTTGCTGTTGGATATTGGAATAGCATTGATGAGCTGCAAAACAAAGCCGAACTCGATCGCACCTTTGAGCCTCATCATGACGAAGAGAAACGCAATCGCCGCTACAAAGGATGGAAGCGCGCCGTGAAGTGTGCTCAGGTATGGGCTGAAATGCATAATGAAGAAGACTAGTACCTAAACCTGGCATTCGATTAACGAAAGTGGGGCGTCTTATACCAATCGGGATAAATAGATGTTCAGAAAGTTGCGCAGGAAAAATCGCTTAGAGCAAGGCATAGATTGCAGCTAGCTAGTTGACCTAACTACAAAATCTATAACGACGCTATAAGCGATTTTAACCAGCAAGAATGACCAGATATTTGTGCCGCTTGGTATTGAGGCGCCCTTTTTTGCGCCTTGTCCCCTATTCCGTACACGCTTCTCTTCTCAGAACGAAAGAATTCGCGCACAATAGCGCGAGTTATTATTTTCGAATTAAGCTCGAACACAGGGAGCGGCGAGTGAAGCAAATACCAAGACATCAGCAAATCATTGCTCTTGTACAAAAGCAGGGCTATGTGAGTACTGATGAGTTAGTTGAAAAGTTTAATGTCAGTCCACAAACCATCAGACGAGATCTGAATGAGTTAGCGGACGAAAACAAAATTCGCCGATATCACGGCGGTGCTACGATCCCATTAAGTTCAGAAAACACCTCTTATACCGATCGTAAGAGCATGAACTTCAATGAAAAGGATGTGATCGCTGACGAAGTGGTCAAACACATTCCAGATGGCGCGACGCTATTTATCGACATCGGTACCACCCCAGAGGCCATCGCTCGTGCACTGAGTAAAAATCACAAGCAATTACGTGTTGTCACCAATAACATCAATGTCGCGACTATCTTGCTTCCGAATCCAGAATTTAAAGTGATTCTCGCAGGCGGAGAGGTGCGCAATCGAGACGGCGGTATTGTCGGCGAAGCGACACTCGATTTCGTCAAACAGTTCAGACTAGACTTCGGTATTCTGGGGATTAGTGGCATTGATTTTGATGGCTCTCTACTCGACTTTGACTACCATGAAGTCAGAGTGAAACAAGCGATTATTGAGAACAGCCGTAGTGTGTTCTTAGCCGTTGATCACTCCAAGTTTGGTCGTAATGCAATGGTCAAACTAGGCAATATCTCTCAACTCCACATGCTGTTTACCGATAAGCAGCCACCAAAAGAAATTCTTTCAATCCTTAAAGAACACTCCATTCCTTTAGAAGTGGTAAACAAAGAAGAATAATCAACATTTCTTCATTTGAATTTAACCTTATTGAAACCTTTATCGCGAGATAAAGGTTTTTTTGTGCATAAATCACACAAACGAGCGTAAACGAAAATAAATAGTGATCAAAAACGAAAGCTGAGCTAGGATTCAATTATGTTCAAAAATGCTCGTTCGCTCAACACAAGGTCATATTCATGAGTAACAACCAGAATTCGGCTAATTCGCAAAAAGTTTTAGATTTGATCGTTATTGGTGGTGGTATCAATGGCGCAGGTATTGCTGCAGATGCGGCAGGTCGTGGACTATCAGTCGGTCTATACGAAGCACAAGATTTCGCGTCAGCCACTTCGTCGGCCAGTTCTAAACTGATCCACGGTGGCTTACGCTATCTAGAGCATTATGAGTTTCGTTTAGTTTCGGAAGCGCTCGCTGAACGTGAAGTATTACTCCAGAAAGCGCCCCATGTTGCTCAACCTATGCGTTTTCGCTTACCTCATCGACCATTTCTCCGCCCAGCTTGGATGATCCGTTGTGGACTATTCCTTTACGACAACCTAGGTAAACGCACCACACTACCTGCAAGTAAAGGGATTGATTTAGCCAAGTCCGGCATACTTAAGCCTGAAATGAAAAAAGGCTTTGAGTATTCAGACTGCTGGGTAGACGACGCGCGCTTAGTGCTGCTCAATGTCCTTGCTGCTCAGGAGAACAATGCAGAGATCCGTAACTACAGCCGTGTAGAAAGCGCTCGACGTGAAGGTGAACTGTGGAGCGTGACTATTCGTGATGAACTTACAGGCCAAGCAATAGAACGCAAGGCGAAAGCCTTAGTCAACGCGGCAGGGCCGTGGGTCAAACAGTTCTTTGATGATGGTTTAGAGCAAGCTTCTCCTCGCAATATTCGCTTGATCAAAGGATCGCATATTGTCGTTCCTCGTATTCATGATGAGCCTCAAGCTTACATTCTTCAAAACCAAGATCACCGAATCGTGTTCATGATTCCTTATTTAGATAAGTTCTCGATCATTGGTACCACCGATGTGGAATACAAAGGTGACCCGCGTGAAGTTGCCATCTCTGATGATGAAGTCGATTACCTCATCGACATCGTCAACCAACACTTCGTCCAGCAACTTAAACGTGAGGACGTGGTTTGGACATACAGCGGCGTGCGACCTTTATGTGATGACGAATCAGACTCACCACAAGCGATAACGCGCGACTATACTCTTGAACTGGAAGCGGAATACGACCAAGCACCACTGCTTTCCGTATTTGGTGGCAAGCTAACTACCTACCGTAAGTTAGGTGAAGCGGCGTTAGAAAAACTCAAGCCTTACCTACCTAATATGGGTACACCTTGGACAGCAAACCATGCGCTTCCTGGCGGTAACTTCAGTTGCTCACGTGAACAGCTAGCCGCAACGCTTCACAACGCTTACCCTTGGTTACCCGAAGCATTATTGCTGCGCTACGTAACGCAATTTGGCACCTATACATGGAAGCTACTGGAAGGAATGGAAAACATCGATGCGCTGGGGATTAAGTTCTCGGACGCAGCCCAAGGTGTTTTCCAACGTGAAATCGACTATCTCATTGAACATGAAATGTCAGTCACCGAAGAGGATATATTGTGGCGTCGTACCAAACTTGGCTTGTACCTAGACAGCCAAGAGCAACAGGCGCTAAGTGACTATCTAAAGAGTAAGCAACCTGCCACAGTGGTCCCGTTTTCTGAGGTAGGTTAGCCCCCACTTTCCTATCGCAATGCAAAAGGCTTGGCACTCGCCAAGCCTTTTCTTTTGATTTAATTCACTTTAACCAGGGTGCCCATCGACTCTTGGCGTGATCAGCATCTTGCCAAACATTCCCACATACATAGCGAATGCGAGTATCCACAATGCGGCGCTGATGTTGACCGATTCAATCAGGTATTGAGGGAAAAACGCAACGCCCAAGCTACGAACCAAAGCAGCCAATATAATCGCTGCGAAAGCAACACTCATGTTTGGACCTTGGTAAATCGCGCGCCCGGTGTGCCCCATAGTCACACGTGCGATCATCGCTAAGATCACACCACCAATGGCGCCAATAGCAAACATGTGCAGCATATTGTGGCTGGCAAATGGGTTGTCGAGTAAACCACGCAGCAACAAACTCATTGGAATACATAAGTAGGTTGCGTGCAACGACCAGACTAGAGGCTCACTGAGAGTTCGCCACGGCTGCCACCTCATCACTCTAATCAAATGCGCTAACCCTGAAATTACCATTAGCGGTTGACCTAACTGTGCAAACGTCATCGGGAAGAAGCTGAGAATAAACAGCCCTACCAATGGCAAGTTCGCCACCCAATCTAACCAGACGATAGGTTGAGGCTTTTCGAAATTAAACCGACGAGCCGTAAAGAATGGGATCACTCTGCTCCCCATAACAGAAAGCAACAAGGTGAACCACCACAGCATAGCTTGCCACACCGCCGATGAAGGAAACGGTGGCATCCCCTTCACCGTTGCGTAACTGGCAAAGTTAGCCACGATTGCCAGAACAAACAAGGGAACGAAAAACAGGTTACGCCACCCTTTTGCTTTGACCACGCGCGTCCCGACTTCAAATGCTGTCATAGCTAAAAACAGAGCTTCAATAGAAGAGATGAGCCACAACGGCGTTGGCGTCCATAACAGTACGCGAGGCGCCAACCACAACCCAACCAAGATGGCTAAACGGTGATGTTTAGTGCCGTTAATGCCCGTCCAGTTTTGCACTGCAGTTAACACAAAGCCGACAACAATCGCCATCGCAAAGCCAAATATCATTTCATGTACGTGCCACCACAGCGCAGGCACTTGCAATGTTGTTGGCTGGCCGGATTGAAACATCCATACCCAAACCGCTATCGCAATAACGGCATAAATAGAACCAAGAAGAAAGAAAGGTCGAAACCCAAGACGCAAAACGGGTGGAATGGCTTCTTCGACCTTTTTGTCGGTAATATTGAGCACTGAAATACTCCTAAACAAATTTAAATCTCTAACTTTTTGCACTATCGCAAGAAGTGTTCCAGTTTGTTAAAGCGTTATAGACTCTTGCTTTCAGCGCTCTAACCACTCCATTTAAAGTCATAATGACACAGTAAATACATGTCATTATGACCCTACTAAAACAATTTGTATCACTTCCTTTTGTCTCGAAAAGTCGCTAGTTTAGAACTTTGCTGATCATGCCAATCAATAAGGAGAGCAGAATGGCAAACTATATCTTTGGCTACGGCAGTCTGATGAACTCTGCCTCACGACAACTGACTGGCCAAACTTCCGCAGCGATTCCCGCTACCGCACATGGCTTCAGGCGTTACTGGGGCAAAGTCGATGATAGCTATATTCTATCACCATTGGTGGTAGACAAAGGACAGGGACAAGTCAATGGGGTTTTGTTGGAAGTGAGCGGTGACGGACTGCAAGAATTCGACATTCGCGAACGAGGGTATCAGCGAGTTTTAATCTCAGCGGATAAACTTGATGCTGAACTAGCATTATCGACCAATGATCACGTGTGGGTCTACATCAAAGACAACCCTGAACCACCTTGTTCATTAAGCCCTATCATGCAGACTTACGTTGATACTGTACTCGCGGGGTGCCTAGAAATCTCCGAGCAGTTTGCCCAGCAGTTTGTAGAACATACCATTGGCTGGAATTTTCCATTGGAGAATGATCGCCATCAGCCCAAATATGGCAATTTGGCAGGAGTAAAACCAGAGCACCACAACACAATTGATGCCCTGGTGGCTGAAGCAAGAGCCTAACTAAAAACCCTCAGCCGAAAAGAGAACTCTATACAATACGAACCCCAGCAGGCATAGAACGCTCTGGGGTTAACAGAACACTTTGTGATTCATCGTCAGTCTCAGCGCAAAGCAACATACATTCCGAGGTTTCTCCACGCATTTTGGCTTTCGCCAAGTTACACAACACCACTACTTCTTTTCCCATCAACTCCTGCTCGGTGTAATAAGGCACTAAGCTAGTGACGGTTTGCAGCGTCTTTTCTCCAACATCAATTTGAACGATGTAGAGTTTGTCTGCATTTTCGTGGCGAGCGACTTCGATGATTTTTCCTGTACGCATTTCTAATTTTGCGAAGTCGGTGTATGCGATCGTTTCCATGATTAACCTCGAACTTAAAGCTGGTAAAATTTTACTAAAAGACAACGTTTACACTATCAGCAACCGCTTATATTGCAAGTGGTAAAGATCGCATTTCAAGAAACTGAATGCTATACAATTTGCCTTATTTACATTCAAAGGGTTAAATAACCCTAGGAGTATTTTTCGAGGTCACACATGGCAACTATTAAAGATGTCGCCAAAGAAGCGGGCGTATCCATCGCGACTGTTTCTCGGGTCATTAACAAATCACCAAAAGCGAGCAAAGCATCGATTGCTTCAGTGACACAGGCGATGGCCAAACTCGGTTATCGACCAAATGCCGCCGCGAAAGCTTTGGTAAGCCAAAGCAGCAATACGGTTGGAGTATTAGTTGGCGATGTATCTGATCCTTTTTTTGGCACTTTGGTCAAAGCAGTCGACAATGTTGCCCATGAACACGGTAAACATATCTTGATCGGTAACGGCTACCACAGCCCGGAAGAAGAGCGAAAGGCGATTGAACTATTGATCAACAACCGTTGCGATGCCTTGGTTATTCACTCGAAAGGTTTATCAGATGAAGAATTGATCGGCTATGCCAAAGAAGTCAAAGGCCTGGTTTTTATCAATCGCCACATTCCAGAAATGGCCGAGCGCTGCATTGCACTGGATAACCGCCGAGGCGCCTACCTCGCCACGGAATACCTTATTCGCCATGGTCATACTAAGATAGCTTGCGTCGCTTCAGCGCATCGTATTGAAGACTCGGATCAACGTGTTGATGGTTACTTGCAAGCACTACGAGACAACAATATCGAACTTCCTCAAAGCTATATTGAATATGGTGAGCCGAACAACGATGGCGGTGAAGTTGCCATGACGAATCTGCTGACTAAATCTTTAGACATCACTGGCGTTGTAGCCTACAACGACTACATGGCCGCGGGTGCGCTGTCGGTGCTAGACGAAAATGGTATCAAGGTGCCGGATCAAATTTCAATGCTTGGCTTTGATGATGGCCTGATCGCTCGCTATGTCAGCCCTCGCCTGACAACGATTCGTTATCCAATCGCGATGATGGCAGAACGAGCGGCGCGTTTAGCGCTGAATCTAGCCAAAGAACAAAGCTCAAACGATGAGGCACTAATGTTCACGCCGACCTTAGTACGCCGCAACTCAGTTGAGAAAGTGACCTAAACGTAATAAAACAAAGGCGTTACCTGAGTAACGCCTTTGTTGTTTTAGGCTTCTAAGCCACACCATGACCTTTCGATGCAACCCAAATTCGGTACCACTGTTCATTGGTCAATGACAGTTCAAGCGCGCCGACCGCAGAGTGAACACGCTCAATGTTACCACTGCCCAAGATTGGGATTGGGTTAGACGGTAGACGCAATACCCATGCAAAGATGACTTGGTCGATCGAGCTTGCACCGACTTCTTGCGCCACTTCTGCCAAGGTATGACGTAAACGGCACATCTGTTCGCTCTCTTCGCCGAAAATACGACCACCAGCAAGACAAGACCAAGCCATTGGCTGTACGCGATGCTGCTGAAGCTGTTCAAGCGTGCCATCTTCCGTCACTTGCAAGTTCACTGGATTGATCTCGACTTGGTTAGTGATCAACGGCTGTTCAACTCTTGATTGCAATAAAGCAAACTGAGCAGGCGTGAAGTTAGACACACCAAAATGCTTTACTTTCCCCGCAGCTTTTAACTGAGCGAACGCTTCAGCCGCTTCATCTGCATCCATGAGTAAGTCAGGACGATGTAGGAGTAACACGTCTAAATGATCGGTATTCAAACGAGTTAACGATTGATCAACGGATTCAACAATGGCGGCTTTACCACTGTTATAGTGATTAACCTGAGGATCTTCACCGCGATAAATTCCGCATTTTGAAACAATCTCAATTTGATCACGCAAACTGCTATCTAGCGCTAAGACTTCTCCAAACATACGCTCACATGCAGAGTCTGGGCCGTAAACAGGCGCGTGGTCTACCGTCGTAATGCCTAGCTCTAGGTGCTGCTTAACAAACGACAGCTGCTGTTGGGTATTCATTCCCCACTCAGCCATACGCCAGTAACCTTGGATCATTGGTGAAAACACCGGATGTGTCTTATTCATCTCTATCCCCCTGATTTATAGACCTCACCATTGCAATATTGCAGTGAGTTTAATCTGTTCTGTACTCAGTATACTGGTACTAAAGCTAGGGATTAAACTAGCTAACAAGAAAAGATAATTCGATATACAGCACAATAGATGAGATTTAATTTCCTATATAGAACGATATAATTAACGACAGATTCAAGAACTCAGGTGAGTCAGATATGCAGAAGATGCACAAACGCTTTGAACGATATGCGTTGTTTAGTGAAGTCGCAAAGCAGCTCAGCTTTTCTAAGGCCGCGGAAAATTTAGGCATTTCACGCAGCTACCTTTCTTCACAAATCAATCAGCTAGAGCAAGAATTAGATACAAGTCTACTGATTCGTTCGACACGCAATGTGCGCCTAACTGCAGCGGGAGAAAAAATTCTCGCTAAGATGCAGTTTATTAATACATCGATCGTCGAGTTAGAAAAAGAGCTCGACCACACCAAAAGCGATGTCAGTGGCCTACTTCGAATTACTGCACCCACCATTTTTAGCCATCGCTTCTTGATCGATATTTGTCATCAATTTCAGCAGCAATACCCTGAAATCGAGTTTGATCTCGATGTCGGTTATAACCGCGAAGATCTGACCAAAAGTCATTTCGACTTAGCAATTAGAGCCACCAACAATCCACCCGACAACATGGTGGCAAAGAAGCTAATTCCTTATCAACACATCTGCTGTGCGTCTCCAGAATATCTAGAGAAACATGGCGTACCCAGTCACCCAGACGAACTGGTCCATCACAACTGTTTGTCCGATCCCAACTTACGTCGCTGGCAGTTTATCGATAATACTAAGAGCATTGAGGTAGAAACTAATGGCGATATGCTGATCAACGACAACTTACTGCTTCTGACGGCCGCGCAACAAGGCAAGGGGATCATAAAAATGCCAAGCTACTTGGTGCAGCCTTCATTAGATAGTGGGCAGTTAATACAACTACTACCGAATTACTTTATTGCCAGAAGCAATATTTATCTCATCTACCCACCGCAACTGCGCAGCAGCAGCAAGCTTGCCGCTTTTATCGACTTCACTCAGAAATGGTTTGAGGGTAAGTAGTCGCAGCACACATACAAAAAAAAGCCACTTCCAATCGCTTGGAAGTGGCGTCGAAATTACCGACAAAATGTTTGCAAATGAATATGGACAGGGATAAGCGCTTTACGCCGTTTCAGCAACCTCTGCTGGAGCAGGTGTGCGAATTAGGTAGTCGAACGCGCCTAAGCTTGCTTTTGCCCCCTCACCCATAGCGATGATGATTTGCTTGTACGGAACCGTAGTTACATCACCCGCAGCAAAGACACCGCTCATCGTAGTTGCACCGTGCGCATCGATTTCAATTTCACCGCGTGGTGAAAGCTCAACCTTAGTACCTTTCAACCATTCGCTGTTTGGCATAAGACCAATTTGAACAAAGATACCGGCTAATTCGATTTTCTTAATCTCACCTGTGTTGCGATCTTGATATTCCAAGCCAGTAACACGGTTGCCGTCGCCTAGCACTTGTGTGGTTTGCGCCATCTTGATGATTTCAATATTAGCTGTCGCATTGGCTTTATCGATCAGAACTTGGTCAGCACGTAGGGTGTCTGCAAACTCTAGAACGGTAACATGTTCAACAATACCGGCTAGGTCAATCGCCGCTTCAATACCTGAGTTACCACCACCGATTACCGCTGTTTTCTTGCCTTTAAATAATGGACCATCACAGTGTGGGCAGTAAGCAACCCCTTTGTTACGGTACTCTTGCTCACCAGGAACATTCATTTCACGCCAGCGTGCACCTGTACTGGTAATCACTGTACGAGCTTTTAGTACTGCGCCGCTTTCAAGCTCAACATGGATGTAACCATCTTCAGTCTGCTCTGCATCGATAATGTTGGCTGCGCGTTGCTCAGTCATTACTTCCACGCCGTATTCTTTAACGTGCTCTTCTAGACTCGCAACTAACTTAGGACCGGTTGTCGCTTTGACTGAGATAAAGTTCTCAATCGCCATCGTATCCATCACCTGACCACCGAAGCGCTCAGCGACGACACCTGTGCGAATACCTTTACGTGCTGCGTAGATTGCCGCTGAAGAACCCGCAGGACCACCACCAACAACCAAAACATCAAATGGTGCTTGTTCGTTTAGGCTGGCTGCTTTTTTCGCTGCTGCACCGGAATCAACTTTGTTAAGAATCTCAGCCAATGACATACGGCCTTGACCAAACAGCTCACCGTTGATGAAGACACTAGGCACCGCCATGATATCGCGTGATTTCACTTCATCTTGGAATGCAGCACCATCAATCATGGTTGTTTTGATTAGAGGGTTAATCGCAGACATCATGTTGAACGCCTGAACTACTTCAGGACAGTTTTGGCATGATAGTGAAATAAAGATTTCCACGTTTAATGCTTGGTCTAGCTGCTTGATCTGCTCAATCACTTCCGCTTCTAGCTTGATTGGGTGGCCACCGCTGTGAAGAAGAGCGAGAACCAGAGAAGTAAACTCGTGACCCATTGGCAAGCCTGCAAAACCAATTGCTGTACCTTGTGCTCGGTTCACAACCTGCATAATTGGTTTGCGTGAGCTTGCGTTGTCGTCACGCGTTACTTGGATTTTGTCTGTCAGTGAAGCGATATCATCCGCCAGTGCTTGGAGCTTGCTTGCTGTTTCGCTTTCATCAAGGCTCAATACAAGCTGAACGTCTGTTTTTAAGTTTTCTAGGTATGCTTTAAGCTGCTGCTTCATCGCTTGGTCTAACATGATATTACCTACTATTCATTTGTGATTCAGATGCGCTCTACTGCGCTGATGAAGCTATATTGCCCTGCGGTCGTAGATAGGTAAATTTGAACGTTTCTATTAGTTTGGTAGGTAAAACCTATCGAAAACTCCACGCCATCAGAATTCTTTTCTGCAAAAAATCAAACGCAAAAAGCCACACCCTATTCGGGTATGGCTTTATCAGTAAGGGCGGTATGCCAAGCTCAATAGGAGCAGAGCAAGGCATACCTGTACAAACCTGGTAATGAGGTTAGATTTTACCTACTAGGTCTAGAGATGGCGCTAGAGTCTCTTCACCTTCTTTCCATTTCGCTGGGCAAACTTCACCTGGGTTTGCTGCAACGTACTGTGCTGCTTTAACTTTACGTAGTAAGTCTTCTGCGTCACGACCGATACCTTCAGCAGTGATTTCCATTGCTTGGATAGTACCTTCTGGGTCGATTAGGAAAGTAGCACGGTCAGCAAGACCTTGACCTTCACGCATCACGTTGAAGTTGTTAGTAATAGTGCCAGTTTGGTCACCTACCATGAAGTATTCGATAGTACCGATCTTGTCAGAAGTATCGTGCCACGCTTTGTGTGAGAAGTGAGTATCCGTTGATACTGAGTAAACTTCTACACCACGTGATTGAAGTTCAGCGTACTTCTCTTGTAGGTCTACAAGCTCAGTTGGACATACGAAAGTAAAATCAGCTGGGTAGAAGAAGAATACTGCCCATTTGCCTTTCACGTCTTGCTCTGTGATATCTACGAACTCGCCGTTTTTAAATGCTGTTGCTGAGAATGGTTTGATTTGTGTGTTGATCATGATTTTACTCTCTTTCTAATCTAGTGTTTGAACGCTGCCTTGCGTCGATGGAGTTATATTGCCCTGACCAGGTTGATAGGTAAATTTGAACGTTTCTATTGCTCTGATAGGGAATCGCTATCAATCGAGATAGAGAAAATCTATCAACTCCACATGGAAATAGAGAGCGTGGCGAATTGAGGTGTGTTGCGATAAAGTGACATCTATTAACCCCCTTAATTGACTCACCATGATTTCCGTTCCGTTAAACAGTTTTGTTCACCGCGTTAACGATAAAGCGCAGGTTATCAGCGCGATTGTTGCTTATGGCTGCCAAGTAAAGCGTATCCGACGCTCTCGACATTGGTTGCTGAGTGGAGAGGAACAAGCGTTAAGAGAACTCAAACAATACTTGGTTACGGAAGATACATTGTGGATTGTGAAAGCGATCGATAAAGCTTTGCCCACTCCCGTTGTTGATCTGTCAGCCATCATTGCTGAGTCACCAAATATCACAATCAATCAGCTCGTTACTCAGTCGGGGTGTTCTCTCTCTGAAGCAAGAGCCGCGATTGACGAATTTGAAGGGTTTTAACGCCAGTTGTCAGACTGGCGTTACTAGGGTCTGTTCGAAGCTAAATTAGAAAGCAAATTGATAGGTGGTTTTATACCTGTATTCCTGTTCTGGGTAGAGAATACAACTTGGTTGCTGCCATTCTGGGTGGTTAGGCGAATCAGGTAAAAATTGGGTTTCCAATGCTACGCCTGCGTAGTCTGCATATTCTTCCCCATCGCGCGCTGGGGTTCCTGCTAACCAATTACCAGTATAAAGCTGCATTGCGGGCTTATCGGTTAACACTCGCATAGTCACTAAGCTGTCTTCACTAACTAGGCTGGCAACAGGTAATGTTAGGTCGCGATTTGGCTCAAACCAATAGCTGTGATCATAGCCTTTCGCCGCTTGCTGTTGTTTGTCTTGCAGCAAGTCTTGCGTGATGCTTTTTGCCACGCGAAAGTCGAATCCAGTGCCACTCACACTTTCCAGCTCACCGAGTGGAATCCCCACATCGCTGGTTGGCAAATAGTAATCCGAACAAACATTCAAAGTATGATGGCGCGCGTCTAACTCGCTGCCCGCTCCATTGAGATTAAAGTAGGCATGATTCGTCAGATTGACTGGCGTTGCTTTGTCGGTGTGAGCAAAGTATTCAATCGAGACGCTGCCGTCGTTATCGAGCTGATAAGTGACAGAGACACTTAGATTACCGGGGAAGCCTTGGTCACCATCTGGAGATTGGAGACTAAAAGTCAACCTTTGAGCGCTTTGCTCGACAATTTCCCAGCGCAGCTTATCAAAGCCAGTGACGCCACCATGTAAGCAATTGCCCGCTTGATTCGTCACCAATTGAACTTGCTGACCTTCGAGATCAAAAAGACCATTGGCAATGCGGTTTGCATAGCGACCAACCGTTACCCCCATGTAACTTTGTTGGCACTCAAAGTCAGCCATAGCCCCTACACCAAGCAAGACTTCGCGCTGCTCCCCGCACGCCAAAGGTAAACGACAACTGAGCCACGTAGCTCCGATGTCCATCAACACAATGCTAACCCCTCTAGCATTGGTCAATTCAATTAACTGAGCAGGATGCCCATCATAGGCAGACTGCTTAGTCATACTCTCAAAAAGAGGATGAGTCATCATTTAAGTTACTCCACCACACCCGCGCCATGTTTAGCTTGGCACACGTAGATAGACTCTTTAAGTCCAGTCGCAGCTTGATATTGTGCTGCAACCGCCGCTTTTACTGGCTCGACAAGTTCAGGTGGCATAACCGCAACAATACAACCACCAAAACCGCCTCCTGTCATACGAACGCCACCTTGCTCACCGATCACTTGTTTAACGATCTCAACTAAGGTGTCGATCTCTTTGACTGTGATTTCAAAGTCGTCACGCATAGAGGCATGGGACTGTGCCATCAACTCTCCGATGCGCTTCATGTCGTGATTACGCAACGCATCAGCCGCTTCGACCGTTCTGTCGTTCTCGCTGATCACATGGCGCGCTCGCTTTGCTACTAACTCATCTAATTCAGACGCCTTAGCAATGAACTGCTCAATAGTGACATCACGCAACGCTTTTACACCAAAGATGCGAGCCGCTTCTTCACATTGCTCACGGCGAGTGTTGTATTCGCTATCGACCAATCCACGCTTTTTGTTCGAGTTAATGATCACCACTGACATGTTTTCAGGCATTGAAACCGCCTGCGTTTCTAGGCTACGACAATCAAGCAGCATTGCGTGGTTCTCTTTACCTTCAGCAGAAATCATCTGGTCCATAATGCCGCAGTTACATCCGACAAATTCGTTCTCAGCTTGCTGACCATTAAGAGCGATCTCAGCCTGAGATATTTCTAGGTTATAAAGCACCTTAAATGTCTGACCAATCACCACTTCAAGCGCTGCTGATGAGCTTAGCCCTGCGCCTTGAGGAACGTTACCGCTGACAGAAATATCCGCGCCACTAAACTCATAACCGCGTGCGATAAGGTACTTCACTACACCACGGATGTAGTTCGACCACATTTTGTCTTGCTGAAAGGTGATCTCTTGGCTGATATCAAACTCATCAAGCTCATTGCCATAATCAACCGAGACGACACGGACTATGTTGTCGTCACGCTTAGCTGCTGCAACGACAGTTTGGTAATCAATGGCACATGGCAGAACAAAACCATCATTGTAGTCGGTATGCTCACCGATCAAATTAACGCGCCCCGGTGCTTGGACAATGTGGCTTGGTGCATAGCCTAGCGCTTGTTGAAAAGAAGTTTTTACGTTTTGGATTAGATCAGACATAGTAAATTCTCAAACTGTTTAATTCTCTAATAGCGGCTCAATCTAAAACCACGATTATGACGCCTCTTAAATACCTGCAACTTAAATAAGACAGAGGCTACTGTTCTTTGTAGTGAATATCGCTCAAATCACGCAGACGCTGCGCGGCTTGCTCTGCGGTTAAATCACGCTGACTTTCTGCCAGCATTTCGTATCCCACCATAAATTTACGAACCGTTGCGCTGCGCAGCAGTGGCGGATAGAAGAGTGCGTGTAGTTGCCAATGTTCAATATCCGTACCCTGTTCAAAGAAAGGTGCGTAGTGCCAACCCATTGAGTAAGGGAAAGAGCATTGGAATAAGTTGTCATAACGACTGGTGAGTTTTTTGATTGCCACAGCCAAATCATCACGCTGGTTTTCTGTCAGCTCACTCATACGGCGAATATGCGTTTTCGGTAGTAGCATGGTCTCAAATGGCCAAGCCGCCCAGTAGGGGACTAGTGCTACCCAGTGTTCGGTCTCCACTACAATACGCTCGCCATCTTTCAATTCAGCTTGAACATAATCGACCAGTAAATTGGTGCCCTTTTCTTGATAGTAAGCTTTTAGATTTTGCTCTTTGCGCTCAATTTCATTGGGTAGAAAACTGTTCACCCAAATCTGACCATGCGGATGCGGCTGAGAGCAGCCCATGGCTTCGCCCTTGTTCTCAAACGCTTGCACCCATACATAGTCTTTACCTAGTTCTTCAATTTGTTCGTTCCAGGTATCGATCACGCCACGAATTTTTTCAACGGCAAGCTCAGGTAAAGTTTTGCTGTGATCTGGAGAGAAACAGATAACCCGGCTCAACCCTGTTACACCCTGAGTTTTAAACAATGGATTTTCTGATTCGGGCGCCTCTGGTGAGTCAGTCATCAAAGCAGCAAAATCATTGTTAAATACATAAGTGCCTTGGTAATCAGGGTTCACATCACCAGAAATACGCTCATTCGTCGGGCATAAAAAACACTTACCGTCATAGCTTGGCAAATCAGCAGTAGCAGGAGTTTCATCCGCCCCACTCCATGGACGTTTAGCGCGATGCGGTGAAACTAAAATCCACTGCCCTGTCAGCGGGTTGTAGCGGCGGTGTGGATGATCAACTGGGTTAAACTCAATACTCGACATATTACTTACTCAACTTTTAAAAATACCTTTGTGCATTCGCCAATGAAATTGGAGTGCAACCTTGTTACGCAGGGGAATAGCCGTTTGGGTTTTCTGATTGCCAGCGCCATGTATCAGCCGTCATTTCATCGACACTGCGAGTGGCTTTCCAAGCTAAATCTCGCTGCGCTTTATCTGTACTCGCCCAACATTCAGCAATATCCCCTAGGCGACGTGGACAGATTTCGTAAGGAATAGGCGCACCACAAGCTGCACCAAATGCATTCACCATCTCAAGCACACTGGAACCTTTACCCGTACCTAGGTTGTAAACATGTAAGCCCGCTTTATCCCCAACAGATTTTAGCGCTGCAATATGACCATCGGCCAAGTCCATCACATGAATATAGTCACGAACTCCAGTGCCATCTGGTGTTGGGTAGTCATCCCCAAATACCGCTAAAGATTCGCGTCGTCCCACTGCAACTTGAGCAATGAAAGGCATTAAATTGTTTGGAATACCTTGCGGGTCTTCACCCATGGTGCCTGATGGATGGGCCCCCACCGGATTGAAATAGCGTAGTAGCGTGATGCTCCAATCACTCTCTGCATTGAAGAGATCACTCAAACACTGCTCGACCATATATTTGCTGCGACCATAGGGGTTGGTTGTGGCCCCTGTTGGAGAGTCTTCAGTAATTGGCACAGTTTGCGGGTCGCCATACACGGTTGCTGAAGAGCTGAACACAATGCTTTTCACGCCAGCTTTACGCATACAACGCGCCAAGACCAAGGTGCCGTTAACATTGTTATCGTAGTACTCAAGTGGTTTTGTCACCGATTCACCGACCGCTTTAAGTCCAGCGAAATGAATAACGGCGTCGATGTCATGCTGCGCAAACACAGTGTCTAGAAACGCCTCGTCTCGGATATCGCCCATATGAAACTTTGGCTGTTTACCCGTTAACCCTTCAACGCGGCTCAACACTTGTTGTTTTGAGTTAGCTAGATTGTCTACGATAATTGGTTCCATCCCTGCTTCAATCATTTGAACGCAGGTATGACTGCCGATGTATCCCATCCCACCTGTGACTAGAACTTTCACTGTTTGCTCTCCAGATAATCTTGAGCACTAAATACTCAATACTTGATGTTGGAAAAAGTCTACCAATCAAACCGCATACAGATCCGTGATCAAATTCGCATTGTGTAAACGTTTCCACAAAATCATTCATTAGAAGAGGGAAGATATTAGGCAGAAAATGATTTTAACGCTGGGCTTAAAATCCCTTTTAACCCCTGTTTTTATTGGTTTTCTAGCTAACCATCTCTGCAGCTTTACACTCAGGGCAAAGCTGACAACAATTTTTACTAAAAATTAGTACTTCATCAGTGTGTTTGTTTACAATAGAGACCAATAGTTAGATTGCCCGCTCAAAAAGGGATGTAAGAACACATGGCAACACTAAAAGATATTGCAACTGAGGCAGGCGTTTCTTTAGCGACGGTTTCGCGAGTCTTAAACGATGATCCGACACTCAGTGTGAAAGAAGAAACCAAGCACCGCATTCTGGAAATTGCAGAAAAGTTAGAATACAAAACCAGTAGCTCAAAACGTGCTGGACTGGGGAAAAAGCACAATCACCACTTTCTTGCTGTCTACAACTACAAGCAAGAAGCAGAAGTGAATGACCCTTATTATCTGTCGATTCGCCATGGTATTGAGACCCAATGTGACAAATTAGGCATCGAGCTAACTAACTGTTATAACAATGAAATCTATCTTGAAGGCAATAAGGTTACTGGTGTCCTTTTAGTTGGTCGCAGTCATCCAAATGTTTTATCTGAAGTCCAAAAACTCACCGATAATATCTGTTATGTCGATTTCAGTGACGCGAACTGTGAATATGATTCGGTAGACATCGACCTCGTGCGCATTAGCAAAGAAATCACCGACTTTTTCATCGCTCAAGACTATCAACGTATCGGTTTCATCGGCGGTCAAGACGAACCGAATAGTGCCGATATTCGTGAAATTGCCTTTGCAGAATATGGGCAGTTAAAAGGTGTTGTCTCTCTAGATGATATCTACCGCGGCGATTTTACCAGTTCGTCAGGATATGATTTAGCTAAGGAAATGCTCGCTAAACCGGACTACCCTAACGCACTTTTTATTGCATCTGATTCAATTGCGATTGGTGTATTGCGTGCGATTCATGAACACGGCCTTAATATCCCACAAGACATTTCACTGATTAGTGTTAACGATATTCCAACCGCAAAGTTCACCTTCCCCTCTCTTTCAACAGTAAGAATTCACTCTGAAATGATGGGAATTCAGGGAGTTAACTTGCTGATCGAAAAAGCGCGCGATGGACGAGCGCTCCCTTTGCAAGTTTACGTCCCAAGTAAACTCAAGCTGCGAGACACTACCAAGAAGTAGTTCCCACTGCTAATTACTCACATAAAGCGCTGATTTTCAGCGCTTTTTTATTACCTCCCTTTCTCTACCCCAGCGCTTAGTGGTTAGCTTCTACACATTTACTGTTCAATATTCACTCTTTTAAACAGATCACAGCTTTCAGACAATTCAGTCAATAAATCGTGATCAAGTTAAAGTAAAACGTTTTCACAAATTTATTTTAGTAAAACTTTTACTAATATCTTTCCCAGATGCTCAATGAGCAATTATTTCATTACAACGTCGGCATGATCATTCGATCGTTTTAGCCGAGGGAGAGTAAACGTGAACAACTGGGAAAACTTCCTACATCTGCATGAGAACCGTATGGCACCACGTGCTTACTTCTTCTCTTATGACTCAGTGAAAACAGCTCAAACCTTCCAACGCGAACTCAGCAGCCGCTTTATGCTTCTGAGCGGTCAATGGAACTTTAACTTCTTCACTAACCCTCTGTTGGTTCCTGAAGAGTTCTATTCACAAAAGATGACCCAATGGGGCCAAATTACAGTTCCGAACATGTGGCAAATGGAAGGCCACGGCGACCTTCAGTACACCGACGAAGGTTTCCCGTTCCCAATTGATGTGCCGTTCGTGCCAACCGATAACCCAACCGGTGCTTACCAACGCACCTTCACCCTAGGTGAGAGCTGGGATAACAAGCAAACGATCATTAAATTTGACGGCGTTGAAACCTACTTCGAAGTGTATGTAAACGGTAAGTATGCAGGCTTTAGTAAAGGCAGCCGCTTAACCGCTGAATTTGATATTTCTCAGTTCGTTCAGCAAGGTGAAAACCTACTGTCAGTGCGCGTTATGCAGTGGGCAGACTCTACTTATATCGAAGACCAAGACATGTGGTGGACTGCGGGGATCTTCCGTGATGTTTACCTAGTCGGTAAAGAGCAAGTTCACGTACAGGACTTCACCGTTCGCACGGATTTCGCCGAAGATTACCGCGCAGCAACCCTTTCTTGCCAAGTAGAACTGGAAAACTTATCTGCCCTCCAAACTTCGGGCTACGCGCTTGACTATGCACTAATGGATAAAGATCAGGTTGTCGCACAAGGCTCTTGCAGAAACCTGACTATCGATACCACTACACAAGCTCGCTTTGAGATTGAAATGGATGCACCAATCCACTGGACGGCAGAAAATCCTTATCTTTACCAACTGATTCTGATCTTAAAAGACAACCTAGGCAAAACCGTGGAAGTCATTCCGCAACGAGTAGGTTTTCGTGACATTAAGGTGCGCGATGGTCTGTTCTACATCAATAACCAGTATGTGATGCTGCATGGCGTTAACCGTCATGACAACGATCATCTGAAAGGTCGCGCTGTCGGAATGGAGCGTGTAGAAAAAGACTTAGTCTTGATGAAACAGCACAACATCAACTCTGTACGTACTGCTCACTACCCGAACGACCCACGCTTCTACGAACTGTGTGATATTTACGGCCTGTTTGTGATGGCAGAAACGGATGTAGAAACCCACGGTTTTGCTAACGTTGGCGATCTCAGCCGAATCACTAACGACGCAGCATGGGAAGCGGTATTTGTTGATCGAGCAGAACGTCATGTTCATGCCCAAAAAAACCACCCTTCAATCATTATGTGGTCGCTAGGCAATGAGTCTGGCTATGGCTGCAATATTCGTTCGATGTATGAGGCGACCAAAGCGATTGATGACACTCGCCTAGTGCATTACGAAGAAGACCGAGATGCTGAAGTGGTCGACGTGATTTCAACCATGTATTCCCGTGCTCAACTGATGAACTACTTTGGTGAGTTTCCTCACGAGAAGCCACGCATTATCTGTGAATACGCCCACGCAATGGGGAATGGCCCAGGCGGTTTAACTGAGTACCAAAATGTGTTCTACCAACATGATCACATTCAAGGCCACTACGTTTGGGAATGGTGTGATCACGGCATTTTAGCTCGTGATGAAAAAGGCCAATCCTTCTACAAATACGGCGGTGATTACGGTGACTACCCGAACAATTACAACTTCTGTATGGATGGTTTGATTTATCCAGATCAAACGCCTGGTCCGGGGCTTAAAGAGTACAAGCAAGTGATTGCGCCAGTGAAAATCCGCGCTATGGATGAGCAAGCAGGCAAGTTCATTGTTGAAAACAAACTCTGGTTTAGCGACCTCAATGATTACACCATCACCGCAGATATTCGCGCTGAAGGTGAAACACTACGCAGCGTTCAGTTCAAAGTGGAACAGCTTAGCGCGAACTCAGCGCGTGAAATTAATATCGCCATCCCTGAACTTGATGAACGTGAAGTCTTCATTAACTTCACGGTACGCAAAGATACGCGCACTCTGTACAGCGCCGCAAACCATGAGATAGCTATTTACCAATACCAGCTCAAACAAAGCACGGCGATAGAACCAAGCTTCATTAATCAAAATGCGACACCACTTAACGTTGAAGAGAGCCGCCTTAACTACCTGATCTCAGGTAATAACTTTGCGCTTAACTTCTCGAAAGTGAATGGCAAGCTGACCTCTTGGATTGTCAATGGCGAAGAGCTGATTCAATCAGAACCTAAACTGAACTTCTTTAAGCCGATGATCGATAACCATAAACAAGAGCACGAAGGTCTGTGGGAACCCGCTCACCTGCAAATCATGCAAGAGCATTTCCGCACCCTTCACCTTGAGCATCTTGATGGAAAAGTAGAGATCACCGCCACCAGCATCATTGCGCCGCCCGTGTTTGATTTTGGTATGCGCTGCGAATACCGCTACCAAGTGAGTGCTGACGGCCAATTAAACCTAGAACTGAGCGGTGAACGTTACGGCGACTACCCTCATGTCATTCCAGTTATCGGCCTAGATCTTGGTATCAACGGCGAGTTTGACCAAGTGAAATACTACGGTCGTGGCCCTGAAGAAAACTATCAAGATAGCAAGCAGGCAAACCTGATTGATGTTTACCACAGCACAGTTGCCGACATGTTTGAGAACTACCCATTCCCTCAGAACAACGGCAATCGCCAACAGGTTCGCTGGGCGGCGTTAACCAACCGCAATGGTACCGGTTTGTTAGTGAAACCTGAGCAAGAGATCAACTTCAGCGCTTGGTTCTACACCAATCAAAACCTACATCAAGCACAGCACACGATTGAGCTAGAAAAGAGCGGTTATATCACCCTCAACTTAGACCATAAATTGATGGGGCTTGGCTCAAACTCTTGGGGTAGCGAAGTGCTCGACTCTTACCGAGTATATATGGATGAGTTCCGCTACGGGCTGACACTCGTTCCGCTACAAACGGGAGATTGCAGTGCACAGACAATGGCACAGCACCGCTTTGAACAAGGTTTCTTTACTTCAACTACAGCAAATGAGGCATAACCCATGATCGTGTTAGAGAGCTTAGCGCAATTCAAAGTCGTTTACCGCGATGGCCGCAAGTGGAACCGCTGTATAGAAGCGATTGAAAACATAGCCAATATCAAAGATGGCGTCATGCATTCAATTGGAGATTCATTGGTTTACATGGTTGAAGATGGCGTTGCTCGTCATACCGAGACCTTTGAAGGTAACCGACGCTACTTCGATGTTCATTACTACATAGAAGGAAGAGAAACCGTCGAATTCGCTGAAAAATCTCAGCTTGAGCGCGCCGATAAGTACCGTGATGAAACGGATCGAGAATATTTCTATGGTCAAGGTGCGACACGTGAACTCACAGAAGGCCAAGTTGCCATCTTCGACAACAACAATGCCTACCGTTTCCACGGAAATAACCGAGTTCGAAAAGTGGTGCTTAAAGTGACCATCGAAGACGGCTATTTCCTGAATAAATAAATACAACTTACAGGGTCAGCACAACTGACCCAAACAATAACGACTACAACCCCTGAGGTACTAAAGTCACAAAAGCCAGTGACAGCGCTGGACTCTAACGCGGCATAGCCTACTATTCGCGCAGGATGATAGAACGCTCAATAGCAGTGTGACTTTTAGTACCAAAGGAATTGACGTGATTCATCGGAGGACTCTATGTCTGAATCTATGCGTGGCACCATTGGCAAGTTTGCCCTGCTGTCGATGACCTTTGCGGCGGTATTTAACGTCCGTAACATCGTAAACAACAACATTGAATTAGGCTTAAGTTCAGCGCCTATTTTCTTACTCGCAACCATCGTTTACTTCATTCCTTTTGTGTTCATTATTGCCGAGTTTGTTTCGGCCAATAAGAACTCAGAGTCCGGTATGTATGACTGGCTGAAACAACCGTTAGGCACTAAAGCCGCATACTTAGGTTCTTTCTTATACTGGTTTGTAAACCTGTTCTGGTTTGTCTCCCTATTACCCAACGTTATTGCTTACGCCTCATACGCTATGCTCGGCTATGAGTACACCTTCTCACCTATGGTGACATCGATTATTTCGATTGTTCTCTTTGCTGCGGCGACTCATATCTCAACTAAAGGTGCGAGCTGGCTGGGTAAGATTTCAGAGATTGTGGCATACGGCGTCTTTGCTCTGTTCGCTATTTACGTCCTTGGCGCGTTAATGGCGTTAGGCGGTGGTGAATACACACCAGCTGAACCGATTACCTTAGAAGCGATGAGCCCAACAATTAACTGGGCAACCTTAGGCATTATGTGTTGGATCTTCCAAGCAGCCGGTGGTGCAGAAACCGCAGCCGCTTACCTCAAAGATGTCAAAGGTGGTCAGAAAGCCTTTATCAAGGTGATCATCATGGCAGGTGTTCTGATCGGTGCTATGTATGCGCTTGGCTCACTACTGGTTAACGTTTTTGTCCCTCGCGAAGACCTCACTTACGCAGGTGGTATGGTCGAAATCTTTACCGGTATGGCTCAGTACTTCGAGGTTTCTACCTTAGTGGTTGGCCGCTTTGTTGGGATCATTCTCTTTATCGCAATGTTTGGCTCTATGATGATGTGGACAGCGGCTCCAGTGAAAATCCACTTCTCGGAGATTCCAAAAGGCGTCTACGGTGAGAAAACCACTGAGCTTAATGAGCACGGTGTGCCAGTTCGCGCAGCTTGGTGGCAGTTTGCCTTCGTCGTCGTGATGTTGGTTGTGAATGGCTTTGGTTCAGAATCCGTGCAAGACATGATGAACCAAGCAATCAACTTGACCGCTGGTACTGCGATGCTACCGCCAATCTTTATCATGGCTGCTTACTTCATCTTCCGCCTAAAACATGATGATACGCCACGTGATTTCCGTATGGGCTCACGCAAGTTTGGTATGGGTGTGGTGTCGGTATTGATCACCATCTTTGTGGTAAGTATGACTGCATCAGCCTTCCCGACAGGCGTTGATTTAGTACGTGCCTTCTTCATCAACGTCTTTATGACCGCGGTATTCTCTGGCCTTGCATGGTGGTGGATCTCTCGATTCGAGAAAAAACAGGCAAGCAAAGAGGTAAAGTTACACACAGCTAAACAAGCCTAGGGTCTGTTGAACATTGTAAAATTAAAGTCCTTACCATAATGGTAAGGGCTTTTTAATATGTCGCTAAGCGCGGTACTGACTCATAAACAAACGGGTGCTTTGCTCTGCCAATACCCTCGCCTCTTGCTTGGTCAGCGAAGGTTTCATTCCCAGAACCTGAGGCCAGAAGGCACTGCCTTTAACTAAGCTGTGCAACTGGGTACTCGCCACAACCACGTCCTCAATAATGAGCGTCTTCTGCTCCTTCTGCTCAATTAGCCAACGAAACAGCGCAGTCTCTTGCTTTGCCATCTTCGCTTCTTGCTCTTTAAGCTCATCCGGCTTATGGAAGAAGTAGCTCAAAGCCACTTTAGCTAGATCAACATAGTGAGGTTCTGTCACAACATTAATCTCGCTTTCAAGCAGTGCGATAAGCTGCTGCTCTAATGTCAGTTCAGCAAGCCCCGCTATTTCATGTTCAGCCATTGAAGTGCGCCATAACTCCGCCAGCAGTTCCATGACAATCGCTTCTTTAGATTCAAAGTGGTTGTAAACCGTTCGCTTAGAAACCTCAGCCATCGCAGATAGCTTATCCATACTGGTATTTTGCACACCAAATTCCTGAAAAGCCTGCTTTGCCGCAACCAATATCGCCTCACGTTTGATTTCGCTACGACCTTTTTTTCTAACTTTCATAGAGTTAACGATCCTACCTCATTCTGCTGAGATCTATTTTACACCAAGTAGTTTACTTTAAAAGCAAAGTATGTAAACTACACCGTACAGTTTACTTTAGGATAGTCACTATGAAACGCACATTGTTAGCTACTGTAGGAGCGATAATTATGACCACCTCTATCATCTCTTGTTCTAGTTCAGATAAAGCAGCGGGTAAGCAATACCCAGAGAAGTTTGCCAACACTGAGCTTGAATACAAAAGCGGCTTTGGTGACATCCTGAAGATCGCAAAAGCCTATTTCACGACTGAGCGCCTTAACCCAACGCCAAGCTTTGATTTGCCCGTCCATGCGATGACAACGGAGCAACTTGCCAATGAACAGCAAGATGTTCTCTATCGCTTAGGCCATTCAAGTATCGCGATGAAGATCGATCAGCAGCTCATCCTGACAGATCCTGTGTTTAGTGACCGAGCATCTCCCGTACAATGGGCTGGGCCAAAGCGCTTCCATCAGCCGCCTATATCGCTACAAGAGCTACCAAGTATTGACGCCGTTCTGATCAGTCATGACCATTATGATCATCTCGACAAAACGTCGGTCAAAACACTGACCGAAAAAGTCACGGTATTTATTGTGCCGCTGAAGATTGGTCAAACCTTGAGAGAATGGGATGTTCCTGAAGAGAAGATAGTTGAGCTTAATTGGTGGGAGTCCCATGTGCACAATGGCGTGGAATATGTGCTGACTCCAACCCAACACTTCTCCGGACGTGGACTGACTGATCGCGACGGCACTTTATGGGGAAGCTGGGTGATTAACGGTCAGCAGAATAAAGTCTTCTTTAGTGGTGACTCTGGCTACTTCTCAGGATTTAAAGAGATTGGTGATAAATACGGACCATTTGATTTCACCATGATAGAAACTGGAGCTTACAATAGCTTATGGGCGGACATCCATATGTTCCCTGAGCAAAGTGTTCAGGCGCACATTGATCTTAAAGGTAAGGTGATGATGCCAATTCACAACGGTACCTTTGATCTCGCTATGCACGATTGGAACGAACCAATGCAGCAAGCGATGGAGATTAGTGAAAAGCGCGGTGTCACCATGGTCAGTCCTGAATTTGGACAACGTGTTGAACTCAACGAGCCACTAGAACTCAAACCTTGGTGGAACCTATAAGGACGAACAGGGTAAGTGATCGAGGCCAAATACGGATTAAGGGGAAGTGATGAAACGGTTGTATCTCGTCATAGTGTTAGCGATGTCGGCTACTTCTGCAGCTGCCAGCATTCAAAATGATGTAGACAGTTTAATCAGCAAGATTGAGCAATCATCCTGTACTTTTTATCGAAACGGCAAAGCCTATACCCCGACTGAAGCCGCTGAGCACATTAAAAATAAATGGGACTATGCCCAAGATGAGGTCAAAGATATCGAGACCTTCATTAACGAAGTTGCCTCTAAAAGCTGGTTCACAGGTAAACCTTATATGGTCGAATGTGGCACACAACAAATTACAAGTCAGCAATGGTTACTTCAGCTCGCTAAAAGCGACACCACTCAATAATATCATTAGCACTAAAAGCACCCATGCGGTGCTTTTTCTTTTCCTTGCTCTCACCAACTTCGACCTCTAGGAACAGAAAACCGTCCGATGGGATCAGTTGTTCCGATTTAGCCAAGCTATAGTAACTATCCATGTAGGTGGCCACCGCATCATTCTCTATAGTTGAATTTATAAGGTTAAATCTGATGATTAAATTAGATTCCCTCGCTCCAATCCTATTCCTAGTGATGTGGAGCAGTGGTGCGGTTATTGTAAAACTTGGATTACAGTTCTCTTCCGAATGGAGCTTTCTGGCAATACGTGCGGTGATCTCTTTTGTCAGTGTCAGCGTCATTTGTTTGCTTGCTAAATCACTGTTCAATACTCAATTTCATAAACCTAGCAGGGAAGAGTTGAAAACCGTCTTGTCGGTCGGTTTGTTGTTACAGGTGTTCTATCTCACTTTCTATATTCTGGCGATAGCAACAGGCATGTCTCCTGGCTTAGTAACATTGGTTTTAGGTATCCAACCTTTGATAACCCCCTTACTTGGCAAGCAAAAAATCGGGGCGCGTAAATTTATCTTACTGGGTGTTGGTTTCGCAGGACTCACTATCGCGATTGCTGGTGCGCAAAGCCTTGATAGCATTCAATGGGCTGGAATACTGTTTTCCGTCTTAGCGCTCCTCTCCCTCACAATAGGCACTATCAAGCAAACCAAGGTGACGATGAATTCATTTCAAGCCATGTGGTATCAATGTGTTTTATCGAGCCTTGTGTTTATCGCGCTTAGCATGGGCACTGAAGGCTATATTGATTGGCAGCCAGAGCTTGTTTTCTCAGTGTTATGGATGAGTTTGGTGGTTTCCGTCGGGGCACTCTTACTGCTGATGTACATGGTAAAACGGGACAGCTCAGATAAAGTCAGCGTACTGTTTTACGCAATCCCCATGCTGACCTATCTGTTTGACCACCTGCTGTTCGGTACAGTGTTAACGCTTTTGACTATGCTAGGAATGGCTATCGTCGCCATTTGCATTGTTTTGTATCGTTGTCAGCCGAGACTCAATCGTGGGCGCGATAAGCTTTCGGTGGCAAACCAAAATAACCACTAAAACTACGCGTAAAGGAAGATGGATTACTAAAGCCCACTTCCTCAGCAATCCGGCTGATCGGCATATCGGTGTTGATCAGCAAAGTACGCGCTTTTTCCATACGTAACTTAGCTAGATACTTAAGTGGGGAAAGCTGTACTTCTTTGCTAAATAGGTGTTTAAACTGAGTCGCACTTAAGCAGGCAACCTGAGCGAGCTCGTCAATTGAGTGATTCTTAGCGATGTCTTGATGAAGGTACTGGATACTGTTTTTGATCCTCATATCCATTTTGCTACTGGAACACTGGCGAGCTAATAGTTCAAACAGGAGCGACAACATGTTCTCTTCCAACTCACCGGAAATGTCTTGCTCAAGCTGCTTCTCAATAAAACTAATATACTGATGCGTTGCTTCATCGAGTGCCAGAATTGGATGCTCTAGTCCTAGTAATTGACTTGGTAGCTCATTGACATCAATCACCAAAAAGCGAAAGTCCTCACGAGCACGAAACTCATGGTAGCAACCGGATAAAATCACCACACAATCACCATAAGAGACTGTCGCCGCCTGCCCATCTAACGTCAAATCAATATAGCCGCGTAAAGGCAGCAACACCTGATGATGGCTATGACGATGTCCATTCGAGGAGCGGCTATAAGCTCGCACTGTTATCTTACCACTCAAAGCTTCTTCCTGAATTTAAACAAGTGAATACTCACTCTATCACACTCATCAAGAATCAATCGATGGCAAATTCTATAGCTACCTTCTGTTGTCATTCCAATAACTAACTGGACAAATGCAAAATAAAGTAAAACTTTACTAAATAAAGATCACATATTAACTAAAGATTATTTAACCCCAACCAATAGGGTCGATAGAATCACCTCAAACAAACTTCAGGTCGCTGACCGAGGATAATTACATGACCCTACGAAAAACTTTAATCGCTGTTGCTGTTGGTTCTGCTGTCGCTCTCTCTGGCTGCGGCTCTATATCCGATTCAAACAACGCAGATCTGCAAGCTGCTCAATTCAAAAATGTCATCGACCGCACTGGTTCTCCAGAGTATATGCGTGATTATGACTTTGACGACCACCAACGATTCAATCCATTCTTTGACAATGGCGCTTGGCATGGTCATCTACTTCCTGATCATCAAGAGGGGATGGGAGGTTTTCCAGGCACGGCATTGCTGACCGAAGAATACATCAATTTCATGGCCAATAATTTTGACCGTTTAACTGTGTACAAAAATGGCCAGAAAGTTGAGTTCAACATGGAGGCTTACAGTCTTCCTGGCGCACTCGTCCAAAAGCTTTCATCTGACGATGTGCAAATTGAAATGACTTTACGCTTCGCGACTAATCGCACTTCGTTGCTAGAAACTAAAATCACGTCAGACAGCCCACTCGATCTGGTTTGGGATGGAGAGTTGCTTGAAAAATACCACGCCAAACAAGGCATCGCGCAATCCGACAAAACCATCGATCAAGCTTATCCTGAATATGATCGTCAGATCGTAAAAACCGATGACGGCCTCAAGGTAACCTTTGGCAAAGTTCGTGAGACATGGACATTGTTAACTTCGGGTGAATCTGAATACCAAATCCATAAATCAATCCCAATGGAGACAAAGATCTACGGACATAAGTTTGTTTCCAAAGCACAGGTTCCTGGGTCGACAACACTCTATACCACATACACACATGTACTGACTGAGAAAGAAAATCAGGCTGAACAGAGCAAGATCCAAGATGTATTCGCCCACCCACAGCAATATTTACAGGCTTCGGCTCAACGTTGGGAAGACTATTTAGAAAAAGGTCTGAGCAACCCAAATGCTACACCAGCACAAGAGCGCGTCGCGGTCAAAGCAATGGAAACGTTGAATGGTAACTGGCGTGGAGTCGCTGGTGCGATGAAGTTTGACTCTGTCACTCCGTCGGTTACCGCCCGATGGTTCTCCGGTAATCAAACTTGGCCTTGGGACACATGGAAACAAGCCTATGCGATGGCGCATTTCAATCCAGATGTGGCGAAAGACAATATTCGCGCGATGTTCGCTTATCAAATCCAAGCTGACGATCCGGTGCGACCGTGGGATGAAGGCTATGTACCAGATTTGCTAGCTTACAACTTAAGCCCAGAGCGCGGCGGTGACGGTGGTAACTGGAATGAGCGTAACACGAAGCCGAGTTTAGCCGCATGGGCCGTAATGGAAGTGTACAAAACGACTGGTGATAAAGCTTGGCTAGAAGAGATGTATCCAAAACTGGTTGCTTACCACAATTGGTGGCTACGTAATCGTGATAACAATGGTAATGGCGTACCTGAATATGGCGCCGCCCGTGATAAAGCCCACAATACCCCAGACGGTCAGATGCTGTTTACTGTCACTCGTGGTAACAAAGAGCAAACCTTTACCGGGCTCGATCAATATCAAGCAATCATCGCCAATGGCCAATATGACCATATTGAAATCCCAGCCCAAACAGCTGCTTCATGGGAATCTGGCCGAGACGATGCGGCAGTATTTGGCTTTATTGATAAAGAGCAGCTAGACAAGTATGTAGCCCAAGGGGGTAAGCGTGGTGACTGGGATGTACAGTTTGCTCAAAACCGAGCGAAAGACGGCACCTTACTTGGCTACTCTTTGCTGCAAGAATCCGTCGATCAGGCTAGCTATATGTTTAGCGATAACCAATACCTAGCTGGCATGGCAGACATACTTGGTAAAGCGGAAGAAGCCAAACAGTTTCGCGCTAAAGCAGATCATCTAGCTAACTACATCAACACTTGTATGTTCGATGAAAGCACTGGCTATTTCTACGATATTCGCATTGAAAACAAACCACTTACCAACGGATGTGCGGGCAAACCTATCGTCGAACGTGGCAAAGGCCCAGAAGGCTGGTCGCCACTGTTTAATGGCGCGGCAACCCAAGAGCACGCAGATGCCGTGGTCAAAGTGATGAAAGACAACAATGAGTTCAACACCTATGTTCCACTAGGAACAGCAGCGTTATCCAACCCTGCTTTTGGTCCAGATATTTATTGGCGTGGCCGCGTATGGGTCGATCAGTTCTACTTTGGCCTTAAGGGGATGGAGAAGTATGGCTACCGCGACGATGCGGTTGAAATGGCGAAAGCCTTCTTTAGCCACGCTGATGGCTTAGTGGAAGATGGCCCAATCAGAGAAAACTATAGCCCGCTAACCGGTGCTCAGCAGGGTGCTCCAAATTTCTCTTGGAGTGCAGCGCACCTGTATATGCTCTACAACGATTTCTTTACTGACAGTCAGTAAACTTAAAGGGTACCAAGCCAACTTGGTACCCCTTTCGCTAAACGGCTTCAATACTTAGCAGTAAACAAGCTTCTGGGTCTAAGATAGGTAAACTGAGTCCAAGTGTTGCTAACCAATCGCCACTCACGACTATAGGTTCCCCTTCCCACCAGCCATCACTTGGTTTCATCAATTGCGCGCTTAATTGTGGATAGTCGACTAACGTGACTTTGTAATCTCGTGCACGATCAAGGTGCTCCAAGATAAGTGGTTCTGGAAGTGCATAGTCCGGCATCGCTTTTTGGCACACAGTGATTAACGTTTGTTGAGCTTTTGTCACCCCATAGACCAAACGAGTATCATCAGCACTATCTAGATAGAACGCCTCACCACTATGAAGCAACTCGCGATAGTGTTTATGCAGAGCAATGTACTTAGCAAAAGCTTGCTTCTCTTGTTCACTTTCTTTAACTGGGTCGAGCTCCACCCCCATATGACCACTCAACGCCGTTAAACCACGTAGGTTGATATCATGGGTTCGTCTTGTCGTGTGACTATGATAGGGCCCGATATGAGCGCCCATCACTTCTGGAGGGAAAAAGATCCCCATGTTCTTTTGGATAGTTTGACGCTCTAACGCATCATTACAGTCTGAAGTCCAGAAACGGCACGTGCGCTTTAGGATCTCATAATCAATTCGCCCACCACCTGATGAACATGACTCAATTTCGACCTCGGGATGCACCGCGACCAACTTATCAATCAATCGGTATAAAGCCTGAGTTTGCCCGTGTACCGCGCCTTTGCCTTGATGAGTAGCTTGAACTAGCTCTCGGTTCATGTCCCACTTTACGTATCCAATATTGTGCTCACGTAGCAAGTCATCCAGACAGTTAAACAGGTAATCAAAGCAATCTTGGTTTTGCAGGTTTAGGACATATTGATAACGCCCTGTCGGCTGCGCGTAGCCCTCAGCGGCTAGCAACCATTCTGGGTGAGCACGAAACAGGTCTGAATCAGGATTGACCATTTCAGGTTCAACCCAAATGCCAAACTCCATCCCAAGCGCGTTAACGTGTTCAATAACAGGAGTTAAACCGTTAGGGTATTTTGTCGCATCAAGCGTCCAATCACCCAGAGACGACTTATCATCATTGCGGCCTTTAAACCAACCATCATCAATAATAAATCGTTCGACACCAATGCTCGCTGCTTGGGTCGCCATTTCACAAATATACTCTGGGTCATGGTCAAAGTAGATACCTTCCCAAGTATTGAGATGAACAGGGCGTACCTTAGCCTGATCAAACGATATTACCTGCTCACGTACATAGCGGTGACTCACATTACGAATACCATTAATACCTTTTGGACTATAGGTAGCCAAAAGCTCTGGTGTGGTATAGCTCTCCCCTTGCGGTAAAATCACTTCACCCGGAATTAGCCACTCTCCTGCCTGTAGCAATCGGCGGCCATCACTTTTCACATCGGCGCGCCACTGATGGTTTCCGCTCCACGCAAGATGAAAGCCCCATACTTCGCCTGTTTGATCACTAAAACCCGACGACCCCAATAAACAGCCTGGAAAGTACTCATGAGATGTACGGCCCCGACGGTTTTCGATCACCCATGAACCATGCGCTATTGACTGGCGCTGCGCCTGAAACTCACGGCTCCAACGACCATGATAACTTTCCAGCTCTGACGCTCGGTATGGAACTGGAAGTGTCAAAGCCAGTTTATTTAAGGTGTAATCTTCTGCAGCTAAATTGGTGAGTGTTAATTGCTTACTCAAGACGCCGGATTTATCCAGTTTAAGGTGTATCGCTAATGCGAGTTGAGTTTGTTGGTCTTGGCACACGATATCCACTTGGCTACCTGATTGTGTGTGCGAGACATAATCTAGCCTTGGCATACTCGCCAAGCCTTTGCGATGACCTTCTATGCCTGACGAGCCAAAATTGCCACGCCCTAATTCAGGACAAAGAGTTAAAGGAACATCATGATCCAAACGCGCTTGAGGCACAGCACGCTGCTGACTGCTCATCAGATTGGCGAACTGTGTGTCGTTAATCTGTGCAATGTTTTTGCCCCAATAAATGATTTCAGGTGCCGGTGACAGTTTGATCACCACTGAGACATGCTCGCTATGGAGCTGAACAAATGGGTTCATTTCGTTATTCCTTTAAAAGCTCAAGGCCACTTGGTAGCGGTAGCGTCGATCATTCAGTAAGTACTCTTTGTGTACGCTTGGGGTCCAAGAATCATCGCCACCGACTCCCATATGGAAACCATCAATCCGAACAAAAATAGTGTCTTGCTTCATCAGTTCATTGGTGTGTTTTGCCATCGCGAGGTTAGCTTGACTAAACTCACTCACCGCAAAATGGAAGTCACCTCGAACGCTCAGTTCGCCAATCTGTGCTTCTAACACATCGCAGCGTAGACCGTTTTCTGAAGGGAAGATGTAATCGGTGTGCATCTGCCTAACGGAGGATTGATAACGACCTATATGCGCCGATTCTTTTCTATCAGGATAATTCTCGTGAGGCCCGCGACCAAACCAGCTCACAGGCTCTTGGTGCTCGCTCACTCCATGATCATATAGTGATAACTCAAGACCAATCCGAGGTAGTGGCGCAAGGCCATTGGCCAATTCAACATCGACATCGATAGTCACTTCACCATCTTGAGTCACCAGATAACGCCACGTGGATACAATCAGGACTCTACCCTGTTGAAGATAAGCCGATTTGGTGATGACTTGTAAGCCAGATTTGGTTTCATTCCATTCAAAATCAATCGCTTCACGCTCTAAGGAGTCTAACCCTATCGACTGCCAGCGAGCGAACCAAGAATTGGGGTCTAACCTGTCTGCCTCACTGGTGCCTATATCATTATCGAGCGGCGCGCGATAAAAGTTATCCATGATTGGCTGGGTAAGCTTTTCGTTGTCATTGACCTTCCAGCTCGAAATCGCACCAAGGCATTTGTCGAACTCAAGCGCAAAAAGATCACTGTAGACCAAAAGCTTTTCTGGGCTATCAGAGATGTTCGCTTGCCAAGTTGGTTTCGCCTCAGGCAGCACCAACTCTGGCTCTGGGCTCAGTTCAAACTGTTCAGTGGCAGTAACATGCCCAGCTTCAGACCATGGAGTCGCTTTGCTCAGTACCACAGTTAAATTCAAGTGATATCGAGCGCCTGATTTTTCACGCAAAGCGGTATTTTCTAGTACCAATTCGGTGCTTTGCTGCGCTTCTAAAACAAGCTCTGCTTCACCTTCATCCACTACAATGCCATCTTCAAGAATCTGCCACTGCAGGCTTTCTCCTTGGCTTGAAGTGAATAAGTTTTCGCTGGTCATTTTCACCGTTAAAGGGGCTTGCTCTACTAGACTGAACTGGTAGAACTGCTGAGCTTTTTTCACTTCATGTAGAGTGGGATGCACACTACGATCTGGGAATATCAACCCATTGATACAGAACTGGCGATCATTAATCTCGTCACCAAAGTCCCCACCATAAGCCCAATATTGATTACCTTGCTCGTCGACCTTGGTCAGTCCTTGGTCAACCCAATCCCAAATAAAGCCACCTTGTAGGCGCGGATGATCGCGAAACGCCTGCCAATACTCGCTGAAACTGCCTAAGCTATTTCCCATCGCATGCGCGTATTCACACAATATCAGCGGGCGTTGCTCATCAGGCAGCGCGATAGACTTTTTAATTCCAACTCTTGGCGTCACATGAGGTTGATGAGCAACGACAGGTAAATCCCAATCTACTCTGGCGTACATTGGGCAAATAATATCAGTGGCAGCTGTCATTGCACCGCCACCTTCATACTGAATAGGCCGTGATGGGTCACGCTGCTTCACCCATTGGTACATTGCATGATGGTTATTGCCTATCCCTGACTCATTACCTAACGACCAGATAATGATAGAAGGATGGTTTTTATCGCGTTCAACTAAGCGCGTTATTCTGCGCATGTAAGCATTGAGCCACTCACTGTCATCGGATAGACGACACATCGGAAACTGACCATGAGTTTCGATATTGGCTTCATCGACCAGATAAAGCCCATATTCATCACAGAGCTGATACCACATCGGGTGATTGGGGTAATGGGCAGTGCGCACTGCATTAAAGTTGTTTTGCTTAAGCAATTTGATGTCGCGAATCATATCTTCGCGCGTCATCACATGACCAAGTTCGGGATGGTGCTCATGACGATTAACACCGCGAATCAGCAACGGTTTACCATTGAGTTTTAGCTGACCTTGGCTGATTTCGACGTGTCTAAAGCCGACATCATAGCTCTCACAATCCACCAGCGAACCTTGCTCATCAATTAAACTGACCACCACTCGATACAGTGCTGGCGACTCTGCGCTCCATAGCTCTGGCGCTTGAATCGATAGATTGTGATTAACTTTATCGCACCAAGGCCCCTTCTCATCGGCAAACTCCAGACCTGCTTGAGAGCTCTGCTGAGCAACCATTTGCTGCTGGGCATCAAACAAGCTGACACATACCTGATAGGGGAGGTTCTTTTTCGATAGCGTCGTTACCACTTTTAGCTCAGCATCGCGATAAGCCTTATCTAGCTGCGTGACGACTTGGACATCTTTGATATGAATGGCAGGTTTCGTTAACAGGGTAACATCACGAAAGATACCGCTTAGCCACCACATATCTTGGTCTTCAAGGTATGATCCGTCACTCCAACGCATCACCGTGACTGTGAGTTGATTTTCACCATCGATGAGAAAGTCTGACAGGTCGAATTCCGCCGCAAGTCTTGAGTCTTGTGAGTAACCTACCCATTGGTCGTTACACCATAGATGGAAAGCACTATTTACCCCATCAAAGGTGACCGTTGTTTGCCCTTGCTGTGGCGCAAACAGGAAACGAGTTCGGTAAACACCCGTTGGATTATCTTCAGGAACTTTTGGTGGCGTATCCGCAAATGGATACTTTACGTTGGTGTAGATTGGTTTATCAAAGCCTTGCAGTTGCCAGTTACTCGGTACCGCTATTTGACTCCAGTTGCTGTCATCAAAACTCTTACTCACACATTCAGCCGGCACATTGTCTGGTCTATTGAACAGCGCAAACTGCCACTGACCGTTCAAGCTAAGTTGATTGCTTGAAGGTGTTTTATTCAGTGCGTTTTGTTCGCTTGAATAAGCATGAAGAGGCGCGTGCGCAGGCATCACATTGTGGTGAACCACATGCTGATTTTCCCATTCGCGCGCCGCTATGACTTGGGTAAAAGTTCTCATCACAGCACCCTTTAGATAAGAGGAAAAAAAGCGCCCCTTGTTGGTAAGGAAACGCTCAAGATTGGACACATCAATCTCATCTCGATTGATGTCCTCCTCTGCTTATCGCTGGCATGGTAAACAGGGAACGACAACAATAAACAAAGGAAGAACAGTTTGATTTATTTAAAAGTACGCTTACGAACTTTTTCTAGCTTCTTCAGAAGCTTATCGAGACGCTCAGGCTTAACCATAAACTCTTGGAAACCTTTCATGCCTTCTTTGGCCATGGCAGGATCCGTATCGCGATCATAGAACTGAGCAGTACCTTCAGCAGACGCTAGCATAGCAACACCCTTGTTAAGGAACGGGTCGTCAGCCGCTTGCGCTTTGTTGTTGGTGGGGATCTGTAGGATAGATTCGTTAATTAACTGCTGAATCTCAGCCTGTGCGACAAACTCAAGGAATTTACGCGCGTCAGCTTTATTTTTCGCCTTGCTTGGAATATGAATCGTATCCATTGGCGCATCTTCAGCGACTGGTACTGCAGGGTCGATGACAGGGAACTGGAAGAAGCCCATGTTATCTTTCATCTCTGCTGGGAAGTTTGGTGTGATGAAGTTACCAATCAGGTACATCGCCGCCTGACCGTTATATAGGAATGGCTGCGCTTCCTGCCATGAGTACGACGCGTGGTTTTCTAGGAAGTAGCCCGGCTCAACAAGTTCTGCCCAGTTAGCAAAAGTTTTCTTAACACGCTCATCGGTGTAAGGAATTTTGCCGTCCATTAGATCGATATGGAAAGCTAAACCATTAGTACGTAGGTTGATGTAATCGAACCAACCTGCTGCTGTCCAAAGGTACTTTGTACCGATAGCAAACGGCGCGACTTTATTTTGTTTAAGCGTTGCAGAGGCAGCTTTTAGCTCTTCCCAAGTTTTAGGCTCTGCAATGCCATATTTTTCGAACAGGTCTTTGCGGTAGTAAACGCCCCATTGGTAGTAAGTGTAAGGCACACCATATTGCTTACCATTGACCGTCATCGCTGGCGCTGCCGCAGCAAAGTCCTGAGTCATGTTGTTTTCTGCCCAGATATCACTCACATCTTCAAAAAGACCACGATCTACGAACGTTTTCATACGGTTGCCCGCATACCAGAACACGACATCTGGTGGCGATGTCACCAACCAGTTACGAATCGTCGTCTTGTAGGCTTCTTTATCGTAAAGGTTGTACTCAACTGTAATGTCTGGGTTCTCTGCCTCAAAGCGCTTCACAATCTCTTGCCAAGCAGCTTTAGGAGCTGGGTCCGCTTGGTCAGAGTTAATGACCAATGTGCCCGCCCATGCGGTGGTAGATAATGTTGCCCCGAGAATTGCGGAAGCAGCAAGATGTTTCACGTATTTCATATTCAGGTCCTTGTTAGTGAGCTTATGCTCATGGGTCCAATTGTTATATTTATTTACTGCATAAAAGAGCTAGCCAACCTGTGAGGGATAAAGTTGGCTTGCTGCGAAAACTAACCTTTTGTCGCGCCGAGTGTTAAACCTGCGATAAAATGGCGCTGCATGGTAAAGAACAACACAACAGGTGGAATCGCCGCGACGATGGCGCCAGCAGAGATAAACTGCCAAGATGCTAGCCACTGGCCTTTGAGTGAGCTTAGGCCCGCGGTAACCGGACGCACTTCATCGCTCTGCACCAGAACCAATGCCCAGAAGTAGTCATTCCAGATAAAAGTGAATACAAGTACCGCGAGCGCAGCCAATGCTGGGCGCACGAGTGGTAATACGACATGCCAGAAGATCTTCCATTCGGTTACCCCTTCAACACGCGCAGCTTCGATCAAGGCATCTGGAATTCCGACAATAAAGTTACGCATGAACAGAGTACAAAAACCGGCTTGGAACGCGACGTGGAAGAAAATCAGCGCCCAGTGGGTATCGTATAAACCAAAGCTGATCGTTAGGTCACGTACCGGAATCATTAGAATCTGGAAAGGCACAAAGTTGCCCGCAATAAACATCGCAAAAATCCAGATATTGGCTTTGAACTTGTATTTAGCTAACGCAAATCCTGCCAAAGTAGATAGAGTCACTGCTCCAGCGACAGCCGGTAAGGTAATCAATAAACTGTTAATCAGATACTGGCCCATAGACGTCGAGGTAAACACCTGAGTGTAGTTTTCCACGAACTGGAATTCACTCGGCCAACCCCAGTAGTTACCAGTGTTGATATCTTCAATGCCGCGGATTGAGGTCATCATTACGGCGATCAAAGGCAATAACCACATCACAATAGAAATTGGCAATGCCACGCGATAGCTAATGTTGGTAAAGCGTCCTGCTTTTTGAATCGGTTGTGGGTACATTATTTTTCACTCCTCAACATACGCCATAAGAAGTAAGCGATATACACGTCCATGATGAGGAACAACACAACAGAAACCGATGCGCCATAACCCATTCGATAGTTAAAGATCGACTCTTCATACATTTGATAAGCCAGTACCGTCGAGCTGCCCCAAGGACCACCTGCTGTCATGGTTGCGACTAAGTCAAAAGAACGCAGAGCGCCAATCACGGTCACAACGATGGCAATAAACGTCGCCGGGCGTAGCTGAGGGATCACCACGTACCAAAGCATGCGCCATTTTTTCGCCCCATCAAGACGCGCGGCTTCAATTTGCTCTGGGTCGAGGTTGTTCAAACCTGTGAGGTACAAAATCATGCAGTAAGAGATTTGCGGCCATAGACCGGCAGCAATGATGCCGTAGGTAACGTAGTCTTCATTGGCAAGAATCGAAATTGGCTCTACACCAAATGACCCCAGCACCATGTTAAACAGGCCAAACGACGGATCGTAAAACCACGCGAACACCAAACCGACCACTACTTGTGAAATAACAAAAGGGAAGAAGAAAAGTGACTTCACCACGCGGATTCCTTTTACCTGCTGGTTAAGGAATAGAGCGATAGCAAGACCGATTGGTGGGGCTAACATAAAGAAGACTAGCCACAAGGTATTGTTCTTAAGAGAGGTATAGAAAGCTTCAGAGTCAAACAACTCGCGATAGTTATCTAAACCTACCCATACCTTCTCACCTAAACCATCCCACTCGTAAAAACTAAGCCAGATACTGTCTAGAATTGGATAGATGACATAAATAGCGAAGATCGCCATTGCTGGGGCTAAAAATAACCACGGTGAGAGCTTTGCGCTTACCCTTGCTTTACGCCTTGCGGAAGGAAGACGATTTTCTGGGTATATCGTTTTCACAGATTGCTCCATTTTGTGTGACTCCTTGTCACATCTTCCGGTTTATGAACGTTTCAAACACTTTAGTAAAAGTAGAAGAAAAGTGACCAAAAGATGAAGTTTTATCTAATCTACACTCATATATTAATAACTCTGATGATTTAATACACACTAACAAATCAATTTTGTAAACGTTTCCACAAAAATGGTCAATTTTCGTAAAATAACCATGATCGTGATCAACTATTCCTTGTTAGCAGGTAACAAAAATCTATGAAACGCGTATGTTTTATAAACAAAGCGAAACTAACGGTGATTTATCGCTCATAATTCGCTCATCAAACGAGTTTTTTGCGCCATAAGGCAAGGAGTAGATATGGCTGACATCAGCTTAAAACAGGTCATCAAGCGTTTTGGTGATGTGCAAACCATTCATGGTGTCGATCTAGAAATAGAGAATGGTGAATTTGTTGTCTTCGTTGGCCCATCGGGCTGCGGTAAATCGACGCTATTACGACTTGTTGCAGGCCTTGAAGAGATCTCTGACGGTGAAATTCATATCGATAACCAACTGGTGAACGATATTGATCCTGCCGAACGGGGCGTTGCTATGGTGTTCCAATCTTATGCTCTCTACCCACATATGACCGTAGAAGAGAACATGGGCTTTGGCTTGAAGATGAATGGCCACCCGAAAGAGCAGATCGAAAAACAAGTCCATAGCGCCGCAAAAACGCTGCAACTTGATCATCTACTAAAGCGTAAGCCAAAAGAGCTGTCTGGTGGTCAGCGCCAACGTGTTGCTATTGGTCGTGCCATTGTACGCAACCCGAAAGTGTTCTTATTTGATGAGCCTTTGTCTAACCTTGATGCCGAACTGCGAGTAGATATGCGTTTGCAGATTGCCAAGCTGCATCAAGATCTGCAAAACACTATGATCTATGTGACTCACGATCAGGTCGAAGCAATGACGTTGGCAGATAAGATCGTGGTGCTGCGCGATGGGCGTGTTGAGCAAGTGGGTTCACCCCTTGAGCTTTACCATAACCCACAAAATGAATTTGTGGCGGGCTTTATTGGCTCACCTAAGATGAACTTCATCCCGACAAAAATTGAGTCTTCGAACGAGCAAGGCTTGAAGCTTGTCAGCGAAGATGGTTCATTGTTTACCTTGCCTGCCGTGGAACAAGACCTAGCAGCAGGCGATACTCTTACTCTAGGTATTCGCCCTGAGCATTTGGAAATTGACCTTTCCGGTGATGTGCACCTTAACTTCCAAAGTGAGGTCGTTGAGCGCTTGGGTAATAGTACTTACATGTTCGGCCAATCATGTGGTGTCGATGGCTTCAAAGTTCATCTGCCCGGTGACCAAGAGGTGTCTAAGTTCCAGCAAATGGAGCTAAGCTGCAAAGCATCAGATTGCCACCTATTTGATGCTAATGGCCTGCGGGTCGAATAAACCGATCAAAGATGTCAAAGTGGCTGAGAGAACTTCAGCCACTAATTGACGACTGAAGCCACTACCCTTCTTATCCAAATACTTTTCTCTTCATACTGATTCGCCTTTAAGAACAGTAAGCGAATATCAAAGTCTGGAATCTCTATTGGGCTCGAAATAGCTTGCAGACCATGGCTGTACATTTCCATCTCGGCAAAACGTTTGGGCACAATACATAACAGCTCTCGCCCGAGTAACAAACGTCGAATCGTTAGAAAGTTTCGCGACGCTACCCCAACTCTGCGTTCATAACCTAACTTAGCGAGGCGCTTATCAACCTGAGTTTGTAAGCTACCATCTGGACTAACGAGCGCATGCTCATAGCCCACAAAGTCTTCAAGGCTCATCGGTTCATTCGTGGTCACGGAGTGAGGATCAAACAAACAGAGATGTTGCTCGGTATAGAGGTGCTCAGAGAGGAAACGACGGTTAAGGTTTTCAATGCTACCAATCACGACGTCCAAACCTTCGCTCTCTGCAATCTCAACATAGTTGCTGCGGTTGACGTTGAAAAAGCTTACTTGCGAGTTGGGTGACTGCTGCTTGATCGCATCATACAGGGCTGGGGCAAAAAGCTGCTCTGCATAATCAGTTAAACCTATTTTCCACACTCCCGAATAGCCATTGGCTGTGAAATGCTTCTTAACTAGCAAGTCGTTCTTGATACTGCCCAACAACCTGTCGATTGTCGGAGCTATCTCCTGAGCATGTTGCGTGGGCTCCATTTTCGCTCCAACCCTCTCAAACAGAGGATCATCAAACAGCACACGCATTCTTTGTAAGGTGTGGCTCATTGCCGACTGGCTAACAAAGCACTGCTCTGCGGCCGCACTGACACTGTTGGTCTGAAACAAGGCTTGAAAAGCCACCAGCAAATTGAGGTCGACCCCTTTCCAATTAAACTCTTTCAATCACCCAATCCCATTTGATTCATAGTTTGTATTAAGACTATCAATTTGAGTCATTTTAGTTCATTGCGTACATTATTGGCACTATTTAAGGTCTATTAACCTAGCAAAAGAGTAAACCTAACCATGCTGTCGATTTTTAAAACCTTCTTTATGCTTGGCTGGATTAGCTTTGGCGGTCCTGCAGCGCATATTGGCTATTTCAGAAATACCTTTGTTGAAAAGCTCAACTGGCTAGATGACAAAGAGTACGCGCAAATTGTTGCGCTGAGCCAGTTCTTACCCGGCCCAGGTTCGAGCCAAGTAGGCTTTGCCTTAGGTTACAAACGTGGTGGTCTTGGCGGTGCGTGTATGGCGTTTATCGGCTTTACCTTACCGTCTGTCATCATTATGTTGGCGCTCGCAGTGCTGAGTAGCCAACTCACAGAGGCGAGTGCGTTCCAAAATATTGTCCATGGTTTAAAACTGCTCGCGGTTGTAGTGGTTGCCGATGCCACTTGGGGAATGTACAAAAACTTCTGTAAAGAGAAGCTATCTGTCGCATTGTGTTTAATGACGGCTGTAGCGCTATTACTTTTACCTGGTATTGCGACCCAAATGGGCGTGTTGATTGTCGCGGCCTTAATCGGCGTGAAATGTCTGGGGAATGACGACGCGCAGAGCACCCGCAAATTTGAGCCTTCTATTGCCCCTCTCGCCCTGTTTGTTGCTTTACTTGTTGGGCTGCCGTTTTCGGCGCAAGCATTGCCTGCACTTGGGCTATTCAATGACTTTTTCCAAGCGGGCAGTTTAGTCTTCGGTGGCGGTCATGTGGTTCTGCCACTGCTACAAAACATCGTCGGTGATCAGCTAAGCCAAGATGCTTTCCTTACTGGCTATGCAGCAGCGCAAGCGGTGCCTGGACCTATGTTTACCTTTGCGACTTACATAGGTTACGAGTTGATGCCTTCAGCTCCAATTGCGGGTGCATTGATAGCAACATTAGCGGTGTTCTTACCGGGCTTCTTGTTGCTACTTGGAGTACTAAAGAATTGGCAATCACTGGCTAAAAATCACAAAGTCTCTGGCGCTGTCAACGGAGTGAATGCTGCGGTCGTTGGTTTGCTGGTCGCTGCGTTATACCAACCGGTATTTACTAGCGCAGTAATCAATCCACTTGATATCTCGCTCGTTCTGGTCGGTTTCTATTTACTCAAGCAACAGAAGCTGCCGATTGTTTGGATGGTCGCCTTCTTTATGCTAGCGGGCTTAGCAACAGGCTACATCGCTTAGCCCAAAAGCACATAGAAATTAACAAGGGAGAGCCAGTGCTCTCCCTTTTTTTATTGCTCTTGTTTAGCTTTCTCTTCTCTAACCATGGCCAATGCTTTTTCTAGGTTCTCATTCGCAACTTTGTAGTAAGTCGATTTGGTATTAATCGCTTGTTGAAGGTAAGGGATTGCCTTATCAGGTTTACCTTGCAGGGTGAGAAAGTAGCCGACGTTATTTAACGCCTCAGACTTATCCATATGCTGTGAGAAAACATTAAGTGCCCGATTGATCTCACCTTTCCCTAGGTAAACAAGTGCCAAGTTATTCAGTGCTTTCTCGTTGTCAGGGTCTATATCGAGCGCCTGCAATACGAAACGCTGCGCCTTACGATAATCTCCAGACATATAGAATGAATAGCCGACATTGGTGAGAGTTTTGACCGACTCTGGCTCAATGCTTAAAGCCTGTTTGTAAAATGCCTGTGCTAACTCGTGCTGCTTATCTAAATCTGCCGCTACTCCTAACCCCATAAATGCGTACTCAGGTGAATGCTGGTCAACCTTAAGATTGGCAACAGATTTCACCGTCATCAAATCTTCACTTTCTAGCGTATCTCCATTATTGAACCTTAACTGGTCAGCATTGACCGCACGCAGGAAGTAACTGCGACCTTGCTCAATATCGCCATTACGACTATAAAGAATGCCTAGTTGTTCAAGGACTTTGATATTGTTGGGGTTCTCTTCAATAGCAATCAAGTAGGCCTTTTCTGCCAACGCCAAGTTGTTTCGCGACTGATGAATACGGCCAATATTAAACAGCGCCCTATCTCTGAATTGCCCGTTTTCAAACGCCAGCGAGCGAATATATTCATACAAAGCGAGATCAGAGTTGCCCGAACTCAAGGCAATATCACCGCGTTGAATCGCCTCTTTTTCAGTTTTCGGTGGTTCCTCTAATGAAAGCGTATCGATGGGCCGTCCGTCATACAGAGAGGTATCAAGAGATGGCTCCTTGCTCGCACACGCTGAAAGCAGCACAATGCTAGCTAACAGTACTAAATAACGTAATCCATTCATAACGAGTCCTTAATTCCCTAAGGTCGAAGTTAACGACAGCATTGAAGGGCCTATTGCGACAATAAAAAAGCAAGGCCAGATGAAAATTAGAAGCGGGAATATCATTTTAGTCGGTATTTTAGCCGCAATCTCTTCCACCTCTTGATTACGCTTATCACGGAAGTCTTCCGTATATTCACGCAAAGTTTGCGACAAGCTACCACCAATTCGAGAAGCATGAGACAGCATGGTAACAAGACCCGCAATCTCTTTTACACCTGTGCGTTCGACCAACTCACTAAAGGCATCAGACATTTCCACACCCGCTTTAATTTTTGCACAGACCGTATCAAGCTCATCAGCAAAATCAGGGTGAGAAATCATTAGCTCATCAGCCACCCGACGCAATGCCGCTCCAAAGCCTAAACCTGATTCTGTACAAACCACCAGCAGATCTAGCGCATCGGGCACCCCACCACGAATCAGAGACTGGCGTTTATCCACCATATAGTTGAGCGCGATATTAGGTGTATATAAACCAATAGCGACACTGACTATCATCAATAGGTTTAGCTGTGTTACTTCCGGCAAGAAAAAGAAAAGAAATGCGGCAACCGCTAAACCAAAAATGATTGATATACCTTTGAAAGCATAAAATATAGTAATCGCACTCGCATCATGGTAACCAGCATGCATTAATTTACTTCGAATACTCTCACTTTCCTTACTATTGGCAGGCTGCATTACTGGTGCCAATGACTCCAAAGTATTATCTAAACGACGGCTCTTCTTAAGTTTTTCGCTTCCTGTACTTTTGCGGATCTCTTTTAGTTTTAGAGTGATGGGGGATTTAGATCCCAATAAGAGCATAAAAAGAGTAAAGATGATCACCACTGTCGCAATGAGTATGAAAACTAAAAAAACAGTTTGTTCGTCTATTTGAAAAGCATTGAGTTGATTAATGAGGTCTTCCATAGTTACACCTCAAAGTTGATTATTTTTCTTATCCACATCGAGCCAATAAATAGACTCACTATGCCACCACTCACTAAATCTAACCCTCGTGGATCTCTGTAAAGTGGTTCCACATACTCAGGATTTATGAACGACATGAAAACAAACAAAATAAAGGGGGAAAGGACAAGTATCCATGCTGATAAACGACTTTCAGCCGACAAAGTTTTAATCTTACGCTGTAGCTTGAAACGAGAACGTAGCACCTTAGACACTTTCTCTAAGTTCTCAGAAAGGTTTCCTCCCGTTTCCTTTTGCAGAAGTACGGCACTAGAAAAAGCAAGCATGGAAACGGTGGGGGTACGCTCTGCCATCTGCATAATAGCCATGCGCATATCGTAACCATAATTAAGTAAGTTAAAGGTGTTTTTAAACTCTACTCCGATGGGTGCTGGCATTTCATTACCAACCTCGTTGAATGCCTGAGTGACTGGCTGACCAGCCTGAAGCATTCGGCGCATAATATCGAGCGCTTCAGGAAGCTGCTCCTCGAATGCCGCTAATCGATCTGAAATCTTTTTATTCAACCAGAAGTAGAGTATGAACCAAATACCAACAGCGGCGACAAGCCCAATGTAAATCGGTTGCTTGAATATTAAGGTCGTGACGAAGACTATCGTCGAAAATAAAAAAGTAACAGTAAGTGTTTGAGTAAGACTCCAGTCGTAACCTGACAGCTCTATCATTTTCTTTAAGGAAGAGAAAGTTTCAATCTTAACCAGTTTTCTATCAAGCGGAGTTAAGCTTTTAACGTAGTGCTCTTGTAACAAAGAGCGAGCTTCTTCATCGAGGCCAGCTTGAGACTCTTTCAGTCGCTGAGACAATTCTTTGTGCTTGGCTTTGCTACCAGCAGCAGGAAGTATCAATGCTTGGGAAATAAACACCACAGCAAAGAAAAGTAAAATAAAGAATAACGTCGCATCCTGCTGCATAACGCCCCCTTATAAGAATGTCTCATTAAAAATGTCGAATGGAAGGTGCATGCCTTTTTTCGATAGTTGGTCATGACATTGAGGTACGACTCCAGTCGCTGTGTAATAACCTCGAACATTACCTTCTTCATCCATCCCTTGGCGATTAAAACGGAACAGTTCAGACATGGTAATGATCTCGCCTTCCATGCCATTAATTTCACAAATGCTAACCATGCGCCGTTTGCCATCTTCTTGACGTTCCATTTGAACCACCAAATGAATCGCGGATGCTATCTGTGAGCGCAGGTTCTTGGCCGACATGTTCCACCCTGCCATGGCAAACATGTTTTCTACCCTTGAAAGTGCGTCTCGCGGCGTATTGGCGTGAATCGTCGCTAGAGATCCATCGTGACCGGTATTCATGGCCGCGAGCATATCAACCGCTTCAGCGCCACGCACCTCCCCAAGCACAATGCGATCAGGTCTCATCCGCAGTGAGTTTTTGACTAAATCTCGCTGTGTGATCTCTCCTTTACCTTCAAGGTTTGCAGGGCGAGTCTCTAGACGCACAACATGAGGCTGTTGCAACTGAAGCTCTGCCGAGTCTTCAATCGTCACGATACGATCATCTGACGGGATAAAGTTGGAAAAGATATTCAAAGTGGTGGTTTTACCTGAACCTGTACCACCCGAAATCAACACGTTCAAAGCACCGTTCACCGCCGCTTCGACAAATTGAGCCATCTCTGGAGAAAGCGAGTTGAAGTCAAGCAAGTTATCCATGTTGAGCTTTTCAACCGCAAAACGACGAATAGAGACGGAAGAACCATCTAAAGCTAATGGGGGAATGATCGCATTAACACGTGAACCGTCAGCCAAACGCGCATCGACCATAGGTGACGCTTCATCGATACGACGCCCCACCTGGCTTACAATGCGATCGATAATATTGCGCAAGTGTCGTTCATCAAGAAATGTATAAGGAGTAAGCTCAAGCTTACCGCGTCTTTCAACAAATACATGCTTGGGACCATTGACCAAAATATCAGAGACGGTCGCATCGTGAAGTAACGGTTCCAAAGGCCCAAGACCAAACACTTCGTCTTCAATCTGTTGGATAACACGTTTACGCCCTTCCGCACTCAACGCATGTGTCTGATCCTCAGCCATCAACTGAACGATGGCATCATGTAGATCAGCTTTTGCTCTTTCTGGTTCTAAACTTGCCAAAAGTCCAAGGTCTAATGTTTCAAGCAATCTTTGGTGGTAATAACGCTTTACTTCCTGCTCAAGCGTCAATTGCTTACGAGTCTCTTCTATGATCTTTTCTTTCGCCTCTGTCTCTAACATTTTCTGTTCTTTGAAAGAGTTAGATGGGGACGAGATGACTCCGGTCTGTGCATCTGAATCTGACGTTTTCGATAGATTGTCTTGTTGTTGCTCTACTGCATTCACTTTTTCTTGCAACTCAGGATTCAGATTTTTCCTTTTAAAAAACATAATCGCTCTCTGTCACTGTAAGTGAGAAGTTATGAGAATAACCGCTTAAACCAACCTTTTTTCTCTTCAGTCTGTGGGGAAATAGACTCTACAAAGCGGCTAATTGATTTCGAAATCGAACTGCTTTTTTTGGCTTCAATAAATGGACGACCTAAGTTGGCACTTTCTAATGCCACTTTGAACTCATTTGGAATGACATGAAGAGAAATATCACCAACAGTTCCTTTAATATCTTTGAGTCGAATGGACTGACGCTTCTCATAGCGGTTAATCACAATTTCTAGCTGTTCTTTGCTAATACCGAATTCAAACGACAATAGCTTGATCATTTGGGTGGTGTTTTTAATCGCGACTAAGTTTTGTTGCGCGATCAGGTAAACTTTGGTCGCAGGTGCCAACACAGGAGCAAATAGACGATCTAACCCTCGCGAAAGATCGACAATCACATAAGGATAATGTTCTCGCAGTAAGGGCATCAACTTATTTAAGTACTTGGCTTTTTCGTAGTTTTCATGGCTGTTCTCTCGTTTGAAAGAAAGAATATGCAAGCCACTGGAATGCTTAGTGACGAATGTGCCTAATGCGACCTCATCTAAATCGGAGACGTTGGCTAGAGCGTCAGTCATGCTATATGTTGGGTTTAAACTCAAGTAGTCATTCACCACACCAAATTGAAGATCTAAGTCGAGCAATAATACTTTTTCAGGATTTCGATTTGCCAATTTGATTGCAGAGTTAAGTGCTATTGTCGAAGCGCCAGAGCCACCTTTGGTATTCATAAACACCAATAGTTCACCCAAATTACGACTTGCCACTTTTTCTTCAGCAACATTTTTGAGTAGCGGTATTAGCTCTTCAATTTGCGCGGTATTCGACACGAAGTCTGCCGCCCCGATACGCAAAGAGATCTTCAATGCTCCATTGTCATTCTCATTGCCAAACACAATCAGTGACGCTTCATGATTATCACCATTAGATTCAGGCGCTTCATAGTTTTGCAGTTCGACAATTTTCTGCGCCCAGTTGGGACCCGTTTCAACGAAGATTAAGTCTGGCGGTGAAAAGTGGGCTAAATTAGCAACAACTAGCCCATGAAAAGAGATCATTTCGTAGCTGATGCTTTGGCATTTAGAAAGCTCGTGACTGATATGCAAATGAAAAGAGTCAGACGAGTAGAACACCCAAATCGTAAGATTGGTTTTTAATCTTAGCGGAGCACTTCCATTTGGCGTTATCTTCACAGCCTCTCCCATATTTGCCTCCTAGCAATTTGAACTACTACTGTTGCCATCCGATGTTCGGTGATGACCTAATTTTTCTCTCGGTCGAATCGTTTCAAACTCAGGAACAGCCAACACCCCTGTTAAGTTGATGAAACTCAATAACCCTGTGTATTGATAATTAAAAATCACCACTCTTGCTCTTACATAACTAATTGTAGGAAACACATCATCATCTGTCAGAGTTAACACACAACTAACGAATGTTTAAGCTGCACGTCTATCAGCAGGACGCGAGTTAAGTGTTCAACGTTTAGAACTATCACTTTCCAAAAACTGACTATCACTACCTGTTAGCTCTGCATCTTGTTTACCAGTATAAACTTGATAAGCACCTTCCATTCGTTCACCACTACCGGTCGGAATAACCCCTAAATTGTCCTGAGTTGCATTAGGGTTGTACGTTTGTTCTTTTGTCAGTTTCGCCACATGGCCACCCAACCGCTCTGCATTATTGACACACCCAAAGAGCAGTAGAGATAGAAAAATCACACCTGTAATTACTTTCGTATGTTTCATGTCGCCCCCTATAGACTGTGTCCAAATGTGCCTTCCGTACCACCTTTGGTATGGTCAACATATTCTGGCTCAGTGTTATCGTTTGGCTTAGCCGTGTTTGCAGGAGCTATATAAGCACCACGCCCAAGTAAGTAATATTCAAAGTCATTCGGCTCAACAAATGAATCGGTCGGAAGAGTTACACGGCGGCGGTCCACAGGTTTAGCTAATCGCGGAGTGACCAAAATAACTAATTCAGTTTCACCTGAAATGTACTCTTGACTATTGAACATCTGACCAAGGATAGGAATATCACTAAACCCCGGCATTTCATTAACGATGTCACGAACGTTTTCACTAATTAAGCCAGCAATACCGATTGTCTGACCATCGGCCATTTCCAATGTCGAAGATGCGCTACGACGGGTAATAGGTGGGATAATATAGGTGCTGTTAGTAAAGTTAGGGTCTAATACCAAAGATGACGTATTGGCGATTTCACTCACATCAATCGCCAAGTTAAGATTAATTTTCTGATCGCTTAACACCGTGGGGATAAACTTGAGACCAACACCATATTCCTTATAAGCAATGGTAATTCCATCCTTATCGGGTACCGGTATTGGGAACTCACCACCGGCTAAGAATTCAGCTTTAGCACCACTGAGCGCGGTTAAATTCGGCTCTGCCAAGACCTTGGCGGTTCCATTTTGTTTAGCAATATCTAACGCAAATGAGAAGAGGGTATTACTGTCAATAAAAGAGCCCAATAAGCCTGTCGTATCTATAGCGGGTGCGTTAAATACAGGAGTCACAGAGCCTGGACTTCCTGGCAATGTCGGTAAAGAACCGCCTGCTGACGTTCCTCCCCAAGAAAAATTGCCGCTTTGCTGCAAAAACTGAAAGTTTGCATCAAACTTACGCACTAGGCTTCTTTGCACTTCAGCAACGGTGACTTCAAGTAGCACTTGTTGCGCACCACCTATGGTCATTAGGTTAATCACTCCAGTTTGAGACGTTTGCTCACTCAAGGACTCTTTCGCTTCATCAGCCTCTTGCCCTACAGCGTAAGTCTCTGCGACTCGCAATGCGATATTCATTGCCGCTTGGTTACTGATTTGCCCACTTAGGATCAAACGATTCTGAGCACTGTGAACTTCGATCTGTTCATTAGGTAAAAACTCAAATAGTTTAGCTTTTAGGCTATTCAAGTCATGGGTGACTTCAATATTGATCGATTCAATCAACTGGCCTCGACTGTCCCAAGCCATCAAGTTGGTTGAGCCTAGTTTTTTACCAATTAAGAACACTTCGTTTGATTTAAGCATCACAATATCAAGCACTTCTGGGTCGCCTAAAGAAACGCGTTTTGCTTTACCCGCTAAAGTGACATGAGTTGATTTATGATGTGGCACCTTAACCACTTTTCCCGATTGAGTCGCGCTATGTACATGTAACGTACTCAATAAAAAAACACTTATTAGTATGATTATCTTACGCATAGCTCACCTCAATCCTTGACTCTGATGTTGCTTTTCTCTGTGCCTTTAAGGATGGTGACACTTGGTGCAACGTATCTTTTAACAGGCTTCTCCTCTTCGTGAGGATTGCGAAGGGCGAGTTGAATCTCCCCCTTACTTTGCGCTGATAAAAGCTTCTCAGCTTCTCTTGGTGACACTTCTAAAGTCACTGCTCTAACAATAATGGGTTTGTTTTCTTTAGTTCTGGCGGTTTGGTCTACCGCTAATACTCTAATGTCTTTTAAAACAGTTAGGGTTGTTGCTGATGTCGCGCTATAGCTAATGGTATTCAGCACATCAACTCTGTTGCCGGGTAATAAGAAACCCGCAACACCAATAACATCATTCACTCGTATCGTAACGGCTCTCTTGCTCTCTGGTATCAGTGCCGCTAGCGTTGAACCTTCTCCAGAGTTGGCTAGCCGATTCCGGTTAACAACTTCCCCTGGGTAAATAGTTGTCGCAGCAACCTGTCCAAGCAGCTCTTCTCCAGAATCAAACTGCGAATCATCTCGCCAAGATACTTCGATCAGTTTTGAGCTAATATGTTGTTCTTCAATAACGCTGCCAGCCGGTATTTCTTGGGCAGCCACAATTACAGGCTCACGTTCGACCACTTCAACTTCGGTTTGTGGTGTCAGTTGCCGATCCATCCACTGCTTGGCAAAAAAAACCGCTCCAAGTCCAAATGCAATAGAGAGTAAAAATAGTAAGATCACTTGGTTTCGACTCATCGAGCACCTCCTCCTTTGCCATCAGCAGTAAAATAAACTTCCCATGCGCGGCAGACGATCTCGGAGGTAATGACCGGGGCAACTTCTTCGAAAACTATAATATCTCGGCTGATACCTACTAAATCCTTTGGAATACAAGGATAAAAGCCAACGCTATGCTGACGATGTAACTCTAAAAGTGATGGTATGCAGTCGTCAGCAAGCTCAAGCTGACGACCTTTAGAAAATTGGTCCCACAATTGGCGATACTCTGTTTCCAATAAAGGACCAAATTGAATTTTGTAGCCTAATCGACGTAAAAAAGCGGGGTCACTGATCTTTTCCGGATCTAAGTTCGTAGAAAAGGCCAGAGTTAAAATAAATGGAATCGTGATTTGTTGTCCATTTGGCAGTGATAGATAATCATAGAAGTACTCCATCGGTACTATCCAGCGGTTAAGCAATGTAGCAACAGGCATAGTTTGACGACCCAAGTCATCAATGATGAAAATGCCATTATTTGCCATCATTTGGAGAGGGGCCATCCAAACTCGGTTATGCTCACTGTGGTTGACCTCAAGCATATCCATGGTCAACTCACCACCAACTTGGATACTGGGTCGCTCACATAGACACCATCGACGGTCAAACTGTTCTTTAAATGTTATGGACTGATTTTCAGCACTTCTAACCCGTTTGTGGTGCTGGGGAGAAAATACTTTGATGATGTTTCCCGCTGCATAGACAGCATAAGGAACATAGACAGACGTATTAAGAGAATTCAGTAAACGAGTCGCAACAAACGTTTTACCAGTACCTGCATCGCCATAAAGAAGCAGCGCTCTGCCCGAGTTTATTGCCGGACCTAAAACACCAGTCATTCTCTCAGCACCAAGTACTTCCTCTAAGGCATAAGTAACATCTTGGCGATTGACCATTTTTGCTCTTACATCCTGAGACTTGACCATCGCATCGTAACTAGTTAAAGAAACCGGGACGGGACCTAGGTAAGCATCTTTGGCAAAAGCAGTATCCGCTTCCTGCATACCTTGTTCTGAGAGACCATAACGTATGTTGCCAGCAGAGGAGGCAGCGAAACCTGAACCCTGTGCTTGATACACTTCAACTTGGGACTTAGCTCTCAGGTCGCTGAGCATATCTTCAATCATGTGGCTGTTAATACACATCAACTTGGTCAGGTGAAGAATGTCAGATTTGGGGTATGCTGCGAGGTGTTTAAGAAGCAGATTCTCGACAACGGCTTTAGGTAATTCCAAAGCATCAAAAGAAACCGGTACAGAGGGTGCGGAGGCTTGAGGTGTAAGTTCTACCCTATGCTTTGCTTGAACTGTCGACTGAACCATAGAGACTCCTTGTCTCATCAAGGTAAGTGCTTAAAAATACTGAGAAAGTGCTACTCCTACGACTACGACTGGAGCAAATGGCATTCTGTAGCGCTCGTCCATGCTTCTTTTCTCACCTAGAGCTTTAGTAGAAGAAACGCCATACAATGCAAAGATCGAGTATTTTTTTATTAGTACTTTAGTTTGTTCTGGGCTTTGCGCCATTCTCTGAAGTGCGTACAACAACCCTATCATTACGCTAGAAACTGCAATCCAAAACACAGCATTTAACGTGTGCTCACTACCTAACCAAAAGCCGACTACTCCCATTAGTTTTACGTCCCCAGGAGCCATAACTTTTAATAAGTAAAGAATCAAGGCGCATATAAAACAAGTAATACCACTAAATAAAGACCATGCTAAAAGAGAAAAATCACCGACAACGAAAGCATTGTTTATGAAAACAATAACAATAATCGTTAATAAAAAAGTATTAGGAATTCTATGTTCCTTAGCATCAGAAACGGCTACTGCAAATAAGACGACCCAAACTAATACATCCATTTAACCGCTCCGTTATAAGGCTTTATTATTAGTTAAATATAGTCGCAAATTCGGCAGTTAGTATTCCTCTAAACGCAACAAATAAACCAGCAAAGCCGACAACTATCAGACCAGCCCCCACTACATATTCAACGACGGTAAGTCCTTCTTCATCCTTTAAAAAATCTGATACAGACACAAAAACCTCCTTATGCTCCCTAGCACAAAAGACCCATAGTGGGCTCACTATGGGTCATAAACTATCGATTGAGAGGTGATACTTTTACCTTGTACTCTCGGCTATTCATCAGCAAATACAGTGCCAAGCTCAGTTTCTAGGGTTGTACTGAATGTGCCAAAAATACCCGCTAATCCTGCAACGAGTAGGCCTGCACCTACAACGTACTCAACAACTGTCAAACCTTCTTCGTCTTTCATAAATGCTGTGATGTTTTTAATAAGCTTGCTCATGATATGTCTCCTTCCAAAGTTCATTAAGCTGTAGCGCTTATTGATAATTTAGAGTTATTCACAGATAAGAGTTAGGATTATTTTGTCCATCTTTGGTATTTTTTTGCTCAACCTTCAAATACGATTTGGACTTTTTTGTCCTATTAAGCGCACAATTTTATCAATTAAAATAATTACTCTAAATATTTTTAATATTACAAATAAATGATTAAAAAAGAAATAATCAACAATCCAAGCTAAAATTATAAAAACACCACAAACATTATACACTTTCTCATTCTTGATACTTGACAAAATTACAACGACAGAAAAGTGTGACCCCCATCAACCAAAAAAGGGCATATAAGTTTGTTAAAACTCAATAGTGTGATTGGTCAACCTCATAATCTCATACTAAGCTCAACCTTATAGTTCCTCATTATTCTAATTAAGATGACTAAGGACTGCATACAGTGGAAGTACTACATAAAGGCTACTGGCTCGGAAAATCAGTTACTTATATCGAAAAAGATCTGGTAAGAGATTTAGAAAGACATTTCCACATTCTAGATTACGGTTATGATGTATCAGTACTCAGTGAGCCAGATATACACTTCTGTTTTTTTTATTTTGAAGAGCCCTTTGCTTCTTTAATGCATACCGCAGTTAAGCTGTGCCAAAACTTAGATAAACACTTAATTGTTGTCTGTAATGACGAAATTCCAGAAGAAATAAGTCAGTTAGACGTGGTATTTTCTTCCTTCTCTATAAATAATGATGACGTAAGGTTATGGTCTGATGAGCTTAATAAACAAGTTTATTATCAGTTTACTAAGCATCAAGAAGTTCTAGACATCCATAAATTAGTTGAGAAACAATCTCAAAAACATATCAGTAAAGATCTAGTCGAAATGCTGAGGTACATAGAGAAAAATCTATCCAGAACAATTAGAGAGGAAGATGTAGCAGAATATTGTCACTATTCAGTCACTTATTTTTCAAAATTTTTTCATAAAACTATCGGGGTTAGTTTTCGCGATTACCTGACCTTAAAAAGAATCAATCTCGCTAAGCACCTTCTCACCAACGACCGAAAAGAAAAGATTTCATTTATCGCTTTTCAATGCGGTTATAACGATGTCTCCTACTTTTCTCGTATCTTTAAAAAGAAGACCGGTATCAGCCCGGCTATCTACCGTCAACTACACTAGTAGTAGATAACGAGGAAATCTTTCATATTCTAGACTTATACATATTGAACGGGTTTACGTATATTGTTCACAAGATGCACGAAAACTCGCGACTTGCACTTTCCTCCGCTTAGACTAACATGCTAGAGTTAACAATCTATTAACAATAAAAATATAAACATAACTTTGCAAATAACATGGAGTTAGAGAATGATTCAGCCTAACGAGTTAAGCAAACCAACCTGTGCTCTCCCACCACCAAACGAGATGATCCTAAAATGGGCTGAGGAACGCCCAAACGAGGTTTATCTCAAGCAAACCATCAATCGAAAGTTTGTTGAATATACCTATGCTGAAGTCGCCGATCAGGCATTGAAGCTAGTTAGTGCGTTAAATGATCTAGGGGTTCAGCCTCGCGATAAAGTCGCCTTAGTCTCAAAAAACTGTGCAGAATGGTTTATTTGTGACTTAGCGATGATGCTTGGTGATTTTGTAAGTGTCCCTATCTTCCCTACTGCGGGGGCGGATACAATCGAATACTGTTTAACGCATAGTGAAAGTAAGGTCTTGATTGGAGGTAAGTTAGATGACGCCGCTGCGACGCAGCAAGTGACCGACTCTAAGCCTGATGTCATTACTATCTCACTACCTTATGATACTGCGCCAAACTGTAAATATCAGTTCAAAGAGTTAATTGCTTCAGCTCAGCCTAGTGAGACTCGTCCAGAACATTATGATGATAAGTTAATGTCATTGGTATACACCTCTGGTACTTCTGGTCTACCTAAAGGCGCAATGCTGACCTACGGCGCATTCAGTTGGTCAGTTCAACAGCTTATTAATCATATCGGTATCCAAGAAAACGATCGCTTGTTCTCTTATCTGCCGTTAGCACACATCACTGAACGCGTTTACATCTTTGGTTCATCGATCATGGGTGGCGTTCAAACCGCCTTCCCTGAGTCTTTAGATACCTTTATCGAAGACGTGAAAATGCAGCGCCCAACGCTGTTCATCTCAGTTCCTCGCCTATGGACTCTGTTCCAGCAACGTATTCAAGACAAGCTACCGCAGAAAAAACTCAACATTCTGCTTAAGATACCGTTTGTAAACTCTCTGATTAAGAAGAAACTCGCAGAAGGCTTGGGATTAGATCAAGCACGTGTACTCGGCTGTGGTTCTGCGCCAGTTTCACCTGCTCTACTTGAGTGGTATCACAGCGTTGGTCTACATATCACCGAAGCATGGGGCATGACAGAGTCATTTGCCTACAGTACGCTCAACTACCCATTCCGCGCAGACAAAATAGGTAGTGTCGGCAATGCAGGTCCTGGTATTGAGCTTAAGATCGCCGAAGATGAAGAGATCTTGGTTCGAGGCAAAGGTCTGTTCTCTGGCTACTACAAAAATGATATTGCAACGCAAGAGTCATTCAATGCTGAAGGCTGGCTACATACAGGCGACATCGGCTTTATTGATAGTGAAGGCTATCTAACGATTCAAGGTCGTAAGAAAGATACCTTTAAGACTGCTAAAGGCAAGTTTGTTGCACCTGTACCAATCGAGAAAAAACTGTTTGAATACAGTCGAGTCGAAATGATGTGTTTGATAGGGCTTGGTCTTCCAGCACCTATTCTGCTCGTTGTTCCGCATGACTTCCCGAACTTCGATAAAGAGCGTTACGAGAGAACAACCAAAAAGGTCATTGCGAAAATGAACGCCGACCTTGAATCTCACGAGCAGATCAAAGGCGTGCTAATGATCAAAGACCCGTGGAGTATTGAGAATGGTATCTTGACGCCAACGCTTAAGATCAAACGTCATGTTCTAGAACAAAAATACCACGACATTGGTCATAACTGGCCAAAAGGACAACTCGTGGTGTGGGAAGATTAATCTTCACTAACTCAATCCAAAGGAGAGCATACGCTCTCCTTTTGCTTTTGTTACTAAACCGATTATGATGCCAATTCATTCGGACCAAACATAGGAAGTGGATATGGATGCAAGGCTGCATCACTTACCGGGTTTACGCTACTTTGAGGTGGCTGCGAGATTAAACAGCTATAGTCGCGCTGCCGAAGAGCTATTTATTAGCCAAGCGGCTGTCAGTCAGAAGATTCGTCAGCTAGAAGACGGCTTAGGCTGTAAACTGTTTGTCCGTGAAGGCAGGGAAATGCGTTTAACAGAACAAGGGAAAATCTTGTTTAAACATGTCTCCCAAGGTTTTGAAAACATCATCAGTGGCCTCAATCAAATCCAAAGTGAACCGGTAGAAGGCTTGCTGTGTGTCAGCTCTACTCCTTCGTTTGCTTCGCGTTGGCTACTGCCGAGACTGTGGAAATTTTCTACTCAGCACCCAAACATCCCGATTCGCATCATCACCAGTTGTGATGCCCCAAACCTCAAGCAAGGCGACGCTGACCTTGCGGTATGGCAGGGGGAAGAACTGGATATCAACATTGACCAAAAGCTGCATAAAGAGTTTCTATTTGAGGAAACCATCTATCCCTTCTGCTCACCCAATTTAGCCAAAACTATCCAACTTACTAGCCCTGAACAGCTACTCAATACATGGCTTATTCACTATGAGTCTGGTGGTTACCCTTGGCAAACCTGGTTCGCTCAAGCAGGCGTGACGATGAATAAAGAGTCCGTTCAATGGATGGATGTCAGTACTTTTGACCATGCAATGAATGCCGTTATGGCCGGTCATGGCGCTTGCCTTGCATCTGATTCATTAGCAAGCGACTACATTGAAAGAGGGCTACTCATTAAACCGTTTGATATTGGAATGACGCCGGGTATTCAGTTCAACCTTTTCTACGATAGTGAATCACCTCGCCGACAACGTATCGCTGCATTCGCCAACTGGCTGCACAGTGAAATTGCAGAGTAACCCTTTTTACGGATTACTCATCCCAAAAACGTCGAATGCTTTCTTCATGCGATTGCTCTTTCGTTAGTCCAAGATCATCAAGAAGGTGATCTGGCAAATCTTCCAACTGCTTACGAGTGCGATGATTTCGCCACCAGCGCTTCAATATAGTTAAGAT
>NZ_JCBDHG010000008.1:0-35347 GCF_059834185.1 Vibrio sp. R10-SG3-ISO10
GTGGCCAAGAAAATGGCCACTTAGAAGGGAGCTAGAACAGCTCAATATGGTCATTTAACCAGCTTTCTGCTGCATCTTCTGGTACGTCATGGTTGAGGACATCAATCGTAAAACACTCTGTAATTGCAGTGGCACCGATGTCAGCAAGCAGGTCATGGGCATGCTGACCTGCTGCACAGAACGTATCGTAACTTGAATCACCAATGGCGATCGTTGCGTATTTTACGTCGCTCATTTTTGGTGGTGTGTCTTGCAGTGCTTGGATGAATGGCTGAATATTATCTGGATACTCGCCTGCGCCATGAGTTGAAGTAATGACTAACCAAGTACCCTTATTATCAACTTCAGCCAAATTAGGCTGGTTATGGATAGTGGTTTCATAGCCTTTTTCTATCAGTAGGTCACTGAGGTGGTCTCCCACATACTCAGCACCACCCAGTGTGCTACCTGTAATAATGTGGATCATAGGTGTTCCTTTATACACAATGAAAAAACGCGGCCAGAGGCCGCGTTATAGATTATTTCCCGATACAGAAAGAAGAGAAGATGCGCCCTAGAAGGTCATCAGAGCTAAACTCACCCGTGATCTCACTTAAATGCTGCTGAGTGATACGTAGCTCTTCTGCCAAGATTTCTCCTGCCATATAGCCTTCAAGTTGCTGCTGACCTATCTCTAGGTGCTCTGCGGCGCGATCGAGTGCTTCTAAGTGGCGACGTCGGGCCATAAAGCCGCCTTCATTACCACCAGCGAAACCCATGCATTCTTTGAGGTGAGTACGCAGTGCTTCAACGCCATCGCCTGTTTTCGCCGAGAGTCTGATTAAGGTTGGATCGTTGACATGACAGATACCGAGATCTTCACCTGTTTGATCGGCTTTGTTGCGGATCACTGTCATACCGATATTGTCGGGTAAGCGATCAACGAAGTCTGGCCAAATCTCTTTCGGATCGGTGGCGTCTGTCGTCGTGCCATCCACCATAAACAGAACTCGGTCTGCTTGGGCAATTTCATCCCAAGCGCGTTCGATACCGATTTTTTCTACTTCATCAGAGGCGTCACGCAGACCTGCGGTATCGATAATATGCAGTGGCATCCCATCAATATGAATGTGCTCGCGCAGCACGTCACGTGTTGTGCCGGCAATATCCGTCACAATCGCTGATTCCTTACCTGATAGGGCATTAAGCAAGCTTGACTTACCCGCATTAGGACGACCTGCGATGACCACTTTCATCCCTTCACGCATGATAGCGCCTTGTGTCGCTTCTTTGCGTACCGCTGCTAGGTTATCTATGATGGTTTGCAGATCGGCAGCGACCTTACCGTCAGCAAGAAAATCTATTTCTTCTTCTGGGAAATCAATCGCCGCTTCGACATAGATACGTAAGTGGATCAGTGATTCTACAAGCGTATTAATACGGCCTGAAAATGCGCCTTGCAGCGACTGGAGTGCAGATTTGGCCGCTTCTTCAGAACTGGCATCAATTAAGTCAGCAATCGCTTCTGCTTGAGCCAGATCGAGCTTATCGTTTAGGAAAGCACGCTCTGAGAACTCACCAGGTCTTGCGGTACGTATCCCTGGGATCTGAAGGATGCGCTTAATCAGCATATCCATCACAACTGGACCGCCATGCCCTTGGAGCTCAAGGACATCTTCACCAGTAAATGAGTGTGGGTTAGGGAAGTAGAGTGCGATACCTTGGTCGATCTGATGGCCATCTTGCGAGTTAAATGGCAGATACTCAGCGTAACGTGGACGTAACTCTTTGCCTGTCACTTCAACCGCGACTTGCGCTGCTAAGGGACCGGATACGCGAATAATCCCGACGCCACCACGACCGGGCGCTGTTGCTTGAGCAACGATGGTATCTGTTGTCATAAATGTGCCTGTGCTATCTAAATGCCGCGCTGGGCAAAAATTCTGTTAGCTGAATTGTAATCAGCTCAAATAAAAAAGGCGACCTTTTGGCCGCCTTTCGTTGTTAATTCCACTAAAGGTTACTTGCTGTGTAAGCCTTTTTTCTCCAGCGCTTTGTAAATAAGCGTTTGCTGGATAAGGGTTACGATGTTCGATACTAGCCAGTAAAGAACTAGACCTGACGGGAAGAACAGGAAGAAGAAAGTAAACATAACCGGCATAAAGGTCATGATCTTCTGCTGCATTGGATCCGTTACGGTTGTTGGGCTCATCTTCTGGATTAAGAACATAGAAGCACCCATCAGTAGTGGCAAGATGTAGTATGGGTCTTGCGCTGAGAGGTCATGAATCCAACCAAAGAATGGTGAGTGACGTAGCTCTACCGATTCCATTAGTGCCCAGTAAAGAGCGATGAAAATAGGCATCTGTAGAATCAGAGGTAAACAGCCACCAAGTGGGTTTACTTTCTCTTTCTTATACAGTTCCATCATTTCTTGGCTCATGCGTTGACGGTCATCGCCAATACGCTCACGCATCGCTTGCAGCTTAGGCTGAAGCATACGCATTTTCGCCATTGAGGTGTACTGTGCCTTAGTCAGTGGGTACATCGCACCACGGACAATGAAGGTCAAACAGATGATTGCCACACCCCAGTTGCTAACAAAGCCTTGAATGAACGAAAGCAGTGAGTGCAGAGGTTTTGCAATAAACCATAACCAACCGTAGTCAACTACTAGGTCTAGGTTTGGTGCCACTTCAGCCATTTGGTCTTGCAGTTTAGGACCAACCCAAAGTGTTGCTTTGAAGTTTGCGCTATCGCCATCCGCAATGGTTTTGTTTGGCATACGCACACCGATATCACCTAGGTTACCGATCACACGAGTGTAAAGGTTAGTACCTGGTTCATCACGTGGAATCCACGCAGTCGCGAAGTAGTGTTGGATCATCGCTGCCCAACCCTGACCATTAGTTAGTGGTAGAGATAGGTTACGATCTTGCATGTCTTCGAAGCTGTACTTCTTGTAGCGAGTATCTTCAGTAGAGTATGCACCACCGCGGTAAGTTGGCATTGTGATGCTACCACCAGCGTCAAGTAGGTTTTGACGTAGGTGAGCGTACATACCAAATGTCGCGTTGTTGCCAGATTTGTTTACGATGTCATATTCAACGTCAAGTGCGTAGCTTCCACGCTTAACAATGAATGTTTTTGTGTACTCAAGACCATTGGCAGTGAATGTCATTGGAATACGCAGTTCATCTTGACCATCAGCTAGAGTAAAGCTGTCCGCGCTTACAGAGTAAGCAGGGCGGTTTGAGCTGCTAAGGTCGATACCTTGAGGGCCTACAAGACCACTTTGCGCGATAAACTGATGGCCGGCTTCGTTCTTAAGCAGAACAAATGGGTCAGATGAATCTAGCTCGTTTGAGTATTGGTTTAGGTCTGCATGAATAACATCACCACCCACCGTATCAATCGACAGAGTCAATACATCAGTGGTCACAGTAACCGTTTTAGCAGAAGCTTGCTGCATTGGAGCTGGATCTAGCTCGTCGGCAAAAGATGGTGCAGGTAGAGTACTGCTTGATTGAGCCTGCTCAACCGGCTGAGGCGTTGGATTCTTTGCAACTTGCCATTGCTGGAACAATAAGAAAGAAACCAGTGCTAGCGCGATTAACAGGATATTACGTTGAGAATCCATCGTTATTTATCTCTGTCTTGTTTTTGGACTGGTGGAACGGGGTCATACCCCCCTTCATTCAAAGGATGGCATTTTAATAGACGTTTGCTTGATAACCAACACCCTTTTACAAAACCGTGAGCTTTTAACGCTTCAATGGCATAAGTAGAGCAGGTTGGAGTAAAACGACAACGTGGTCCGATAAGCGGACTAATAAAACCTTGATAGAGACGGACGAATCCGATTGCTAACCACGCGAAGGGCGAGACAGGCGCTGCCATAATTTATCAAACAGTTTGAAAATATCTTCATTGCTTAAATCTTGCGCGCTTTTCTTGGCAATAACAACAAAATCTTTGTTAGCAAGCTGATGTTGATTGTTACGAAAGCTTTCACGTGCAAGGCGCTTAAAACGGTTACGACCTACAGCGGTTTTGATCTGTTTCTTGGGAACGGCTAAACCTAGTCGAGGATGAGATAGGCTATTTTTACGAGCAATGATGGTGAAATGAGGTGAGCCAGCTCTGTGAGCTTGCTGAAAGACATTTTGATAATGCTCGGGAGTTAACAAGCGTAACTCCCGATTGAACGCGTACGTTTTCAAAATAATCTAACGATTACTTAGAAAGACGCTTACGGCCTTTTGCACGACGTGCATTGATAGTAGCACGACCGTTCTTAGTAGCCATACGTGCACGGAAACCGTGAGTACGCTTGCGCTTTAGAACTGAAGGTTGAAAAGTGCGTTTCATGATAATTACCTTTACTGATCAGTAGTTTTAGGTCAATGTTAACCCGGCGTGGGCAATAACGTCTTCTTTATATATAAAGAGGACAAACCGACGCCTCTCAACAAAGAGGCGGAATTGTAATCACAGTCACACAAAGTGTCAATCTTTGTGCAAGCGCTAAATTCCGACCGGGCGATTATACGTAGTGTGAGCAAAATCTCAAGGATCGTTCGATCCTATCCGTTGATCTTTACTCAGCACCGACTTGTCGAAGAAATTTTTGCAGGCGAGGATCTTGTGGATTGCCAAAGATATCCTGTGGAGAACCTTGCTCAACAATGTTTCCTTCCGCCATAAAGATCACTCTATCGGCGACCTCTCTGGCAAATTGCATTTCGTGAGTCACCACCAGCATCGTCTGATGTTTGGTCGCTAAGTCCTTCATTAAATTAAGAACTTCTCCAACCCACTCGGGATCAAGCGCTGATGTAGGCTCATCAAATAGCAGTAGCTCAGGTTGCAGCGCCATCGCTCTGCCGATACCCACACGCTGCTGCTGGCCACCCGACAGTGCCGCTGGATAACTATCCCCTTTGTCACCTAAACCAATGTCATCAAGAATCTCTTGAGCACGGCGCAAGGCGTCGGCTTTTTTCCAACCGCGCACTGTGACTAAGCCTTCAGCGATATTTTGTCTTGCTGTCATATGAGCGAACAGAGCGTAGTTTTGAAACACAAAACCGGTTTTACGCCGCAGAGCTAACACTTCCGCTTTGGTGTGTTTTTCGGTATCAACGCTGACATCATCGATTGTGATGACGCCTTTATCTGCATTTTCGAGAAAGTTGACCGTGCGCAGTAAGGTCGATTTACCTGTGCCACTTGAGCCTATGATAACGATGATTTCACCTTGGTTAATCTCTAGGTCGATGCCTTTGAGAACCTCGGTATCGCCAAAGCGTTTATGGATATTGTGTAGTTTAATCATCGTACATACGCCTTATTCAGTTTCGCTTCCGCCCAAATTTGTACTCTAGTCAGAATGACCACCACGCCCCAATAGATTAATGCGACTGCTAAGAATGCTTCAAAGAAGCGGAAACTGGATGATGCTTCCATCTGTGCTTTCGCCATGATCTCCGCCACACCGAGCGTAAACGCTAGTGAGGTAGATTTGATCATATCAATGAAGTAGTTCATCAGTGATGGCAGTGCTACGCGAGTGGCTTGTGGCAGGATGACGCGACGCATTGCCTGAGAGGTCGTCATACCTACAGATAAACTGGCTTCCATTTGGCTGTGGTCAATACCGATTATTGCTGCGCGAATACTCTCGGCCATATATGCCGCGAAGTGAAGAGTCAAACCAATCACAGCTGCGCTGAAAGCATCCAGCCCAACTAACCACGGAAAGATCTGCGGCAGGCCGTAGTAAAGCAGGAATAACTGTACTAACAGTGGCGTACCACGGAAAAAGCTGATGTATAGCTGGCTGAGTTGATCAAGAACTGGGACGCGAAATACACGGATATTGGCCAAAATGACGGATAAAATCAGTGAAAATAGCAAACCCCAAGTTGCCATCTCCATCGTGGTGCCTAGATACTTGAGTAGTATCGGCATCAGATCCAGCATGTAGTTAAAATCAAATCCCATAGCCTATTCCAATGATTAAATAACGACGTAAAAAAGCAAAACCCACTGCAAAGGAAGGGAAGCAGTGGGTTTTAGAGTTCTATCTAATTCAGATAGAAATGTCTAATGGTTTACTCGGTGATGTCTGCGCCGAACCACTTCTCAGAGATGGTCTTCAGTGTACCGTCTGCACGCATAGCTGCGAGTGCTTGGTTCACTTCCGCTTGAAGCTTTTTACCATTCTCGTTGTCAACAAATGGCCAAGCATTCTGGATGGTTTCAAATGGCTGACCGGCAAGTTGTAGCGGAAGACCTGTTTTCTTGATCAGCTCTAGTGCTGACAAGCGATCCATCACGAATGCATCTGCGCGGCCTAGTGCGACATCGTGCTCAATACCTGTGTCGTAAGTCTTGATATTGATCTTGCCATCTTTGTCGTAGTTACGCAGTAGCTGCTCGAAGTTAGAGCCTAAGTTTACTGCGACTGTTTTACCTTCAAGATCTTCAATGCCTTGAATGCTGTCATTGCCTTTACGAACTGTGATTTGCGCGCCGTCAACCACGTATGGGTCAGCAAATAGGTACTTCGCCTTACGTGCATCCGTCATAGTGATCTGGTTAGAGATAGTGTCGATACGACCCGTTTCTAATAGACCAAATAGACCAGAGAAGTTAGCCGTGACGTACTCTACTTTGTAATCGTTGCGTTTACCGATCTCATCCCACAGGTCTACTTCGAAACCTTGTAGCTTATCTTGCTGAACGAAAGTAAACGGGAAGTAGCGACCCGACATTCCGACTTTCACTTCAGTCGCTGCTTGGACAGTAGCAGCAGAAAGCGCGATAGCTGCAACTGCAGCCTTAATCCAGTTTTTCATAGTACAACTCCATATAATTATGGGGATAAATACTACTGTCACTTTACTTAATTAGATAAATAACCAAGTGCAATAACCTAGACAGTAGAGTAATAAGGTGAGGTGATTTGCTGATATTCAACCTGTTAGACGAGACTTGCTGAGAAAAGACGAATTTTGGGTGATGAAAAATTTTCATTCACAGACTTATCACCAGAACAAAGATCTCGCTAAAAATGCCTTAATGTGGATCAAAGTGTGAGTAAAAATGGGGCAGAATGTGAGGATCTAACGAATAATGTCGAAAATATTGTGAATAACTTAGATCTTATTCACTGGATCGTCGATCATTTACTGGCGATCTTGGTTATCAACAGGTAAAATTGCCAATCTTTTCAGATCAATTACTTCGAGTGGGGGCACTGTGTCATCTTCGCTTTGGTTGCAATGTTTGCAACAGCTTCAAGAAGAGCTACCAGCAACGGAATTCAGTATGTGGGTTCGTCCATTACAAGCTGAGCTCAATGACAATACACTCACTCTTTTTGCCCCAAACCGTTTCGTATTGGACTGGGTACGTGATAAGTACCTCAACAGCATTAATCGTCTGCTGCAAGAGTATTGCGGCAATGACATGCCAAGTCTGCGTTTTGAAGTGGGTAGCCGACCTGTTGCAGCGCCAAAGCCAGCGCCTAAGCGTACCCCTGCAGATGTCGCCGCTGAATCTTCAGCACCCGCACAGTTACAGGCAAGAAAGCCAGTCCATAAGACTTGGGATGATGATGCGCAAGCCATTGCGGATATTAACCATCGCTCGAATGTGAACCCAAAACACAAGTTCAACAACTTTGTTGAGGGTAAATCGAACCAACTAGGCTTAGCGGCTGCTCGTCAGGTGTCAGATAACCCTGGCTCTGCATACAATCCGCTATTCTTATACGGTGGTACAGGTTTAGGTAAAACTCACCTGCTGCACGCTGTAGGTAATGCGATTGTGGATAACAAGCCAAATGCTAAAGTTGTCTACATGCACTCTGAGCGCTTTGTGCAAGATATGGTCAAAGCGCTGCAAAACAACGCGATCGAAGAGTTCAAGCGTTACTACCGTAGTGTCGATGCGCTGCTTATCGATGATATTCAATTTTTTGCCAATAAAGAGCGTTCGCAGGAAGAGTTCTTCCATACTTTCAACGCTCTGTTAGAAGGCAACCAACAGATCATCTTGACTTCAGACCGTTACCCAAAAGAGATCAATGGTGTTGAAGATCGCCTTAAATCTCGTTTTGGTTGGGGTCTAACGGTTGCGATCGAGCCACCAGAGCTAGAAACACGCGTCGCGATCTTGATGAAAAAAGCAGAAGATCACCAAATTCACCTTGCCGATGAAGTCGCGTTCTTTATTGCTAAGCGACTGCGTTCCAATGTTCGTGAGTTGGAAGGTGCTTTAAACCGTGTTATCGCTAATGCAAACTTTACCGGCCGCCCAATTACTATCGACTTTGTTCGTGAAGCGCTGCGTGACCTACTTGCCCTGCAAGAAAAGTTGGTGACGATTGATAATATTCAAAAGACAGTCGCAGAATACTACAAGATTAAAGTCGCAGACCTGTTGTCTAAGCGCCGCTCTCGCTCAGTAGCCCGTCCACGTCAGCTAGCGATGGCACTGGCTAAAGAGCTGACTAACCACAGTTTGCCAGAAATTGGTGATGCGTTTGGTGGTCGAGACCATACCACGGTACTGCATGCTTGCCGTAAGATTGAGCAGCTACGTGAAGAGAGCCACGACATTAAAGAAGATTACTCGAACCTGATTCGTACTCTATCTTCTTAATTCGCACTATTTCTTGATTCACAGTATTCTAAGCATCGAGCAACAATAACGAATTCGGATAAGAGCATCCTATGAAATTTTCCATTGAGCGTAGCCACCTGCTTAAACCACTTCAGCAAGTGTCAGGAGCACTGGGCGGTCGTCCAACTTTACCAATTCTTGGTAACTTACTTCTTAAAGTCGAAGACAACGTACTCTCAATGACGGCAACCGATCTTGAGGTCGAGCTGATTAGCCGTGTTAACCTCGAAGGTGAATTCGAAGCGGGGAGTATTACTGTACCTTCACGCAAGTTTTTAGATATTTGCCGTGGTTTGCCTGATGACTCTGTGATTACCTTTGTCTTAGAAGGCGACCGTGTTCAGGTTCGTTCTGGACGCAGCCGTTTCTCGCTATCGACCCTACCTGCCAATGATTTCCCAAATATTGAAGATTGGCAGAGTGAAGTGGAAGTATCACTGACTCAAGCTGAGTTACGTGGCTTAGTTGAAAAGACACAATTCTCAATGGCTAACCAAGATGTTCGTTATTATCTCAACGGCATGCTGTTTGAAATTGACGGCACTACGCTACGCAGTGTTGCGACCGATGGTCACCGTATGGCGGTATCTCAAACTGAACTTGGTGCTGACTTTGCACAGAAGCAAATCATTGTGCCGCGTAAAGGTGTATTAGAGCTAGTTAAGCTACTCGATGCGCCAGAGCAACCTGTTGTGCTGCAAATTGGTAGCTCTAACGTTCGTGCTGAAGTGAACAACTATGTGTTTACCTCTAAGCTGGTGGATGGTCGATTCCCTGATTACCGCCGCGTTATGCCACAGACGACAACTAAAACGCTTGAAGCGGGTTGTGACGAATTACGCCAAGCTTTTTCGCGCGCTGCGATTCTTTCTAACGAGAAATTCCGTGGCGTACGTGTCAATCTAGCTGACACCGAAATGCGCATTACGGCCAATAACCCAGAGCAGGAAGAAGCGGAAGAGATGCTTGATGTCAGCTTTGAGGGGGAGCCGATTGAGATTGGTTTCAACGTTAGCTATGTATTGGATGTGTTGAACACTCTGCGCTGTGAAAAAGTCAGAATTGCGATGTCAGATGCCAATGCCAGTGCGCTGATCGAAAACTCGGAAGACGACAGTGCCATGTACGTGGTGATGCCAATCCGACTCTAGCATGCCGCTCTCTCGTCTTATAATAAAGCAGTTTAGAAACATTGAAGCCTGTGACATTAACTTGTCAGCAGGCTTTAACTTTCTTATTGGACCAAACGGCAGTGGCAAAACCAGTGTCTTAGAAGCGATCTACTTGCTTGGTCATGGTCGCTCATTTAAGAGCTCTTTGACTGGAAGAGTGATTCAAAATGACTGTAATGAGCTGTTTGTTCATGGACGTTTTTTGAACTCGGATCAATTTGAGCTACCAATTGGCATTAATAAGCAGCGTGATGGCTCAACAGAGGTTAAAATAGGCGGTCAGTCTGGGCAAAAGCTTGCTCAGCTGGCGCAGGTTTTACCTTTGCAGTTGATACACCCAGAAGGGTTTGATTTATTGACTGATGGGCCGAAACATCGTCGTTCGTTTATCGACTGGGGTGTGTTTCATACCGAGTCGGCATTTTATGATGCTTGGGGGCGATTCAAACGTCTAAACAAGCAGCGCAATGCTCTATTGAAAACAGCAACTAGCTATCGAGAGCTGAGTTATTGGGATCAAGAGATGGCGCGTTTGGCTGAAAACATCAGTCAATGGCGAGCCGATTACGTTGAACAAATGAAGGTCAAAGCGGAGCAGATCTGCAAAGCGTTTTTACCCGAGTTCGACATCCAATTGAAGTATTATCGTGGTTGGGATAAAGATACGCCTTACCAAGAGATACTAGAGAAAAATTTTGAGCGTGATCAGGCGTTAGGGTACACCTTTAGTGGCCCCAACAAAGCGGATTTGCGCATTAAAGTGAATGGTACGCCTGTCGAAGACGTGCTTTCACGAGGTCAGTTAAAATTGATGGTCTGTGCACTGCGCGTAGCGCAAGGACAACACCTAACAGAAATGACTGGCAAGCAATGTATCTACTTAATTGATGACTTTGCATCTGAATTAGATAGCCAACGTCGTAAGCGTCTTGCTGACTGCTTAAAAGAGACGGGGGCGCAAGTTTTTGTAAGTTCTATTACTGATAGCCAAATTGCGGATATGCGTGATGAAAATGGCAAGATGTTCCATGTGGAACATGGCACAATAGAGCAAAATATATAGCGGAAGATAACTCATGTCTGAAAATTACGATTCATCGAGTATTAAGGTACTAAAGGGTCTGGATGCGGTTCGTAAGCGTCCTGGTATGTACATCGGCGACACGGATGATGGCACCGGTCTGCACCACATGGTTTTTGAGGTGGTGGATAACTCAATTGATGAAGCGTTAGCGGGTCACTGTCAAGACATCGTTGTGACAATTCATGAGGACAATTCAGTATCGGTACGCGATGATGGTCGTGGTATCCCTACCGAAATGCACCCAGAAGAGAACGTATCAGCAGCAGAAGTTATTATGACGGTACTTCACGCTGGTGGTAAGTTCGATGATAACTCATACAAGGTATCGGGTGGTCTGCACGGTGTAGGTGTTTCGGTTGTAAACGCACTCTCTAAGCAAGTAACACTGACTATCCATCGCGGTGGTCAAATTCATACTCAAACTTACCATCACGGTGAACCTCAAGCGCCACTAAGCGTGATTGGTGAAACTGAGCAAACGGGTACAGAAATCCGTTTCTGGCCAAGTGAAGAGACCTTCTCTAACACAGAATTCCACTATGACATTTTAGCTAAACGTCTACGTGAGCTTTCTTTCCTAAACTCTGGCGTATCAATCAAGCTACGTGATGAGCGTGAAGAAGATAAGCAAGATCACTTCATGTATGAAGGTGGTATCCAAGCGTTCGTTGATCACTTGAACACTAACAAGACACCAATCATCGAGAAAGTATTCCACTTTAACGCAGAGCGTGAAGACGGTATCGCAGTAGAAGTCGCGATGCAGTGGAACGATGGCTACCAAGAGAACATCTTCTGTTTTACCAACAACATTCCTCAGCGTGATGGTGGTACTCACCTTGCTGGTTTCCGTGCAGCCCTAACGCGTACATTGAACTCGTTCATGGACAAAGAAGGCTTCTCGAAGAAAGCGAAAACTGCAACTTCAGGTGATGATGCACGTGAAGGTCTAACAGCGGTTATTTCGGTTAAGGTGCCAGATCCTAAGTTCTCAAGCCAAACTAAAGACAAACTGGTTTCTTCTGAAGTGAAGTCAGCAGTTGAGCAAGCTATGGGTGAGAAACTGTCTGAGTTCCTAATTGAGCACCCTGCAGAAGCGAAAACGGTTTGTACTAAGATTATCGACGCAGCTCGTGCTCGTGACGCGGCGCGTAAAGCTCGTGAAATGACTCGTCGTAAAGGTGCTCTAGACCTAGCTGGTCTGCCAGGTAAATTGGCAGACTGTCAGGAAAAAGACCCAGCACTTTCTGAACTCTACATAGTGGAGGGTGACTCGGCAGGCGGCTCCGCAAAACAAGGCCGTAACCGTAAGAACCAAGCGATTCTTCCTCTGAAAGGTAAAATCCTTAACGTTGAGAAAGCGCGTTTTGACAAAATGCTTTCTTCTCAAGAGGTAGCGACACTTATTACAGCGCTTGGTTGTGGTATCGGTCGTGACGAGTACAACCCAGACAAACTGCGTTACCACAACATCATCATCATGACCGATGCCGATGTCGATGGTTCGCACATTCGTACGCTGCTATTGACCTTCTTCTATCGTCAAATGCCAGAGCTGATTGAGCGTGGCTACGTGTACATTGCTCAGCCACCGCTTTACAAAGTGAAGAAAGGTAAGCAAGAGCAGTACATCAAAGATGAAGATGCGATGAACCAATACCAAGTGGCATTGGCGCTAGATAACGCATCTCTTCACGTAAACGCACAAGCACCAGCCCTAGCAGGTGAAGCGCTAGAGAAGCTTGTTCAGCAGTACAACGCGGGCATTAAGCTGGTGGAGCGCATGAGTCGTCGTTATCCACGTGCTCTTGTGCATGAACTGGTTTATACGCCACGTTTAACGGCAGAGCAGTGTCACGACGCCGCGGCAGTTGAAGCATGGACTAAGCAGCTTGTCGAGCAGCTTAATGCCAAAGAAGTGGGCGCAAGCCAGTACAGCTTCGAAGTGGAACAACACGCTGAACTCGATCTTAACCTACCTAAGATTATTGTTCGTACCCATGGTGTGACGCATGAGTTTGCATTAAGTGTTGATCTGTTCAACTCGAAAGAATACGGCAAGCTAGCAGACCTATCTGAAGCGTTAGATGGCCTAATTGAAGAGGGTGCTTACATCAAACGTGGTGAGCGTACTCAACCAATCTCAAGCTTTGTTGATGCTCTTGAGTGGTTAATCAAAGAGTCACGCCGTGGTCTAAGCCTACAGCGCTACAAAGGTCTAGGTGAGATGAACCCAGATCAGCTTTGGGAAACAACCATGGACCCAGAGACTCGTCGCATGATGCAAGTAACGATTGAAGATGCGGTTGGTGCAGATCAGCTGTTTACGACGCTAATGGGTGACCAAGTAGAACCTCGTCGTAACTTTATCGAAGAAAACGCACTTAAGGTTGCCAACTTGGACGTTTAGTATCTTTGATACTTCGCTCTTTCGCTTAATTTCTGTGTCAGAGGTGCTCACATACCTTCGTATGCTCCGCGCCTCTTCCTTGAACTAAAACGAAATAGCTTCGTCTCAAAAAACTAATTTTTAAAAGGACTACCAGAAATGGTGGTCCTTTTTTGTTTTCGATATTTTAATTATTTTTCAAATGCTTGGAATATCATCCTCAAGAGGGAGGAACGACTCAGTTGGGGATTTGCTAAAAGCACATTGAAAATTTTTTAATTCGGATCCCTTGAAACTATTTTGCTTTAGCCACATATCTATTGTTGAAGAGGGAAGCTGTCTTGCTCAAGAGAGAAGAAACAGAACCTCTGGATTCGCTGATAAGATATCGCTCAGGAGAGGATAACCTTAGAGGCACACATTGAACTGATTTATTACTACGTCCCAGCGTTATAAGTACCCGAGGAGTAGCGGATAAATCCCTTAGCCGGCAAAGATCTCAACAAGATAGATCCGCGCAAACTCACGGCTAAGACTATTGCTTACTATGAGGATAGCATTATGAGAACTGTAGATTTCACTCCACTTTACCGCAACGCAATTGGCTTCGATCGTCTATTCAACATGATGGAAGCAAACACTGCGAAGAATGCTTCTGGCGGTTACCCTCCTTACAATATTGAGCAGAAAGACGAGAACCACTACCGCATTACTATGGCAGTGGCAGGTTTCGCTGATGAGCAACTCGATCTGACTCAGAAAGAAAATATGCTGATTGTTAAAGGTGAGCGTAAAAGCGAAGAAGAGAAGCAATACGTTTACCAAGGTATCGCAGAACGCGATTTTGAACGCAAATTCCAACTTGCAGACTATGTAAAAGTCGTGGGTGCGAGCATGGAAAATGGTCTACTGCATATCGACCTAGAGCGTGAGATTCCAGAAGCGATGCAACCGCGTAAGATTGCTATCAATGGCAGTAACCTAATCGAAGGTTAATTGGCTGTCTCAAAACTGAGAGTAAAGAGTGAAAGAGCGCACATTAGCGCTCTTTTTTATTGTACTCGAATCTGTAAATCAGTAATTTCTGCGCCGTAAACGATAAATTTGGACAATAGAATGAAAAAATTATTATTGGCTGCATTAGTTATTGCTGTCTCTGGCTGTTCTAGCCTTGTCGCTCCGCTTGCTACTGATTACACCGCATCAAACGGTGAAAAGATTCGTATCGCTTATGCCAACCCTGAAAAATCGGCTAACTGTGAGCTGAAAGGCCAGTCAGCGTTCAACCCTAACTCGCAAAGTATTATGGGAATTGTATCGTTTGGCGATAGCGGAATGGATGCTGAGCATAAAATTAACTCAACTTTTGGTGAAGAAGCAGCAGCGTTAGGCGCTAACTACATTAATCGTGGGTTTGCTGGCTCTTCTACATACGGTGGTGTATATCAGCGTTCTTCTACTATAGAAGCAAGCTACTTCCTATGTGAGCACATCCCAGCTCTATAAATACCAACAGCCCAAAGCGTGAACTTTGGGCTGTTTTTGTTTTGCTCCGCTTAACCTTGCTGGTAAGCGCGATCTACTTCCTCTGCGATGATAGCGATGCCTTTTTGCATCATTTCGTCATCTTGAACATAGTTCATTCGTAAGCATTGATGAGCATGTTCCCAGTCATCTTCTTGACCAATAAAGAAGTACTCGCCAGGAACAATCAGAACGCCGCGTGCTTTTAAGCGTTGATACAGTTCCATAGTGGTGATCGGCAGCTCATCAAACCAAAGCCAAAGGAAAATAGCGCCCTCTGGTTTGTGAATTCGGAAACGTGAGTCAGTAATTGCTGTTTGCAGTAACTCGACAGCGCGCTGAGACTTCTGTTTGTAAAAAGGTTTAATCACCTCTGAGCTCAGCTTTAACAAATCCCCTTTGCCAATAATGTGGTTGGCAATTGCAGGGCCTAAACTGCCCGGCGCCAGACTAATAATACCGTTCATATTGGTCATCGCCTGAGTGATTTCTTCACTGGCAATCACGATTCCGCAACGCACACCCGGCAAACCGAGTTTTGATAGGCTCATGCAAAGAATGGTGTTTTCATTCCAGAATGGCTCCACATCTTCAAAAATAATATTTGGAAACGGTAAACCGTAAGCGTTATCAATGATCAGTGGGATGTTGTTCTCACGCGCGAGCTTGTCCAATTTATGGATCTCTTCGTCGGTCAGCACATTGCCAGTCGGGTTGGTAGGGCGGGATGCACAGATAGCGGCGACGGAGTCATCTACTTTTAGCTGTTCAAAATCGACATGGTATTTAAATAGACCATTGTCAAGCATTTCAATCTCTGGGTGGTACGAGACAAAGATATCTTCATCTATACCGGCATCACCATAGCCAATGTATTCTGGTGCGAGTGGCAGTAAGATTTTTTTGTGCGAGCCGTCAGGTTGTTTGCCAGCCAGCAGGTTGAATAGGTAGAAAAAGCCACTTTGACTGCCATTGGTTAAGCTGATGTTCTTTTCTGTGATATTCCAGCCATAGGTCTCTTTAAGTAGCTTGGCGAGCGCTTTAACAAATGCATCTTTGCCTTGTGGGCCATCGTAGTTCGCCATTGCGGCAACCAGTTCTCCACTTTCTAGCAGTTCCTCACTGGCGAGTCGAAAATAATCGAGCATGGCAGGAATGGCGGCCGGGTTACCCCCACCGAGCATGATGGCGCCCGGAGTGCGTAGACCATCATTTAAATCATCCATTAACTGGGTAATACCTGAATACTGATTAAATTTTTCACCAAACTTAGAAAACTGCATTACTTTCTGTACCTAATTCATTGTTGTCATTGCTTTAGTTCTTGAACAGCTAGTGCGTGGCTAGCCAATAGAGTAATCCTTGAACATACATTAATGATAATAGGACGAAAAGCACTAAATCAGTGCATTGATAAAGAAAAGCCCAACTCCGAGGAGTTGGGCTTGAGTAGACTTGCTGAGAGTAAGGTCTTAGACCCTACTTTGGCGTTTATTTCTGCAGTAAAGAAATATCGGCAATTTCCAAGAACAGGTTACGCAGGTTGTTTAGCAGTGTTAGACGGTTCTTCTTCAGAGCTTCGTCATCAGCCATCACCATTACGTTGTCGAAGAAGGCATCAACAGGCTCACGTAGGTCAGCAAGCTTGCTTAGCGCCTCTTGGTAGTTACCAGTTGCGAACGCTGGCTCTAGCGCTTCTGTCATCACTTCAACGCTTTCAGCTAGTGCTTTTTCTGCGTCTTCTTGTAGAAGCGCAAGGTCGATGTCTGTCGCTAGCTCACCGTCGAATTTCGCTAGGATGTTACCTACACGTTTGTTCGCAGCAGCTAGTGCTTCAGCCGCTTCTAGCTCGCGGAAGTGAGATACCGCTTTCACACGCTGGTCGAAGTCTGCTGGCTTGGTTGGACGGTTAGCCAGTACAGCTTGGATGATATCCACGCTGAAGCCTTCGTCTTTGTACCATGCATTGAAACGACCAAGCATAAACTCGATAACGTCGTCTGCAACATTTGCGTTAGTCAGCTTGTCGCCAAACAGAGATTTCGCTTTTGCGATTAGGTCTGTTAGGTCTAGGCTGTAGCCGTTTTCTACGATGATACGCAGCACACCTAGTGATGCACGACGAAGTGCGAATGGGTCAGAACCCTTAGGTGCTTGGCCAATACCGAAGATACCAACGATAGTATCTAGCTTGTCTGCCATTGCTACTGCAGAAGAGATACCAGTGCTTGGTAGATCGTCACCTGCGAAACGAGGCATGTATTGCTCGTAAAGCGCCAGCGCAACTTGCTCGTCTTCACCATCGTGAGTCGCGTAGTGCATGCCCATTACACCTTGAGTATCGGTGAACTCGAATACCATAGATGTCATTAGGTCACACTTCGCTAGTAGACCAGCACGCTTAGATTTTTCAACGTCAGCATCGATCTGCTCAGCGATGTAGCCAGCAAGCTCTGTGATGCGGTCTGTCTTGTCTTTGATAGTACCAAGCTGCTTCTGGAAGATAGCTTGCTCTAGCTCAGGTAGACGGTCGATTAGAGGACGCTTACGGTCAGTGTTAAAGAAAAACTCTGCATCCGCAAGACGTGGACGAACAACCTTCTCGTTACCTTCGATGACGTAGCGAGGCTCTTTTGATTCGATGTTTGAAACGAAGATGAAGTTAGGTAGTAGCTTCTTGTTTTCGTCATACACTGGGAAGTACTTCTGGTCACCTTTCATGGTGTAAACCAAAGCTTCAGAAGGTACTTTTAGGAACTCTTCTTCAAACTTCGCAGTTAAGACTACTGGCCATTCAACTAGAGACGTTACTTCTTCAACTAGATCGTCTTCTAGATCAGCAACACCGCCAACGGCCGCTGCTGCTTTTTGCGAGTCAGCAAGGATGATCGCTTTACGCGCTTCGTAATCAGCCATAACTTTGCCGCGCTCTTCTAGGATCGCTGGGTATTGCTCTGCTGATTCGATAGTGAACTCTTGCTCACCCATGAAGCGGTGGCCGCGGATAGTACGGTCTGATGCTACGCCTAAGATCTCACCTTCGATAAGGTCAGAGCCCATAAGCATGGTGAGTGTTTTAACCGGGCGGATAAACTGAGTTGTCTTGTTACCCCAACGCATTGGTTTAGCGATAGGTAAGTTACCTAGTGCTTTTGCTGCCAGCTCAACAACGATTTCAGACGTTGCTTGGCCTTTTACTTCTTGTTTGAAAAGAAGCCATTCGCCTTTGTCTGTCACTAGGCGGTCAGCTTGTTCAACAGTGATACCGTTACCACGTGCCCAGCCTTGTGCTGCTTTAGTCGCGTTACCGTCAGCATCGAATGCCACAGAAACCGCAGGACCACGCTTCTCTACTACTTTGTCTGCTTGGCCTTCAGCTAGTGCTGAAACCTTAAGTGCTAGACGACGAGGAGCGGCGTACCATTTCACGCCTTCATGTGTTAGGTCTGCGCCTTTTAACTCTGCTTCGAAGTTTGCTGCGAACGCTTCCGCTAGAGTGCGAAGTTGCGTTGGTGGTAGCTCTTCAGTACCCAGTTCAATTAGAAATTCTTTTGCCATGATTACTTCTCCTCTTCCTTACGGCACATTGGGAAGCCAAGCGCTTCACGTGATGCGTAGTACGCTTCAGCAACAGACTTAGTCAGGTTGCGGATACGAAGGATGTAACGTTGGCGCTCTGTTACAGAGATAGCTTTGCGCGCATCAAGGATGTTGAATGCGTGACCCGCTTTTAGAATGCGCTCGTAAGCTGGAAGCGGGAGTGGCTTCTCTAGCTCAAGTAGCTCTTTACACTCTTTCTCGCACTGGTCGAAGAAAGTGAATAGGAAATCTACATCAGCGTGCTCAAAGTTGTAGGTTGATTGTTCCACTTCGTTTTGGTGGAAGATGTCACCGTAAGTCACCTTGCTGCCGTCTGGTGCGATGTTCCACACTAGGTCGTAAACAGAGTCCACTTCTTGGATGTACATTGCTAGACGCTCGATACCGTAAGTGATCTCACCAGTAACAGGTTTACACTCAAGGCCACCAACTTGCTGGAAGTAAGTAAATTGAGTCACTTCCATGCCGTTTAGCCATACTTCCCAACCAAGACCCCATGCGCCTAGCGTAGGGTTTTCCCAGTTGTCTTCTACGAAACGAATATCGTGTACTAGCGGGTCGATACCAAGAACTTCAAGTGAGCCTAGGTACAACTCCTGAATGTTGTCTGGAGATGGTTTTAGAGCTACTTGGAACTGATAGTAGTGCTGCAGACGGTTCGGGTTTTCACCATAACGACCATCGGTCGGACGACGTGAAGGTTGAACGTAAGCTGTCGACATTGGCTCTGGGCCAAGTGCACGTAGACATGTCATTGGGTGAGAGGTGCCCGCACCTACTTCCATATCTAGAGGTTGAACAATAGTACAACCGTTTTGTGCCCAGTAATCCTGCAGCGCGAGGATCATTCCCTGGAAGGTTTTGATATCGTAATTTTGCATAGTAATTCGCGCGATTCTTGTGTCAAAAATTGAGAAAAAATAACAATCAAGTATACCCAGATATTTGGCATGGGAGTAGCGTTAATCTTGATTAATTCCTAGGCAAAATTCTCCTTTAATGGAAATTTAATGGCTTATTCGTCCAAATTTTCCTAAAAGGGAGTTTATTTGCAGTTTATCGCTTGAGAAACACCTTTCAGATGGTTAGAATTCCGCCGTCTTTGGGGAGTAGCTTACTTAACTATCAACACTGGGATGTTAAGTTCGTTCGTCAACATAATTGATGCAAAATCATCATGGCGTTCGAGACGTATCGACCAATTTAATCACAACAATGTCGCATGCGTTTAGCAAGACCTTAGACAAATCATCACGAACCGAGGCGGGGCGTGAGGTTTGTCTTCGGTTAAAATTATAATCCCTGCCTCAGAAGAGCATGTCGTGAGCGTTTTAGCTATTTCTATCACTACCGTCGCACTAGCGGAGATCGGTGATAAAACCCAACTTTTGTCCCTGCTTTTAGCCAGTCGATACCGTAAACCTGTCCCGATAATCACTGCGATATTTTTAGCTACATTGGCGAACCATGCCCTTGCTGCATGGCTTGGTGTTGTTGTCGCCGATTATCTCTCTCCAGAAATATTGAAGTGGGTGCTGGTGGTGAGCTTTTTGGTGATGGCTGGCTGGGTACTGATCCCTGACAAACTTGATGATGATGAACAGATTTCCAGTCGGGGACCGTTTGTTGCGAGCTTCATTGCCTTTTTTATCGCTGAAGTTGGAGATAAGACTCAAATCGCGACTTCGATTCTTGGTGCGCAGTATCCAGACGCACTGACATGGGTCATTCTGGGTACCACGATTGGTATGTTGCTGGCCAATGTCCCAGTGGTACTTATTGGCAAACTATCCGCCGATAAAATGCCGCTAGATTTCATTCGCAAGATTACAGCTTTGTTGTTTATTGCTCTGGCGACCGCGGCGGCCGTGTTTCAATAACATCGGCTAAGTTGGTGTTAAATATCAATAACTAGCAGTGAAAAGATCCAGTTCAAACTCTGAATTTATTTCATTCTGAGTCGTGATCACTAACATATAAGTGTCATACTTGTCATGGTACTTTAACCATGTGAATGATAGCGAGAGGGCAAGGTTATGCTTACACGTTATATGGGGATGACACCTAAAAGTCAGAGTTATTTGTTCACCTTTGGTCTAGCGCTGTGTTTGCTAGCAATGGTACTGACCGATATGTGGCTACCGATTGTGGCAGGTTCGTTTATTTTGACTGGTTTGACTGTTGAAGCTTGGATTCGAGCTGAACATATTATCCCGATGCATGAAGAGATGCGCGCGATGAGAAAGCAGATCAATAAACTTCAGTCAGAAGTCCGCACACTAGAATACGATGAATAAAACAACGGCAGCCTTTGTGGCTGCCGTTTTCTTTTCTGTTGTGGCGTTTAAGCCATTCCTTTCTTAATCAGATACTGATAAGGCAGTTGTTCGGTTTGCGAACCAATCAATTGGTGGTCCATAAAGCGGCAGAAACTTGGAATGTCGCGAGTTGTTGATGGGTCATCCGCCTTCACTAGCAGTACTTCACCATCTTGCATGGTTCTAATTGTCTTCCTGACCATCATCACTGGCTCTGGGCAGCGTAATCCTTCCGCCTCTAATGTCTTGGTTGCCTGTTCTGGATTGAATGTCATGGTCGTATCTTTGGTTACTCAATTTGGCCTAGATGATACTAGTGAAGAAAAAATATTCAATAACCCCTTGGCAAAGCGATCATTTTGTTTTAACTTAGTTAACAAGTTGGTAACATTTAAAACGGGAGAGCAAGTATGTTGACAGCTTTAGATCGTCTAACCATCTATTCAGTGCTGTGTTTTATCTCTTTTTGCGCACTTGTTTTACGTTCACCAGCAGAATCGTCGTCGTTTATGCCTTTGCTCGGCATGGGTGCGACGGTGGTAGGGATTTGGCTTGAGATGCATCGCTGGTCGAGCGCATCTGAAGAACAAGAAAACGAATTGTAGCACTTCCAACTACGTTTCGTTTTTTATCACTACGCTCAACTACATTCCGACACTATCCCCAGTTTTCTTGGGCTTCCCCGCTGAAAAGCGGGATTTTTTTTGCCTGAAAAAGGTACAATACGCCCATACCCATCTAAAATACGTGGTTTAAGCGTGGAATTAGAAGATATTTATCGTCGAGATCTTAACCTATTGGTCGCATTGCGCGTACTGATTGAAGAGTGCAGCGTGAGCAAAGCTGCGAATCGCCTTAACCTTAGTCAATCCGCGATGAGTCGTGTTTTGGGGCGGCTACGCGATATGCTTGGCGACCCTTTGTTTACCCGCCAAGGTCAACATCTGATTCCGACAGAAAAGGCACTAGAAATTGATCGCTGTTTAGGTGAGCCACTAGAATCCCTGCGTCAGCTGTTGTCACCAATTGAGTTTGAACCAAGCAGCTGCGATCAGACGTTTAACATCGCCACGACGGACTACGCAATGCAAACTATCTTGCCGTTTGCTTTGCCACGTATTTATCAAGAAGCGCCCAATGTGTCGTTTAACTTTTTACCACTTCAGCATGATAGATTAGCCGATCAGCTCACCTATGAAGGTGCAGACCTAGCGATCTGCCGCCCAATTGGCCCTGTAGAGCCACTGCGTAGCGAAATTTTGGGTCGGGTTGGGGTGTTGTGCCTACTATCGAAGCAGCACCCATTAGCAGACAAAGAGCTCAGCTTGCTGGATTATCTCAACTACCCGCATGCGATGATCGCTATTAGTGATGGTGTTAAGGCGTTGATTGAAGGGGCGTTAGTTGACCAACCTAAGCGCAAGATGGTGCTGCGTGCGTACCATCTAGAGGCAGCACTCGCGATTGTCGATACCATGCCACTGATTATTACGGTTCCGGCAGACTTGGCTTATTTGGTCGCTGAACGCTATGACCTAGTCATCAAGCCACTGCCATTTCAGTTTACCCCGTTTGACTATTCGATGATTTGGCACCCACGCTGTGAGCATTCGCCTGCTCAGGAGTGGCTGCGCGGAATCGTAAAGGAAGAGTGCAGTCGCTTGATTGCCAAGCGCATTGACGATATTGGTTTGGACTAAATCGTTTCAATAACAAAAGAGCCAGCATTACAGGTGCTGGCTCTTTTCTATCTAACTGCAGCTGTTATAGCTTAATCACAACACGACCTGTTACTTGACCGTTTGTGATATCTTCCGCGTATTTTGGTGCTTCAGCCAATTCCACTTCAGTACAAGCTTGCTCAAAGTAGCTATCTGGAAGTAGTTCTACCAGTTTCTCCCACGCTGCGATGCGTTTTTCGGTAGGGCAAGAGACTGAATCAATACCTTGTAGGCGAACGTTACGTAGAATGAAAGGCATCACTGTAGTCGGTAGGTCAAAACCACCTGCTAGACCACACGCTGCGACCGCGCTGTTGTAATCCATCTGAGCCAGTACTTTTGCTAGTACTTTACTGCCTACAGTATCGACTGCACCTGCCCAAACTTGCTTTTCAAGTGGGCGTGCTGGCTCTTCAAACTCAACGCGGTCGATAATGCGAATTGCACCTAGTTTCTCAAGTAGTGGGCCATTTTGCTCAACACGACCTGTTACCGCTGCTACTTTGTAACCTAGCTGCGCCAATAGCGTTACTGCTACTGAGCCAACACCGCCACTTGCACCAGTAACAAGAATTTCGCCGTCTTCAGGCTTAATTCCAGCATCAAGCAGAGCTTGGACACATAGCATACCTGTGAAGCCAGCTGTACCGACCATCATCGCTTTTTTGCTATCTAGCCCTTTTGGTAGTGGAACGAGCCAGTCAGCTTTCAGGCGAGCACGCTGAGCCATACCACCCCAGTGGTTTTCACCGACGCCCCAACCTGTCAGTACTACTTTGTCACCTGCTTGGTATCGGTTGTCTTCAGAGCTCACTACGGTACCAGCTAAGTCGATACCTGGAACCATAGGGAAATTACGAATGATCTTGCCTTTCCCTGTGATTGCTAAACCGTCTTTGTAGTTTAGTGATGAGTAATCAACATCAATCAGTACGTCGCCTTCTGGCAGTTGTGCTTCGTCGATCTGCTCGATAGAAGCAATAGTACGTTTTTCTTCTTGGTTTAGAATCAGTGCGTTGAACATAAGTGGTCTCCACAAAAAGAGCAGCAATTTAAAAACTGGTTATGAGTGTAGATCCAAATTAGATATGACAAAAATGAAACTTTAGCATTATATCTATGCGCATCACGCATTTTGACCAAAGTATAAGCAAGAGAGAGACATGGAGTGGTTATAAATGACAAAAGCCCCTAATCGACGGGATTAAGGGCTTAGGTATTTAAGATAGGAAGAATTTGTACGACGGGTTGTCGGTTTCATCCTTACACTGGTAACCCAGTTCGCGTAGGTGAGCAGAGAAGCGAGATAAATCGGATTCATCTAACTCAAAGCCACACAGTACGCGGCCATAGTCAGCGCCATGGTTACGATAGTTGAACAAGCTGATATTCCAGTGTGTTCCGAGTGTGCTCAAAAATTTCAACAGTGCACCTGGGTATTCTGGAAACTCAAAGCTATACAAACGTTCTTTAAGTGGCTTAGAAGGTTTTCCACCAATCATATAGCGCACGTGCAGCTTAGCCATTTCGTCATCAGAGAGGTCGACCACAGGGTAGCCACCATCACGCAAGTCATGAATGATGTTATCTAGCTCTTCTTGCCCGTCTTGCAGACGGACACCAACAAAAATATTGGCTAGCGCGTCATCGTTGTAACGGTAGTTAAACTCAGTCACGGCACGGCCGCCAATCAAGTTACAGAACTCAAAGAAAGCACCTTGACGTTCAGGAATCGTCACCGCTAATAGACCTTCACGTTTCTCACCCAGCTCACAGCGCTCAGAGACATAACGTAGGCCGTGGAAGTTAGTGTTGGCACCAGAAAGAACCGTACCTAGGTTTTTATCTTGCAGCCCATTTTGCTCGGCAAATTTCTTCAAACCCGCTAAAGCCACTGCGCCAGAAGGTTCGGCAATCGCACGTGTGTCTTCAAAGATATCCTTCACAGCTGCGCAGATTTCATCGCTGGATACCGAGATATGACCATCAATGTATTTCTGACAAAGACGGAACGTCTCATCACCAATGCGTTTTACAGCGACGCCATCAGCAAACATGCTCACCTGATCGAGAACGACAGGTTCACCTGCGTCTAAAGCTGCTTTCAAGCAAGAGGAGTCTTCTGGTTCAACGGCAATCACCTTGATTTCAGGCATCAGTTGTTTAACCAGCACAGCAACACCTGCTGCGAGACCACCACCGCCTACGGGAACGAAGATGTAGTCGAGGTGACCATTTTGCTGCAGCATTTCCATACCAATCGTACCCTGACCGGCAATCACTAGTGGGTGATCGAATGGTGGCACAAAGGTATAGCCGTGCTCTGCTGATAGACGCTCTGCTTCGGCTTTTGCCTCGTCAAAGTTATTGCCGTGCAGCACTACGTTACCGCCAAAACCTCGTACCGCTTCGACTTTGATATCTGGCGTGGTTTTTGGCATCACGATAGTGGTCTTGATGCCGAGCTTGGTCCCAGAAAGCGCCATACCCTGAGCATGGTTACCCGCAGAGGCTGCAATAACCCCCGCTGCTTTTTGCTCTTCACTAAGGCTTGCGACCATGTTGTAAGCACCGCGCAACTTAAACGAATGAACCGGTTGGCGGTCTTCACGTTTGATTTGCACGTTATTACCAATACGCGCAGCAAGGCGAGGCATTTCCTGAAGTGGCGTTACTGTGGCCACTTCATAGACTGGGGCTCTTAAGATCTGGCGCAGGTAATCTGCGCCAGTTTGGTTAGTCAGAGTCATAAGCTAGTCCTCTAGCTTAGATTTGTCTCGTACTGCACCTTTGTCAGCACTGGTCGCCATACTTGCGTACGCTTTTAGTGCAAATGAAACTTCACGTTGACGGTCGACTGGTTTCCAGCCTAACTCATCTTGTTTTGCACGGCGCTCAGCAAGTTCTTGTTCTGAAACTTGTAAAGAAATTGAACGGTTTGGAATATCAATAGCGATCATATCGCCTTGTTTCACCAAGCCGATCGCACCGCCGTTAGCTGCTTCTGGAGAAGCGTGACCGATAGACAAACCAGATGTACCGCCAGAGAAGCGACCATCCGTCAGTAGGGCACACTCTTTACCTAGTCCCATAGACTTTAGGTATGTCGTTGGGTAGAGCATCTCTTGCATGCCCGGGCCACCTTTAGGGCCTTCGTAACGGATAACAACCACATCACCCGCTTTCACTTTGCCACCAAGGATGCCTTCAACTGCATCTTCTTGGCTTTCAAACACTACCGCAGGGCCCGTGAATTTATGAATACTCTCATCCACACCTGCGGTCTTAACGATACAGCCATCTAATGCAATGTTGCCAGAAAGAACGGCCAGACCACCCTCTTGGCTGAAGGCGTTGTCTTTGGTGCGGATACAACCTTCAGCGCGGTCGTCATCAAGACGATCCCAACGACAATCTTGTGAGAAGGCTTGAGTGGTACGAATACCCGCAGGACCTGCGCGGAAGAACTTCAATACTTCATCATCTTCAGTTTGGATGATGTCGTATTTGGCTAGCTGCTCTTTCATTGACAGACCAAGAACGGTGCGTGCTTGGTTGTGAAGTAGGCCAGCGCGGTCAAGCTCACCAAGAATGGCCATGACACCACCCGCGCGGTGGACGTCTTCCATATGATATTTCTGAGTCGAAGGCGCTACTTTACAAAGGTGTGGAACCTGACGAGATAGACGATCGATATCTTCCATATCGAAGTCGACTTCACCTTCTTGCGCTGCAGCTAGCAGGTGCAGGATCGTGTTGGTTGAACCACCCATTGCAATATCGAGTGCCATTGCGTTCTCAAACGCATCAAAGGTCGCGATGTTGCGCGGTAGTGCAGATTCGTCATCTTGCTCGTAGTAACGACGCGTCAGTTCAACAATGCGACGGCCCGCATTAAGGAATAGCTGTTCACGGTCAGCGTGAGTAGCTAGCATTGATCCGTTACCAGGCTGAGAAAGACCTAGTGCTTCGGTTAGGCAGTTCATTGAGTTAGCAGTAAACATACCTGAACATGAACCACATGTTGGACATGCACTGCGTTCGATCTGCTCACTCTGCTCGTCTGACACTTTCGGGTCTGCGCCTTGGATCATTGCATCAACCAAGTCTAGCTTGATGATTTGATCAGAAAGCTTGGTTTTACCCGCTTCCATCGGACCGCCAGAAACAAAGATAACTGGAATATTCAGGCGCATTGACGCCATTAGCATTCCCGGAGTGATTTTGTCACAGTTAGAGATACACACCATGGCATCAGCACAGTGGGCATTAACCATATACTCAACGGAGTCGGCAATCAGCTCACGTGATGGTAGTGAATAAAGCATACCGCCGTGGCCCATTGCAATACCATCATCGACAGCTATGGTATTGAATTCTTTGGCGATTCCGCCCGCTTTTTCAATCTCACGTGCTACCAACTGACCCATGTCTTTCAAGTGTACGTGGCCTGGTACAAACTGGGTAAATGAGTTAACTACCGCGATGATTGGCTTACCGAAATCTTCGTCTTTAACGCCCGTAGCACGCCATAAGGCGCGCGCACCGGCCATATTGCGTCCGTGTGTTGTGGTTGCTGATCTATATTTTGGCATTGTGTTACTTCCTATATTTGCCGGTGCTTTTTAAGCTTTGTCTGCGTCTTGTGGGTAAACGTAATCTAGCCAACCCCATTTATCTTCTGTGGTGCCATTAAATAGGCCGAAGTAAGCTTCTTGGAGCTCTTTGGTGATTGGGCCACGCTTGCCACTGCCGACTTCAATCTTATCGATAGTTGCAACAGGAACGACCTCTGCTGCAGTACCTGTCATAAAGACTTCGTCTGCTAGGTAAAGCGCTTCACGCGCAATGTTTGCTTCACGCACTTCATAACCGCGATCACGAGCGATAGTCATAATTGAATCGCGAGTGATACCAGGTAGGATTGCGCTGGTTGCTGGTGGCGTAGTGATAACACCATCTTTAATCACGAAGATGTTTTCGCCAGCACCTTCAGATAGGTAACCATCGACACTGAGCGCAATACCTTCATCGTAGCCGTGACGACGAGCTTCACCACCAACCAGTAGTGAAGATAGGTAGTTACCACCAGCTTTTGCCGCTGTTGGAATCGTGTTTGGCGCTGCACGGTTCCAGCTAGAGATCATTGCATCGACACCTTTCTCTAGTGCTTCTTCACCTAGGTATGAACCCCAAGGGAAAGCAGCAATGATCAGATCCATTTCAGTGCCTACTGGTGGGCACACTCCTAGACCTACGTTGCCCACGAAACCTAGTGGGCGAATGTAGGCGCTATCAAGTTTGTTTTGACGCAGTGTTTCGCGTGTTGCTTCCATAATCTCTTCAACAGTGTATGGAATAGGGAAGCGATAGATTTTCGCTGAATCTTTAAGACGTTTTGCATGCTCTAAATGGCGGAAGACAATTGGGCCTTTAGGTGTGTTGTAGCAGCGTACGCCTTCAAAGACTGAAGTACCGTAGTGCATAGCGTGAGTTAACACATGCACGTTAGCCTCTGCCCAAGGAACCATTTCACCGTTAAACCAAATGTAGTCTGCTGTTTTTGTAGCCATTATTGCCTTCCTTATGCACAAATCTTTTGTTGTAGGTTGTTATTTGGGAGTTCGTCACTCGCAATTTGCGTGACTTCAACAGTGCGGACATCCCAAAGTTTCTCGATTTGATTGGTGAGAAATGAAATAGGACGATCACTGTCGACGATGATTTCAACGCTAGCGACTTTGCTTTCGTGGTTTTGCGTGCCAGCTACTTGCTTAACAATAAAACCACGGTGGCGTACCACGCGAAGAACGCGTTCTAACAGTACTGGTTTATCATCCGCTTTGATGTCGATTAGATATCTTTCCATGTTAGGTGTTCTCCAGCATGTCATTGTTTGATGCACCTGGTGGTACAAGTGGCCATACGTTTTCTTCTTCGTCGATTAAAACATGAAGTAAGTATGAGGTTTTACTTTCTAGCATTTCTTTAAGAGCTGGCTCAACTTCTTCTTTTTTAGTGATCACTTTACCCGGAATATCAAAAGCTTTTGCTAGCATCAAAAAGTCCGGGTTGTCATCAAGAATGGTTTCACTGTGGCGACCATCAAAGAACAGCGATTGCCATTGGCGAACCATGCCTAAACGCTGGTTATCGAGTAAAACGACTTTGACCGGAATCTGACGACGCTTCAGTGTGCCTAGCTCTTGGATGTTCATCATAAATGAGCCATCACCTGTGATAAGGATAGACTGATCATCAGGTCGAGCAACCGCTGCTCCCATTGCTGCTGGAAGGCCAAAGCCCATAGTGCCTAGTCCAGCGGACGTAATGAAGTTTTGTGGCTCGCGTGGTTGAATGTGTTGCGCTGCCCACATCTGGTGTTGGCCTACATCGGTAGAAACAATCGAAGTGTCCGGCATAAGATCAGATAGCTGCTTCAATAACCCTGGAGCATAGATAAGATCGCCTGGGTGGTCGTAGCGCCACTTGAAACCACTACGGAGACTTTCACTATGTTTAACCCAAGGCGTAATGTCTTGAGTCAGCTCTAGTTGAGGAAGAACAGCAGGGATTTCACCACGTACTGGCGCATTGGCTTGGCGCAGCTTGTGAATCTCTGCGGCATCAATGTCAATGTGAATCACCTTAGCATTTGGCGCAAAGGTGTCGAGCTTGCCGGTCACTCGGTCATCAAAGCGGGCGCCAACAGCAATCAAAAGGTCACACTCTTGTACAACTAGGTTGGCCGCTTTAGTACCGTGCATGCCCAGCATACCTAGATAGTGAGGATCATGTCGCTCAATCGTACCTAGCCCCTTCAGGGTGCTGACAGAAGGCATTGGGTTTAAACGTAGGAACTCTCGTACTGAGTCCGTTGCGTGACCAAGCTGAACACCACCACCGACATAAAGTACCGGACGTGAGCTTTGAGAAAGCAGCTCTTGTGCTTGGGTAATAGCCTCTTGGCTTGCCATTGGCATCGCTGGTGGAGAAAAAGGAGGAAGAAGGTTTACTGGTGCTTGGCCTAGTTGAACATCTTTAGCGATATCAACGATTACTGGGCCTGGGCGACCTGTTTTCGCCACTTCAAAGGCTTCAGCAAGTGTTGGTGCCAGTTCATTGATATCTGTTACTAGATAGCTGTGTTTGGTACACGCTAGCGACATACCGATCACATCAATTTCTTGGAACGCGTCAGTACCGATATGAGAGCTTGCGACCTGACCTGTGATCGCAACCAGTGGAACTGAATCCATAAAGGCATCGGCGAGACCTGTGACTAGGTTGGTCGCACCCGGCCCTGATGTTGCCATACAGACAGCGACGTCCTGAGTTGAGCGAGCCATACCAATTGCGGCCATCGCTGCGCCTTGTTCATGTCGACAAAGGATATGTTCGACGCCACCATCATAGAGGGCATCATAGATTGGCATGATGGCTCCACCTGGGTAACCAAATACGGTTTTAATACCTTGCTGCTTTAGGGCGGCAACGACTAACTCGGCACCTGTCATTGTGAGCCCCCTTTATGCATTGCTTGATGTTGTGTTGTGTTGCACGTCATGTGCGCTCCCATTCTTCCTACGGCTCTTGTTTTTCTGAGCTTTAATTTATGTCTGCCAAATTTTCAGCGTACTAATTGTAAAAAACCCCCGGACTTTTCAGTGCGGGGGTTTTTTTGAATCTGTGGTTATCTTTCGCCCACTCTACCCCGCGCGGAATCAATAATGACCACGATAATCAGGGCAATCAGTGCGTTAATGCGGGCGTTGAAGTTCATTTATTATTTCTTTAGTTATCTGTGCCTATATGGGCACGAAATTGTTTGAGTCTCTAGTGGTAACATACAATTCCGCCGCATGACAAGCAAAAACTCATTCTTTTTTCACATTCTTTCAGCATCTCGCCAAGCTATATAACAACCTTGATAACAAAATAGACGAACTATCAGGGGGATAAATAATGGTCAGACAACAAGTGAGCTTAGTATGGGATTAGCGATCATCCACAGTCGAGCTTGCGTCGGGGTAGAGGCACCAACAGTGACGGTAGAAGTGCATATCAGTAATGGTATGCCGGGATTTTGTTTGGTTGGTCTACCTGAAACCACGGTTAAAGAGTCTCGCGACAGAGTGCGCAGTGCGATCATCAACTCACGCTTTGAATTTCCAGCTAAGCGAATCACAAACAAGTTAGAGTAACTATAAACTCACGTTCATTTATTGAGCTAAAAACGATGTCACCTAAAGTAGTTGTCAGTTCTTTAGAACTCTTTTAAAGAGACTGACAACTAAAAATGCTTACACCCCCGCGTCCCCGTTTACTTCTTGACCGCAGCTTTAACTAAGTCAACAAGCAAGCTACTGTCTATCTCATGCTCTTTAGCCTTGCCGTTAAAAACCTCAGTTATCAGCTTGATTTTAGTATCGCGTCTGTAATCGAGCTTTTCCTGCTCGCTCATGTTTTGACATTTGTTCGAGTCAGTAATCTGCTGTGCGAGTATTTCTGCCTTCAGCATGGTCATTTTTTCAGTGTTCAAAGCCACGATATTCTTAACTAGATAGAAAAATACACTTGTTAACCCACCAATAATGAGTGCAGTTGCTGTAACAAGCGGAAGCCTGCTTAGAAAGATATCCCATGAACTCGCATCTTTGAGCTTTGGCAGTAACTCGACAAAACCCTCACCGTTGTAATAGATATAAACAGCCATCGCAACGATACCCGCAAAAACCAAACAGGCAAAAATGCTGTATAGTTTCACTTGCTTACCTGTTTCGCTTGAATGCCCTGCGATATCAAGTGAGGTTAGATTTTTCTCACGATGCGCATCAGCTAGTTGACTTTTGACTTTTCCAAGGCTTTTCTCTGTCTCGTCTAACTCTTTGCTTGCCCTCTGAAGATCACTATTTTTATCTTCGTACTGTATTTCACTTTGCAAAGTTCTTTCTTTTATCTGGGTTAGCTTAGTAAGTGACTTTTCTATGCTTTCGGTGTTTACATCCAGTTCCTTCATTCTTTTAGCTACGTCATTGTTTACGCTTTCTAGCTGCAAAGTGCTTCGATGAATAGATTGTTGAATAAACTCTTCTTGCTGCTTCAATTCACCAATCTTACGTTCTAGGTCTTCTAAGTTTTTCATGCTGAATTGCATGCTAGATGTAATATGCTGCGATGCCTGAGCAACCTGTTGTTTTTGCCGTAGAGATGTGCTTTCTAAAGTTTGAACAGCATTTCTAAGCTCTTCTACTTTGTGGTGGTTTTCTGAGATGACTGAAGAAACTATAGCAATTTTTATTGAATGCAAAGAGCCATTTTTAGGTAAGATAATTCCGAGAACAGCCTCGTTAGAATTATAGGTCGAAACATCTGCTTTTCTTGCTAAAAACTCATTTTGGCTGATATAGATAGGAGCACTTTCTTTCTCAATCTTATTTCTCAGCAAAGCTTTCTTCGGTGTTCCGGTTGGGCTGATGAGATACAATGAACTCATATTTTCTTCGACCGGTATGCCAATACACTTAACTTTGGATAACAACACTGGCTCAGAAAACAGGACTACATTCTCAGCTTTTAGCATATCAATGTTGTAGTTTGATTGCTTAAGAGCACTTGAAGCAAAGTCGAGGTCTTCTTCGTCACTGATTGGATCTTCAGGGCTAAAGTTGCGTATGAGAGCTGTGTTTAAGTTGGGCGATTCATACGTTGTATAAAAAGAATCCAAGCTCGATTGAAGTAATTCAACAGCTTCAACCATCGGCTTTACATCTATTAGCTCTTCAACTCCTTGAGTAGACATATCTGCAACAAAAAGATCTTGTGTTTCTGAACTCATTTTTAACTCTTATTTCTGAGGTACATATGCTGGTATGCTCAGCATTACAGCAGTCGTAAGTTATTCATTTACTAGATAGAAGACTCTTCAGTAATAGCTTTAGCGGCATTTCGAATAACAGTGTTTCTTTGTTGTTCTAAACCTTCTTTGGTTTTGTCACACTTAGTCGCCTTGATAAGCTCGTCAATAGCCTTGAGCTTGTCAGTGTAATCACATTTATGTTTTTTCATTCTGACCTTGTATCTTAAGTAAGACAGCCCGATAGTGACTAAGAATGAAGTGAGGCCTGCTAGAAATGCTATTACTTGCTCGCTCATATACATAGCAAGAGTAGAGTCTTCTGGAAGTGTTTTAGACCATGTCAGTATGACAAATGTCGCGACGCTTGTTATTGTGGCGCTACTGAGTACATCAGTAGTATTGATGTTTTTGTTATTTGTTGTCGTATCTTTAGGCACTCTGACCCCTCTTGTGACGCGCTATCGTCTTCCAAAGTGGGTCGTCCTGACGTAAGTACAGAACCGTTGTGCTTTGCTTTCCCTCAATATCAACAACAACCTTAACCCTACGTCTAGTTAGCCTAAGAATAATTAGTGGTCTGGTGTACCAGACCACTACAGCTAAAATGACGCAAAGCAGAATTGCTATATTAGTGTCCACTGTTTGTCCTCTGCTGGCGAGTGGTGTTTGACTAGCGTGACTGTGTAGTTAACAGTCACATTCCCTGTCAATCTTGTTTTTTCTTTATACCAAACACCCTCAATTTCAAGTAGGTCATCCTTAGCAAATTTCTCTTTGCTATCTGACACTCTTTTCAAAAATGTCGGATCAACAATTTTTACTGTTATGCTCTTAGACGGGTTGTCTTTGTCGATGAGTGTCCAGTTCTTTTTTGGGTTGTAGCTTAAAGTATCAACATAGAAGAAACCAGCAATCTTACCTTCACCAACGATATGCTTGTGGTTGCGTTTGATTATTAGCTTGTCTTTTTCTTCTGAGCTAACACAAATTGGCTGTAAGTCTTTAATACCATGGCTTATGGTTAAAGAGTCGACTCCTTCTTCGACCAGTGGCGAAGCAACTTGGCTGATTGCTTTTCTTATTTTTGGGTTCGTCAGAATTGCACATTCCAACTCATCTAGAACAACTCTTTCGCCGTCGATATCTATCGTATAACCTTCATTTTCTTGCTTGATGACAATCTCGGTCGTGGCAAGGTTCAGGTTTTTAAGTATGTTGAACACTCTGTGTAAAGCCTTGCCAATAGCCTTATGGATAGATTTTTTCTCCAAAGTTTGTTGTGACTCTGATTCGGACGTAAATAGCTTTAGAAGCCACCATAGAGACCCTGGCTGAATGCCCCCTTCAACGTAAATCTCTGTATAGACCTTTGAGTTGTAGATGCGGTTCGCTTCTTTATAAGCCTCTTTGTACATCACTTCTAGACCGTTCATACTGCCAGTCACGTGCGATGCGATCATGAGATGCTGTTTAATCTTCTCACCACTACCGTCATAGTGAGCTTTTATCGATTGTTCGTTATTTTCCATTAACCCAATCTAACTTAGTTATCGATACACAGATCCGCAAATATGCCACTTTTTGTAGGGCAATAAAATGTTTGATATCGAAATGTTGTCCTTAATGTGAGAGAAATCTACGTACTTAGCATTGAGAAAATAGTACTTGAAAAATAAGTTCCGCCGCATGACAAGCAAAAACTCATTCTTTTTTCACATTCTTCCAGCATCTCGCCAAGCTATATAACAACCTTGATAACAAAATAGACGAACTATCAGGGGGATAAATAATGGTCAGACAACAAGTGAGCTTGGTATGGGATTAGCGATCATTCACAGCCGAGCTTGCGTCGGGGTAGAGGCACCAACAGTGACGGTAGAAGTGCATATTAGTAATGGTATGCCCGGATTTACCTTGGTTGGGCTACCTGAAACTACGGTTAAAGAGTCTCGCGATAGAGTGCGCAGTGCGATCATCAATTCGCGTTTTGAATTTCCAGCTAAGCGAATCACAGTCAATCTCGCGCCTGCTGATTTACCTAAAGAAGGTGGTCGATTCGATCTGCCGATTGCATTAGGTATTTTAGCGGCGTCGGAGCAGATTCCTGTTAATGAGCTAAACAATCAAGAGTTTATTGGCGAGCTTGCTTTGTCTGGAGAGCTAAGAAGGGTGAAAGGTGTGTTACCCGCGGCATTGGCTGCCAATCGAGTTGAGCGCAGTTTAGTGGTCCCCCATAGCAATGGTGATCAGGCGGCGTTAGTCGGTGCTGAAAGACATAAATCGGCGCAAAGCTTACTTGAAGTGTGTGCCGACCTTTGTGGACAACAAAAGCTCTCACTACATCAAACCGCGCAAGTTTGTGCAGCACCGAGTAGCCAGAGAGATCTGCAAGATATAATCGGGCAGCAGCAAGGCAAGCGCGCTTTGGAGATAGCTGCCGCAGGCAATCACAACTTGTTGTTTCTTGGCCCGCCGGGGACAGGAAAAACCATGTTGGCTTCGCGTTTATGCGACTTGCTGCCCGATATGTCAGATAGTGAGGCGCTTGAATCGGCTTCGGTAGCTTCACTAACCCAACAAGAAATCAATGCCCACAATTGGAAGCAGCGTCCTTTTCGCGCCCCGCATCACTCAAGTTCGATGGCGGCACTGGTGGGAGGAGGCTCTATTCCAAGACCGGGAGAGATCTCTTTGGCGCACAATGGATTATTGTTTCTCGATGAGATGCCAGAGTTCGAACGCAAAGTACTCGATTCGTTGCGTGAACCACTGGAATCTGGGGAGATTATTATCTCACGAGCCCAAGGCAAGACGCGCTTTCCCGCGAGATTTCAGCTAGTTGGAGCATTAAATCCGAGCCCCACCGGATACTACGAAGGCAACCAATCGCGAGCCAATCCGCAAACTATTCTGCGCTACTTAAGCCGTTTATCTGGTCCATTACTTGATCGCTTTGATATGTCTCTGGAAATCCCAGCGCTACCAAAGGGGACGTTAGCGGAAGGGG
>NZ_JCBDHG010000009.1:0-23118 GCF_059834185.1 Vibrio sp. R10-SG3-ISO10
CTGACGGCTACCCTCTGCTCATTGGTAATGATGTCACTGTTGGACACAAAGTAATGCTACACGGCTGCACGATCAAAGATCGAGTGCTAGTTGGAATGGGGGCGATTGTCTTAGATGGTGTGGTAATAGAAGAAGAGGTAATGATAGGTGCTGGGAGTTTAGTTCCCCCAGGTAAAATTCTGGAAAGCGGATTTTTGTACGTAGGTAGCCCTGTTAAGCAAGTGCGTCCACTCAATCAAAAGGAACGCGCGTTCTTACAAAAATCAGCAGACAACTATGTGCAGAATAAAGAAGACTACCTTCACGAGGTTAAAGAGATTAACTAACGACCTCTATATTACCTTCTGAATTAAATTCTTCGTCTTCTATTAGCTCTTCAGCAAGCTCTTCAAGGTCAAAACGGTATTGAGAAAATACTTCGAGAGCTTGCTGCTCATTATCAACCGTTTGACCAGACAACTTCTCTAATTCCGTTTTACTGACTAAACACTGAATCAGCGCCCCAGCTTGCTGCGCAGAAAACAACACAGCTTGCTTATCTTCATCCCATGAATGGATATCAGGAAAAAGAATAGATTGGTTCATTACATGCCCTCTAGGTTTTTTCTCAGTTCACGCAAAATCTGCTTGGTACCAGGCCTTAGTCCACGCCACAACATAAAGCTTTCCGCGGCCTGCCCCACCAGCATGCCTAAACCATCATATACCTTGATTACGCCATTATCTGTTGCCCACTGATTGAAGGTCGTTTTCCCTGCACCATACATCATGTCGTAGACCGTGCTTTGAGGTGAGAAAATTGCGCTAGAGATAGCGGGTAGCTCACCACTTAAGCTCGACGAGGTTGAGTTAATAATCAAATCAAAGCTTTCGAACACAGCCTCCATTGGCTGGGCAGATATCTTTCCATAAGGTTGAAACATTTCTGCCAACTGCTGCGCTTTAGCATAGGTACGATTGGTGACCACAATTTCAGCCGGTTGCTGATCGAGTAATGGTTTAATCACACCTCGCGCTGCACCACCAGCCCCAATCAGCAGAATACGAGCCCCTTTTAGCATAACCTGATATTGCAACAAGTCTTGGACAAGCCCTTCGCCATCAGTGTTGTCGCCTAGAATCTCACCATCATCAAGTTTTTTTAGCGTATTAACTGCACCTGCTAACTGCGCGCGCTCGGTGACACGATTCGCAAAGCGGAACGCGTCTTCTTTAAATGGCACAGTGACATTGCACCCTTTGCCACCCTCAGCAAAAAACTCACTGGCTGCTTGGGCAAAAGCATCGGTTGCCGGGCTCTGAGTGGTATAGGTCAAAGACTGATTAGTTTGACGAGCAAATAGCGTATGAATAAATGGTGATTTACTTTGGGCGATTGGGTTACCAAAAACAACGTAGTTGTCTATTTGCTGAGTCATATCCTTACCTATCAGAAACAAAAAGGGCCAATGCGGAACATTGACCCTATCACTATCTATATAAGGAGGAAAGTATTACCACTCTCTCGGTTTAAGGTAATGATCATACAGCTCAGCCTCTGGAGAGTTTGGCTCCACTTGGTAAGCGTATTCCCAGCGCGCTAGTGGCGGCATAGACATAAGAATAGACTCAGTGCGGCCGCCGCTTTGTAAGCCAAACAATGTGCCACGGTCAAAGACTAAGTTAAACTCTACATAGCGCCCACGACGATACAGTTGGAACTGGCGTTCACGCTCACCGTATTCAGTCTCTTTGCGACGTTCAACAATCGGCAGGTAAGCTTGGCAATAACCCTCACCGACCGCCTTAATATAGTCAAAACACTTATCAAACTGCCAATGGTTGAGATCATCAAAGAATAAGCCACCAACACCACGAGTTTCATCTCGGTGAGGTAAGTAGAAGTATTTGTCGCACCAAGCTTTGTGTTCTGAGTAAACGCCTTCGCCAAACGGTGCACACACTTCTTTAGCCGTGTTGTGCCAATACTGCGCATCTTCTTCAAATGGGTAGAAAGGTGTTAAATCAAAACCGCCTCCAAACCACCAAATCGGCTCCTCACCCTCTTTTTCCGCAATAAAGAAACGAACATTGGCATGTGAAGTAGGCACATAAGGGTTATTTGGATGCATAACTAAAGAGACGCCCATTGCCTCGAAGCGACGTCCAGCTAATTCAGGGCGATGCGCCGTGGCGGAAGCTGGCATTTCTTTACCTTGCACATGTGAAAAGTTAACACCACCTTGCTCAAAAACAGCACCATCTTTCATCACTCGGGTACGACCACCGCCACCTAGCTTTTCTCCAGGCTCGCGATGCCATGCATCTTCAACAAATACCGCTTGTCCATCCACCTCTTCGAGCTGCTGACAAATTGAATCCTGAAGATCCATTAAAAATTGCTTTACCGTTTGTTTATCTATGGCTGACATACAACTTCCTTTACTGCAGGGTTATCCCTGTCTTAATACTTGTAGTGATTTAGCATCTCGAATTTCGCTGGGCTTTTCTCTACCACCCGTTTGGCCTTCGAGTACCGCAATCTGGTCATAACCAAACTGCATATAAACTTCTTCACTTGTCATGCATGGCGGCTGACCGGACAAGTTTGCGCTGGTAGAGGTTAACGGCTTTCCGAATGCATTACACATCTTTTGTACCAAAGGATGATCCGTCACTCGCACAGCAATCGATTGATGTTGACCGGATACCCACCGAGATACGCGATCACTCGATGGCATGATCCAAGTGACCGGCCCAGGCCAACTCTGTTTGACCCTGATTAGCTGCTCTTGAGTCAGCTGAGATTCATCAATATACGGAATTAACTGCTGGTAACTCGCCGCGATAAGAATGAGTCCTTTATCGGCAGGGCGCTGCTTAAGATCCAGTAGCTTGCGCACTGCTTCGCTATTATCGGGATCGCACCCCACACCAAAGACTCCTTCGGTTGGATAAGCGATCACTTCACCATCCATTAAAGCGTTCAGTGCTTGATTAAAGTTTTCCACTTAGTCACACCTTAGTTATTCTCTACAGGCTTAAGTCTACAAACAATCTCAATCCGAGACTAAAGCTATTTATTAATAAATTCCCGAGCTAAGTATTTCACCACGACGCAAACGTTTGCTTAAGTGTGAAATCTCCGTATAATGCGCTCAAAATGTTTGCTCACCAATTCTATGCAGCTTTGAAGGAGTTTGAGATGAAAGTCGGTATCATCATGGGTTCTAAATCTGATTGGCCAACCATGAAACTAGCAGCAGAAATGCTCGATAGATTCGGGGTTGAGTACGAAACTAAAGTAGTTTCTGCGCACCGTACCCCTCAACTTCTTGCAGACTATGCAAACAGCGCTAAAGAGCGTGGCCTGAAAGTAATCATTGCTGGTGCAGGCGGTGCTGCGCACTTACCAGGCATGGCGGCAGCCTTCACTTCACTGCCAGTTCTAGGTGTTCCAGTTCAGTCCCGCGCACTTAGTGGTCTAGACTCTCTATACTCCATCGTGCAAATGCCAAAAGGTATTGCTGTCGGCACTTTGGCTATCGGCGAAGCGGGTGCGGCAAATGCAGGTATTCTCGCTGCGCAAATTCTTGGTACACATGATGAAGCTGTAATGGCGAAAGTTGAAGCTTTCCGCGCTGAACAGACAGAAACGGTTTTAGCGAACCCAAATCCTGCAGAGGACTAAGTCATGCATGTTTTAGTGCTAGGTGCTGGTCAATTAGCTCGCATGATGTCACTGGCTGGCGCGCCGCTTAATATTGATATCTCAGCGTATGACGTAGGCAGTAAAAATGTCGTTCATCCACTCACGCAGACTGTAATTGGTCACGGACTTGAAAACGCCATCGCTCAAGCTGATGTTATCACCGCTGAGTTTGAACATATCCCTCACGACATTCTGGCAATCTGCGAGCAAAGTGGAAAGTTCTTACCTTCGACTGAAGCGATAAAAGCAGGCGGCGATCGCCGTATCGAGAAGCAGTTGCTTGATGACGCAGATGTACGCAATGCGAAGTACTTTGTCATCAATACACGTGAAGACTTTGACCAAGCTATTGCACACGTTGGCATCCCTATGGTGCTAAAAAGTGCGCTTGGCGGATACGATGGAAAAGGTCAGTGGCGTTTAAAAGATCCAGCTCAAATCGAGACCATTTGGACAGAAATGGCCGAGTGCATCGCTGCATCTGAAACTCAAGCGATCGTAGCGGAAGAATTCGTGCCATTTAATCGTGAAGTTTCCCTAGTAGGTGCACGTGGCAAAGACGGTAGCGTTGCTGTTTATCCATTGGCTGAGAATGTCCACACTAACGGCGTACTGACTCTGTCTACTGCCATCGCAGATACCGAACTGCAACAACAAGCAAAACAGATGTTTACTGCTGTCGCCAATAAGCTCAATTACGTTGGTGTATTAGCCCTTGAGTTTTTCGATGTCGACGGCACCTTGCTGGTCAATGAGATTGCCCCACGGGTGCATAACTCTGGACACTGGACTCAACAAGGCGCAGAAACTTGTCAGTTTGAAAATCACTTAAGAGCAGTATGCGACTTACCACTAGGCAGCACTAAACTGATTCGTGAAACTTCAATGATCAATATCTTGGGTGAAGATACCTTACCAAGCGAATTACTCGCGATGGATGGGGTGCACATTCATTGGTATGGCAAAGAGAAACGTACAGGCCGCAAGATGGGTCACATTAACGTGTGTGGTGATTACAGCGGTGAACTGCAGCGTAAACTGTGTGCACTTGCCGATCTGTTGGATGAACAAGCATTTCCTGCTGTTCATGAGTTTTCAGCAAACTTCGCCCAATAACTCAGTTTATAGATAGCAAAAACGGCGCTTGATGCGCCGTTTTTTTATTATTCAGATTGTGTGTGATGACACTTCCGGTCGGCACACTGCCTTTTGACTCCACTGGCGAGCTTCTTCTCAACTAACAGTGGAAAACCACATTTCTCACACTGACCTGAAATCGGCGGCTGATTGACAGCAAACTTGCATTTCGGATAGTTGTCACAGGCATAGAAAACCTTACCAAAGCGAGTTTTACGCTCCACTAACTGGCCTTTATTGCACTCTGGACATGTATGGTGTTCCGGCTGCTGCTGTTCTTGCTTAGGTTGATCTAAAGACTCGATGTGGTTGCACTGCGGGTAATGACTACAACCAATAAACATCCCATAGCGCCCCTGACGGAGAACAAGCTCATTGCCGCATTCAGGGCAAGCAACACCGAGCTCTTTAACGATGTGACCGTCGTTTTGGTGCAAGGGTTTAATGAAGTCACACACCGGGTACTGATCGCAACCCAAGAAAGGACCATGCTTACCATGGCGAAGGTGAAGTTCACCTTCGCGCTGTTCACTTTGGCATTTAGGGCAAGCTTGGTGCTCTAGCGCATGTTCATGGGCTGAAAACAGCTGATGATCAATTTTATTGCTCATATCAACTCAGAAAGGTTAGTGAAGGATACCTTGTTCTTTGGTATACAGCAGCTCTTCCATAAGTGTGTATGCATTCTCATTGCCTGGTACATTAAATAGCACCATAAGCACAATCCATTTCAGATCATCAAGCTCAAACTCGTCCGTCTCTAGGCCCATAATGCGATCAATAACCATCTCACGAGTTTCAGTCGTGAGGACGTTAACTTGCTCTAAGAAGGTCAAAAAGCCACGGCACTCTAGACTTAAGCGCTCACACTCTTTAGTTGTATAGATACGAGTCGAGTTCGAAGTGCTGCACACCGAGATCGCAGAGTGGGTTTCACTTTGCTGCAGTGCTGCTAGCTCTTCTAGCCAGACAAGGGCTTTGTAAATGTCTTTTTGATGAAAGCCTGCGCGAAGAAGCTCTTCTTCTAGCTCATCTTGATTGACTTGTAACTCTGCATCGCTATGGATGTAGGTTTCGAATAGATACATTAAGATATCCATCATCATAGCTAGCCCCTCCCCTTTCGAATATAGCCACCGGAAACTGCAACAACATGCCCTGAAAGCTCAAGCTCCAAGAGCTGCATCATGACGTCCTGCACAGGTATATTGGTCCTGTTTGCAAGAATATCAACTGGTATAGCCTTACTTCCTACGTTAGCTAACAGCAGAGCAAATGGCAATTCTTCTTTACTATCTATTTCCTCGAAAAGTTCATTTTGAATCGGTGGCTTACTGGAATTAGACCAGCGTAAAAGCGTCTCTATTTCATCAACTATGTCCTGAACTCGCATCACCAAGCACGCGCCTTGCTTAATCAACAGGTTACAGCCGCGTGCATTTGAATCGTGGATAGACCCCGGAATAGCAAACACGTCACGCCCTTGCTCTATGGCATAGCGCGCCGTAATCAAGGAGCCACTTTTCTCTGCGGCTTCAACCACCAGCACTCCAACAGATAGGCCACTGATAATTCGATTGCGGCGCGGAAAATGATCGGCTTTAGGCTTCGCTTTGGGATGAAACTCCGAAACCAGCGCACCACCAGAATCAAGGATTCTCCTAGCAAGTTCACGATGTCTAGCTGGGTAAATAGTTTCTAGACCGCTGCCGAGAACAGCGAGTGTACGTCCTCCTCCTTGCAGCGCTCCATCATGGGCGTAGCCATCTACGCCAAGGGCCAAACCACTTGTGACCGTCAGACCTTGCTCAACCAAGGCCCGAGCAAAGCTTCGCGCGGTATTGAGCCCTTCAGGACTGGCATTGCGACTACCGACCATCGCAATTTGAGGCTCAGACAGGCCGTTCACCTCTCCTTGAACGAATAAAATCGGAGGAGAGCCTACCGCCTGTTCAAGTAATGCCGGGTAACTGCTGTCTTGCTTAGTAATGATATTGTGTTGAGCAGATTGTTGTTGCCACTCAAAGCACTGCGCAACCTCTTTCGCCGCTCGATTCTTTAGATAGTTAGCCTGTTGTGCGCTTAATCCAAGGGCTAAAAGAGCAGGAAGTTCAGATTGAACAATGTTTAATGGTGAGTCCATTGCGAGAAGACGAGAAAAGGTTTTCGGACCGACTCTAGGGGTAAAGTTAAGCGACAGCCATGCCGCGAGCTCTTCATTGGTCACAAACTACCGACTCCTTGGGGAGTGAACCTTGGTCTCGATACTGACTGCTTCTGAACTGTCAGTAATGATCGCGATACTAAAGTGCTGATAAGGACGGACAACCATCATGTGGCCAATAAGCCTATCAGGGAAAAGGATTGATGAGTTGTTTTTACGATGGGTAACGTCACCGGCGCCCGAGTTAAACAGCTCAAACACACTGCCCTGTTTAACACCATCTAACTCACCACGATTGACAACCACCGCTTGGTCTTTGCCCACATAATGAGTGCCTTCTACTGCTCCGAGAATCTCAACCTTATCAACTTGCCCAGAGACAGGGGTTAAGCTTAGCAAAGTGGTTGAGTTTGAAGGTTGTAATATTGGCATAGCGATATCGCCTGCCACTACTTCATGGCTTTGCTTGGTCAAACGCAGCGAGGAGTAATGCTCATCACTGGCAACAAGTTGTCCATGAGCTATTTTTCTTATCACTTTGGCGGTTTTATCTGCTCGTTTAAACTCATCCATTAAACGATAGATTCCCCACTCTTGAGCGCCTTGGTGAGCAGAGATATAGATGACGTTTTGTGAATCCATCAACTGACTCCCGACGCTATTACCAATCACTCGACTCATTTCATGAATTGCTTCCCCCTCCAACAACAGATCGTGTTCAATGAAAGGCAGGATATGCTGTGGTTTGATGACAGGGATGGGTTGTTTTGCTCGTTGGTGAATAGCGGGCGTCAAACTGACCACAGGTTTTAGAATCAGTTTTGGTTGCCCTTCTCGCCACACAAGAGTCAGTTTATCTCCGGGAAAGATCAGATGCGGGTTTACTATGCTCGAATTTAATTGCCATAAGCGCGGCCACTGCCACGGGCTTGCGAGATACAGCGCTGAAATATCCCACAAGGTATCACCTTTGACGACGGTATAAGTTTTCGGCGCTTGTTTGTTAATCGATAGAGCGCCTTCTTGAGCACTGACCCCATTAACGATCGTCACCAACACGACAACAAACAGACCTCGCCAAATGCGTAACATGATTCGCCCCCCTATCAGCGACCTATCCTTACGGCATTCCCTGTTAAACTGAGTGTTAACAACAAAGAGAAGCAGCTCAAAAAGCGCATTGATGCTGTCATTTGGGGTCTAAAATGTCTAGAATTGAGCCAACGAGGTTTATCCTGATTCGGCACAGTTCAACATTTCGAGTGTATATGTCTGTATTACAAGTATTAACATTCCCAGATGATCGTCTTCGCACCGTAGCTAAGCCGGTAGAAGAAGTGACACCTGAGATTCAAAAGTTCGTTGATGACATGATTGAAACCATGTACGACGAAGAAGGTATTGGTCTGGCAGCAACCCAGGTTGATTTCCACCAACGTATCGTTGTTATCGATATTTCTGAAACACGTGATGAGCCTATGGTTCTAATTAATCCAGAAATCTTAGAAAAACGCGGCGAAGATGGTATCGAAGAGGGCTGTCTGTCTGTCCCTGGCGCACGTGCATTGGTGCCACGCGCAGCGGAAGTGACGGTAAAAGCACTAAACCGTGATGGTGAAGAGTACACATTTGAAGCTGATGACCTATTAGCTATTTGTGTTCAGCATGAACTTGACCACTTAGAAGGCAAACTGTTTGTTGACTACCTTTCGCCTTTAAAGCGCAAGCGTATTCAAGACAAGCTAGCTAAGATCAAGCGCTTCAATGAGAAGAATGCAAGCAAAGCCTAATCGCTAATTAAATAGAAGGAAGGTACCTTGAGCAAACCTTTGAAAATTGTTTTTGCTGGTACTCCGGATTTCGCCGCCCGTCACTTGGCGGCGTTGTTGTCTTCGGAGCACGATGTCATTGCTGTATACACTAACCCTGACCGTCCTGCAGGTCGTGGTAAGAAACTGGCAGCGCCACCTGTTAAGCAATTAGCACTAGAGCATAATATTCCCGTTTATCAGCCAGAAAACTTTAAGTCTGATGAAGCAAAACAAGAGCTGGCAGATTTAAACGCAGACATCATGGTGGTGGTAGCTTACGGCATGCTACTTCCGCAAGCGGTACTTGATACGCCAAAGCTAGGCTGCATTAACGTTCACGGTTCAATCCTGCCACGCTGGCGTGGTGCTGCGCCGATCCAACGCTCTATTTGGGCGGGAGACGCAGAAACAGGCGTGACCATTATGCAAATGGATATCGGCTTAGATACTGGTGATATGCTCAAAGTAGCGACTTTGCCAATTGAAGCTAGTGATACCAGTACTTCTATGTACGAAAAGTTGGCTGAACTTGGCCCGCAAGCATTAGTTGAATGTTTAGCAGATATTGCGCTAGGTAAAGCGGTACCAGAGAAGCAAGACGATGCATTGGCAAACTATGCTAAGAAACTGAGTAAAGAAGAAGCCCGTATTGACTGGAATGACGATGCTGCACATATCGAGCGCTGCGTTCGTGCTTTCAATCCTTGGCCAATGAGCCACTTTATCGCTGCTGAGAACAGCATCAAAGTGTGGCAAAGCCGGGTCGATGAGCAGCCAACAGCTCAACCTGCTGGTACTATCTTGCAAGCAGATAAAAGCGGTATCTACATTGCTACTGGCAATGGCGTACTGGTTTTAGAACAACTACAAGTTCCAGGTAAGAAAGCGATGTCTGTTCAAGATATCTTGAACTCTCGTGCAAGCTGGTTTGAAGTCGGCACTCAGCTGGTTTAAACATATTATCCCTTATCGGGAAACGTACATTTTGAGGGTGGAGACACCCTCCCTTAATTTAAGGTATTCATCATGAATGTTCGCGCTGCTGCAGCCAACGTCCTATTCCAAGTGGTCGACAAAGGCCAATCTCTTTCACACGCATTACCTGCGGCGCAAAAGACCATCAGACCAAGAGACCATGCACTATTGCAAGAGATCTGTTATGGCGCGCTACGTTACTTGCCACGTTTGGAGTCTATTGCTAACGAGCTAATGGAAAATCCACTCAAAGGGAAAAAGCGTGTTTTCCACCATCTTATTTTGGTCGGAATTTACCAACTGAGTTTCATGCGTATTCCAGCACATGCTGCCGTCGCAGAAACGGTTGAAGGAACTAAGACGTTGAAAGGCCCAAGCCTACGCGGCCTGATCAATGCTGTACTGCGCAGCTACCTTCGTGAACAAGAAGAGCTAGATGAAAAAGCAGTTAGCCACAACGCGGGCAAATATGGCCACCCAAATTGGCTGCTTAACATGCTACGTGAGAGCTACCCAGAGCAGTGGGAACAATTAGTCGAAGCGAACAATAGCAAAGCGCCCATGTGGCTGCGTGTAAATCGCCAGCACCATACTCGTGATGAATATTTAGAACTGCTGAAAGATGAAAACATTGAATGCAGCATTCACCCAGAAGCTGCTGATGCCATAAAATTGGCCTCGCCTTGTGACGTGACGCTTCTTCCAGGTTTCGATCGTGGCTGGGTATCGGTACAAGACGCTGCTGCTCAATTGTCAGTAAACTATCTGCAGCCACAAAATGGCGAGCTGATTCTTGATTGTTGTGCTGCACCAGGCGGTAAAACCGCGCATATTCTTGAGCATACGGAAGATACCGAAGTGGTTGCGATTGATTGTGACGCTAAACGTCTTGATCGCGTCTATGACAACTTAGAGCGTCTGCAACTGCGTGCCGATGTTATTTGTGGTGACGCTCGCTACCCTCAAGAGTGGTGGACAGGCGAAAAATTTGACCGCATTCTACTTGATGCACCTTGTTCTGCAACGGGCGTTATTCGACGTCACCCAGATATTAAGTGGTTACGTCGAGCAAACGACATTGACGCCTTAGCTGAGCTACAAAGTGAAATTATGGATGCAATGTGGAGCCAATTGAAGGTGGGCGGCACTATGGTTTACGCCACTTGTTCAATTACTCCAAAAGAAAACGTACTACAAGTAAAAGCTTTCCTTGAGCGCACTGATAACGCAACCCTAGTGGGTTCAGATATCAACAATCCTGGACGCCAAATCTTACCCGGTGAAGAGGATATGGACGGCTTCTACTACGCAGTGTTAATCAAAAACGCGTAATACAGTTAGGCGGTGACAATAGTCGCCGCCTTTTCAGTAGTTAAACGAGATTAGTGTATGAAAATCATCATCCTTGGTGCAGGTCAGGTTGGCGGCACACTGGCGGAAAACCTAGTTGGCGAGAACAACGACATCACCATTGTAGACCGTAACTCAGATCGTCTGCGCGAGCTGCAAGATAAGTACGACCTACGTGTCGTGAATGGTTATGCTAGCCACCCAGACGTGTTGCGTGAAGCCGGTGCTCAAGATGCTGACATGTTGGTTGCTGTTACCAATATGGATGAAACCAATATGGCTGCCTGTCAGGTGGCTTTTACACTGTTTAACACTCCGAACCGAATTGCGCGAATTCGCTCCCCTCAATATCTATCTGAGAAGGAAGCTTTGTTCCAATCGGGCGCTGTACCCGTCGATCACTTGATTGCACCAGAAGAGCTAGTCACTAGCTACATTGAACGCTTGATTCAATACCCAGGGGCACTGCAAGTTGTGAGTTTTGCTGAGCAGAAGGTGAGCTTGGTTGCCGTAAAAGCCTACTATGGTGGACCACTGGTTGGTAATGCACTGTCTGCCCTACGTGAGCACATGCCACATATCGACACGCGTGTTGCGGCGATTTTCCGCCAAGGCCGACCAATTCGACCACAGGGCACCACCATCATTGAAGCTGACGATGAAGTCTTCTTCGTCGCGGCTAGTAATCACATCCGCTCGGTAATGAGTGAGCTACAACGTCTTGAGAAGCCTTACCGCCGTATTATGATAGTTGGTGGCGGTAACATCGGTGCTAGCCTTGCTCGCCGCTTAGAACAGCTCTACAGCGTTAAACTGATTGAACATAGCTACCAACGTGCAGAAAAGCTGTCAGAAGAGCTAGAAAATACCATCGTATTCTGTGGTGATGCGGCAGATCAGGAACTCCTTGCGGAAGAAAACATCGATCAGGTCGATGTGTTTATCGCTCTCACCAACGAAGATGAAACCAACATTATGTCTGCCATGCTTGCGAAACGCATGGGAGCCAAAAAAGTGATGGTACTGATTCAGCGCGGGGCTTATGTCGATCTTGTACAGGGTGGCGCTATCGATGTCGCGATTTCGCCACAACAAGCGACGATTTCTGCATTACTGACCCACGTTCGTCGTGCCGATATTGTTAACGTATCTTCACTGCGCCGAGGGGCTGCAGAAGCAATCGAAGCCATTGCACACGGTGATGAAACCACATCGAAAGTTGTTGGTCGCGCGATTGGTGATATCAAACTACCACCAGGTACCACCATTGGTGCGATTGTCCGTGGTGAAGAAGTCCTGATTGCCCACGACCGCACCGTTATCGAACAAGATGATCATGTTGTGATGTTCTTGGTCGACAAGAAATACGTCCCAGACGTAGAAGCCCTATTCCAACCGAGTCCGTTCTTCCTTTAGGCAAGGGTTATGGTCAATTTCCGTCCTGTACTGTTTGTTATCGGGCTAGTGTTATCTAAGCTAGCCCTGTTCATGTACGTACCAACATTGGTCGCCTTCATCACTGGTACGTCTGGATTTTTAGAGTTTGGCCAGGCTGTTATCATTACTCATACCGCCGCTTTTGCCTGTTTGACGATTGGCCGAACCAAACAATTTAAGCTCAGTGTGCGCGATATGTTCCTCATCACCAGTTTGGTGTGGACCATCGCCAGTGCATTCGCAGCGCTACCTTTTGTGTTTATCAATCACATCAGCTTTACCGATGCTTACTTTGAGACTATGTCGGGCATCACAACCACAGGTTCCACCGTACTCAGTGGCCTAGATAACATGGCACCGAGCATTTTATTGTGGCGCTCGATACTGCAATGGTTAGGTGGGATTGGCTTTATCGTGATGGCGGTTGCGGTACTACCTATGCTTAACGTCGGTGGTATGAAACTCTTCCACACCGAATCCTCCGACTGGTCAGATAAAAGCAGCCCGAGAGCCAAAACGGTGGCAAAGAACATTGTCTCGGTTTACCTATCACTGACAGGTTTGTGCATAGTTGGCTACCTTCTAACGGGTATGAATCTGTTTGAAGCAATAAACCACGCCTTTACCACCTTATCCACCGGTGGCTATTCCACATCAGATGGCTCGATGAACCATTTCTCTAATGGTGCGCATTGGGTAGCGACACTATTTATGTTTTTGGGTGGCTTGCCGTTTTTACTGTTTGTTGCAGCAATTAGAAAGCGCCGTCTCAATGAATTAGTCAAAGATGCGCAAGTGCGCGGATTTAGCTACTTGTTCTTGGTTAGCAGCTTAATCATCGCAGCTTGGTTAGTGATCAGAGATGGTTATGCCGTTTTAGATGCGCTTCGGGTATCCATGTTCAACATTGTCTCAGTGGTTACCACGACAGGCTTTGGCTTAGAAGATTTCACCGCATGGGGCGCACTTCCTACCACCTTGTTTGCATTTTTGATGATGGCAGGAGCCTGTTCAGGTTCAACAGCGGGGGGGATTAAAATCTTCCGTTTTCAGATTGCCTTGACATTGCTTAACAAGCAGATGATGAAACTTATCCATCCTTCAGGGGTATTTGTTCAACGTTACAACCAACGCCCTGTGAACGATGATATCGTCCGTTCGGTTGTCGCCTTTGGTTTGACGTTTTTTATCACCATCATTGCGATTGCTGGGGGCCTCAGTGCTATGGGGCTCGACCCAATCACCAGTATCTCTGGTTCTATTACTGCGGTTGCCAATGTTGGACCGGGTATGGGGTCAGTCATCGGCCCAACTGGTAACTTTGCTCCACTGCCAGACGCCGCTAAATGGCTACTAAGCCTAGGGATGTTGATGGGAAGGCTGGAAATTTTGACCTTGCTTGTCCTGTTTTTCCCAGCCTTCTGGCGACGTTAAACGGGATCAACGTAGAGATAAATAGCGAAGAAATGACAAGCGCATCCTGCTAGAACAAATCCGTGCCAAATAGCATGATTGTAAGGGATGCGTTTTGCGACGTAGAAGATCACTCCCAGTGAGTAAATCACTCCCCCTGCGGCAAGCAGAGTTAACCCACCAACCGATAAGTTCATCGCCAATTGGTAAATCACAATCAGCGATAACCAACCCATGGTCAGATAAGTCACTAAAGAAAGCTTCTTAAAACGGTAGACAAAGGCGAGCTTCATAATGATGCCGAACAGAGCAATGCTCCAGATCACTACCATTAGCCCAATCGCTAGCGGTGTACGCAGGCTCACTAGTAGAAAAGGCGTGTAGCTACCCGCAATCAATAAGTAGATAGCACAGTGGTCAAAGGTTTTTAATGCTCGTTTGGCTCGCTTATAAGGAATCGCATGGTAGAGCGTAGAGGCAAGAAACAGCACTATCATGCTGCTGCCATAGATACTCATACTGGTGATTGTTAGCGTATCCGCATTGTTTTCGGTCGATTTGAGCAAGAGTAAAACCAAGCCGACAATACTGAGCACCATACCTAGAGCATGGGTCAGCGTATTAGCAAACTCTTCTTTCGTGCTGTATTCAGTGGGAGGATTAGCAGACATGCGTGCCCTACTCTGAGTAAATATGGAATAATTACTCGAGAGTATGGCACATTAAGCTTACACTTGTAAGCTGAAAGTTTTTTAAGTTTTGGTTAAGAATGTTCATCCAAGTAAGCAATTACTTGTGCGCCCGCTTCCTGTGCAGACGTATGGAGAGGTATTTCCATTTGACGTTTCAAATCACCAATCCCTAACAAGCTTGCGAGCATGCCCTTTGCACCTTCACGGTGACGATCGATCTCAAACCACATCTGTAACTTATCGTCAGTTCGATATGCCACCACTTCGAGCTCTCGCCATCGGCCATGAAAAGGCCCTGTGGTCGGAACAAATTCAAACTCTTGGACAAACGGCATCGCAAAGCCGTCAACTTCTTCACACTCTACTTGACGAATACGCAAACCTTGCTCTTCAAGTGCGGTAAATATGCCATCAAGCAGTGGGTCAGGCCTGACGGTTAGAATGTCTTTGTCGGTCGGATCTTTTGCCATCGCAATATCCAAGCCTGTCTCCAACCACACCTTGGAGTCACCAATGGTAACGGGTGTGTTCCACGGTACATCGAGCTCAATTTCAAAGTCACGCGTTTCACCCGGATTAATGGTAAAAGCGTAAGGCAGTGACCATTTAGCCAAGGCATAACTTGTCGGGACTCGACGCATACGCCCTGCATTGTGCTTGTCCTTATCTGGGTTGGCAGGCACCTCTTTGATATAGCGACAATAGAGCTTGAGATCGATATTATCGATCTCTTGTGCTGTCGACCCACCATAGACATGAATCGTAATATTCACTTTTTGTCCTGGATACAAGACTTCTTGCTGCAAAACAGAGTCAACCTTTGCAGATCCAATACCAAAACTGGCCAGGGTTTTCTTAAATAACGACATCAACACCTCCTTGGCACGCACGAAACCATTAAATTACTTTCATACTAATCTGGTTTACTGTCTCACTACTATAGATATCTTCACATAATTGTAGCGAATCGCAATCGATTAGATATCGACCAATCCGACTGATAATGCTAATCTATTTATTGATATGCGTGCATATCAATATTCCTAATTAATTGTTCGGATTGGCGTGAGCCAGAAGAGCCAAACTTCAGCAATGAAGCAAACTCATGATTAATTAGGCCATTACATTGGCAATGGATATGCCTGACAGTTAGGTAACTGAATGCGCCCAACAACAGTCAGGTTTTCGCACACAAACCGTAGTGCGATGCGCCGCCGTAGTGGATTTGTTTCTACTCCAGTGGCAAAAAAATCAGCTCCAGCAATGACTTTAGTAGAGAAGACCGCCGTTATGGCAACCGCTCCTGCTAAGGTTATTAAGGCAGCCTAATTAAAAAGCGCAGTGCTGACTGCGCTTTTTTCTTACCTTCATTTCATCTATTTGATACCTTTAGCAGCAAATCATTATAAATATTGTGGAGAAAGCCAATGAAGTGTCACCGTATTGAGGAGCTACTAGAGTTACTTGAACCTGAATGGCAAAAAGATCAAGAACTTAACCTGCTACAGATGATCGTTAAGCTCGCTCAAGAAGCGGGCTATGAAGGCAAACTAGAAGATCTGACAGACGATGTTCTTATTTACCATCTAAAAATGCGCAACAGTGGCAAAGAAGAAATGATTCCCGGTCTAAAGAAAGACCAAGAAGATGATTTTAAAACAGCGATTCTGCGTGCCCGTGGTCTTATTGACTAGCAGCGAGCAATTTTAATGAAAGCGACCTTGAGTCGCTTTTTTTATACCTATTTGGTGACAAAGCTAGAAACTGTTAGGCCATTTATTTATAGAACTGTACTGATCTTTGTTGTTAAAGGTTGATAGCCTTAAAGAAATGAAAATGTTATTGCGTATATAATCGCCGCCCATAAGTATTTACTAAAATATTATAATCAAATAGCAATGTTTAGGTTTATAGAGTGAGAACAATAGAAATCTCACCGTTTAGCTCAAGAAGGAAGCGCAATGAGTCAGGATAAAATCGATATCAAAGATGTGACTCCCAAGACCTTTAACCCTAAGGCCCATAAAAACAAAGGGGACAGGTTTAATCCCAGCAACCGAATCTATGTTCGCGAGAGTAAAGGTACCTTTCAACAGCTACGTCGTTATGGCGGCTGGTTCTTACTGGTTTTCTTCGCTCTTATTCCTTGGATACCTTATGGCGAACGCCAAGCTATCTTGCTCGACTTTGGCAATCAGCAGTTTAACTTTTTCGGCACCACACTTTATCCGCAAGACTTAACCCTGCTTGCACTGCTATTTATGATTGCCGCCTTTGGTCTCTTTTTCCTCACCACTTTCTTAGGTCGAGTTTGGTGTGGCTACCTATGCCCACAAACGGTGTGGACCTTTATGTATATTTGGTTCGAAGAAAAACTAGAAGGCAGTGCCAACAAACGCCGCAAGCAAGATTCAGGTAAGCTCACAGCCAATCTAGCAATGCGCAAAGGTGTAAAACACTTAGCTTGGTGGGCAATTGCTCTTGCTACTGGCTTCACCTTTACCGGTTATTTTGTACCGATCAAAGACCTAGTGGTTGGTTTCTTCACCTTTAATGCCGAATTCTGGCCAGTATTCTGGGTTCTATTCTTCGCCGGCTGTACTTACGCCAACGCAGGTTGGATGCGCTCTATTATGTGTGTTCACATGTGTCCTTACGCTCGTTTCCAATCAGCCATGTTCGACAAAGATACCTTTATCGTCGGCTACGATAGCAAACGTGGCGAAACGCGCGGTCCTAGATCACGCAAAGCCGATCACAAAGCTCTGGGCTTAGGTGACTGTATTGACTGTGACCTTTGTGTTCAGGTTTGTCCAACCGGTATCGATATCCGTGATGGCCTACAGTATGAATGTATTAACTGTGGTGCTTGTATTGATGCGTGTGACAAAACCATGGATCGCATGGGCTACGAAAAGGGCCTGATTAGCTACACCACGGAGCACCGCCTCTCTGGCAAGCATACTAAGGTCGCGCGTCCAAAACTGCTCGGTTATGGCGCGGTACTATTAGTGATGATTGGCTTGTTCTTTGTTCAGGTTGCCAGTGTCGACCCGGCAGGTTTGAGCGTCCTTCGTGACCGTAATCAGTTGTTCAGAGTCAATGGCTTAGGTGAAGTAGAGAATACCTACACCCTGAAAATCATTAATAAAACTCAACAAGAACAAGAGTACAAACTCAGCGTTGAAGGCCTAAGTGATGTCTCTTGGTATGGCAAACAAACCATTCAAGTTGAACCAGGTGAAGTCCTTAACCTGCCAATGAGTTTAGGCGTCAATCCTGACAATCTCAGCTCTTCAGTTTCAACAATTCAGTTTATACTGTCCGATAGCGAAGACTTCACTATTGAGGTAGAAAGCCGCTTTATTAAGAAACTCTAAGCGCACTCTACTCACGGATATGGAAAGAGGCTCAGCAATGAGCCTCTTTTATTTTATGACACAGCAAGCCTTTAACTTTGATGCGTTAACGCCTGATTTTATGTGGTATGCCCTCGAAAGCATTGGTATTCGAGCGGAATCTGGATTTCTGGCCCTTAACAGCTATGAAAACCGCGTCTACCAATTTACCGATGAAGAACGCCAACGTTATGTGGTTAAGTTTTACCGCCCTGAGCGTTGGAGCTTAGAACAAATTCAAGAGGAACATGACTTTACCCTTGAACTGATTGAGTCTGAGATCCCCGTTGCTCCACCTGTAATTATTAACGGTCAAACTCTCCACCAATATCAAGGCTATCTGTTTGCCCTATTTGCAAGTGTTGGTGGGCGCCAGTTTGAAGTCGATAACCTAGAGCAACTCGAAGGGGTTGGGCGCTTTTTGGGTCGCATTCATAAAGTTGGCTCTAAGCAAGTATTCCAACACCGCCCTACCATCGGGCTCGAAGAATACGTCTATCAACCGCGCAAGTTACTGGAGCAATCTCAGTTTATTCCAATGCATCTCGAAAATGCGTTTTTTAACGACCTCGATTTACTGATCAAATCTCTAAAGAACCACTGGGATGACTCAACCAGCCTGATTCGTTTGCATGGTGACTGTCATCCAGGAAATATTCTTTGGCGCGATGGCCCAATGTTTGTTGACCTAGATGATTCTCGTAACGGTCCTGCTATTCAAGATTTATGGATGCTGCTCAATGGTGAGCGAGCAGACAAGCTGATGCAGTTGGATATTCTGCTAGAGGCGTATCAGGAGTTTAATGACTTCAACAGCAATCAATTGAAACTAATTGAGCCGCTACGTGGTCTACGTATGGTGCACTATATGGCATGGCTAGCAAAAAGGTGGCAAGATCCTGCTTTTCCTCTCGCTTTCCCTTGGTTCAATGATCCAAAATACTGGGAGAGTCAGGTTCTTGCTTTTAAAGAGCAGATTTCTGCACTGGATGAACCACCACTTTCACTTATGCCACAGTGGTAAGAAAATCGACAACATGGAGTCAAGAATGAAAAAGCTGTTTGCACTAGTTGCTACACTGATGTTGAGCCTATCTGCTCACGCTGCGCAGTTCAATCAAGGTGAGCACTACAAAGTGCTGGATTTAGAAGCCTCTAAGAAACCAACCGTAACGGAGTTTTTCTCTTTCTACTGCCCGCACTGTCACTCGTTCGAGCCTATCATTCAGCAGCTTAAAACTAAGCTACCTAAAGATGCTAAGTTCCAAAAGAATCATGTTTCTTTTATGGGTGGCAACATGGGTGAGTCGATGAGCAAAGCTTACGCGACCATGATTGTACTGAAAGTCGAAGACAAGATGACACCCGTGCTATTTAACCGCATCCACAATATGCGCAAAGCACCTAAAAATGATGAAGAACTGCGTCAAATCTTCTTGGATGAAGGTGTCGATGCGAAGAAATTCGACGCGGCATTTAACGGCTTTGCAGTAGATTCAATGGTTCGTCGCTTCGACAAACAGTTTAAAAACAGCGGCCTATCAGGTGTTCCAGCGGTTATTGTTAACAACAAGTACCTAGTTGAAGCTGGCTCTATCACCTCAGTAGATGAATACTTTGCCTTGGTCAATTACTTACTAACGCTAAAGTAATCACCAAATAAAAAGGGAGCAAACGCTCCCTTTTTTAATCTTTAAATTTAGCTATTTATCCTGATGGACTTGCTGCAACAATTCATCTTTCTGTTGCCAAACATCGCCTAACCACTGCTGAAACTGGCGCTTGTATGGCTTGTCATTAAAGTAATCGCCTCGCACTTGCTCATCCACTGGCAAGACTTTAGTGCGAACAACAATCTTAGTCATGCGACCCATTAGAGCATCTTTAAACGGTTTTTGTGTATTTTCAGGATACGCTAACGTGACATCAATAATACTCTCAAACTGATCGCCCATCGCGGCTAGCGTATAAGCTATCCCACCCGTTTTAGGTTGCAGAAGATATTGGTAACCCGCTTTGCTTTTGCGCTGTTTGTCTGCAGTAAAGCGCGTCCCTTCCACATAGTTCACAACCGTAGTAGGCGTGTGCTTGAACTTAGCACATGAGCGACGAGTCGTTGCTAAATCCTGCCCACGTTTCTCCGGATGACGAATAAGATATTCGCGTGAATAGCGACGCATAAATGGCATATCGAGAGCCCAACAAGCCATACCGATAAAAGGCACATAAAGCAGTTGCTGCTTGAGAAAAAACTTAGGCATTGGAATGCGATCTTTGAACACGCAGCACAGTACAACAATATCTGTCCAGCTAAGGTGGTTACTGATCATCAAGTACCAACCATCTTTTTTCAGTTCATCGCCGCCTTGAATATCCCACTCAATTCGGTTCGAAACGTTAAGAATGGCGGAGTTTATCGTTGCCCATAGCCACATGATCTTATTGGCAAGCTGGGTGCCTTTTGCTTTAAGTACAGCACTTGGCAAAACAAACTTAAAAACGGCCACCACGCAAATAGCTATCGAGCAGACTGCGGAGTTCAAGATGACCAAACTAACATTCAGAACAAGGAGTAAATGTGCCAACATACGCTTAATAAGTGAGATTTAATGAAAAATTTATAAACATTCATTTATGAATAATAAAACAGCGTGTAATTATACAAGCCATTGGAAAGTTTGAAACTAATCTAACTATGGTCAGAGTTGTTAGAGCACACTTCGACCTCAAGGCAATCAGTCACTAGGTTTACACCATGGAGAACCCATAATGACCACAAAACCAACCCTTATTGCTCTTGCTGTATTGAGCACACCTGCAATGGCTCAGCTCTCTGATTCAGCGGGGATCAGCGGCGAGATATCGCTCAGTGCCGGTTATACCTCTTCAACCTCCAACTTTAATACCGACACTAATGCGACCATTACCGACAATACCCAAAAGGGGCAAAGTGATAGCAGTGTGTTAGCCTTGCCATTAGGGAGTGTTGCTTACACCTTTGGTAGTCAACTCGACAAGCAGTTCTATGTTGGTACATCTCGTGAAGATATTGCTGTCGGTACCTTAGCGTTAGAACTAGGCTATAAGCAACAGTTGGCAAATGGAACAGTGATTGACGCCTCTTTCCTACCGACCATTATGTCTGGCGAGACTTGGGCCGATCCTTTCCTAGAAGGGAGTGCGCGTTCCGTCACCGACGAAAAAGGTAACGCCTACCGACTTAAATTTAGCAATATTGCTAACTCTGGTTTTAGTCTAGATACCGCATACGCAGTTAAAGATATTGAGAATGAACAGTCTGGTCATTCCGATCCTAATATCAACAGCGATTTACTGCGACGTGACGCGACATCGATCTATGTAAAAGGTGATTATAAGCTGCACCTCGATCGCGCTACCTTCTTAGTTCCATCCCTCACTTACATTAAAACGGATGCCGACGGCGATGCTAACTCTCTCACCTCTTGGGGCGGCGAGCTTTCGCTATTTAAAGTCATCAATCGCCATCAATTCGCACTTACTGCCGGCTACACCAGTAAAAGCTATGATGCTTCACACCCTGTTTACAACAAGGTCCGTGAGGATGACGAGTTTAGCTTGTTCGCTGCGTACGAATATCAGCAGTTTATGGGTTGGCAGAACTGGTCGTTGATCTCGTTTGCTGGCTATGGTCAGAGTGACTCCAACATCGACTTCTATGATGAAGACCAGATGATCTTCTCTGTCGGTGTAAACTACCAGTTCTAACAACACTAGCCCGCAAATGCGGGCTTTTTTATACTGCTTGAGCCGTTAGTTGGCGCAGTAAGCGATCCATCGCCCGATAGCCTAGTGCTTCGGCAAGATGATTGCGCTCAATATGGCTTGCCCCCTCTAAGTCAGCAATAGTACGCGCAACCTTAATAATGCGATGATAAGCACGAATCGATAGACCCAGTCGATGCAATGCGGTTTCCAAAAACTGCGCGTCTTGCTTATATAAGGGGCAGTAGCGCTCGATTTCTCGACTGCCTAATAAGGCATTCACCTTACTCGCTCGTGACAACATTTTCTCACGCGCTATCAACACCCGCTCACGCACAATCTGAGTTGATTCGCCTCTTTCGCCCCCTTCCGCTAACGTCCCCTTTGGTAGCGCTGGGATTTCCAGAGACATATCAAAGCGATCAAGTAATGGACCAGATAAACGGCTTAAGTAGCGCAGAATAGTTTGCGGATTGGCTCGCGATTGGTTGCCTTCGTAGTATCCGGTGGGGCTCGGATTTAATGCTCCAACTAGCTGAAATCTCGCGGGAAAGCGCGTCTTGCCTTGGGCTCGTGAGATAATAATCTCCCCAGATTCCAGTGGTTCACGCAACGAATCGAGTACTTTGCGTTCGAACTCTGGCATCTCATCGAGAAACAATAATCCATTGTGCGCCAAAGAGATCTCTCCCGGTCTTGGAATAGAGCCTCCTCCCACCAGTGCCGCCATCGAACTTGAGTGATGCGGGGCGCGAAAAGGACGCTGCTTCCAATTGTGGGCATTGATTTCTTGTTGGGTTAGTGAAGCTACCGAAGCCGATTCAAGCGCCTCACTATCTGACATATCGGGCAGCAAGTCGCATAAACGCGAAGCCAACATGGTTTTTCCTGTCCCCGGCGGGCCAAGAAACAACAAGTTGTGATTGCCTGCGGCAGCTATCTCCAAAGCGCGCTTGCCTTGCTGCTGCCCGATTATATCTTGCAGATCTCTCTGGCTACTCGGTGCTGCACAAACTTGCGCGGTTTGATGTAGTGAGAGCTTTTGTTGTCCACAAAGGTCGGCACACACTTCAAGTAAGCTTTGCGCCGATTTATGTCTTTCAGCACCGACTAACGCCGCCTGATCACCATTGCTATGGGGGACCACTAAACTGCGCTCAACTCGATTGGCAGCCAATGCCGCGGGTAACACACCTTTCACCCTTCTTAGCTCTCCAGACAAAGCAAGCTCGCCAATAAACTCTTGATTGTTTAGCTCATTAACAGGAATCTGCTCCGACGCCGCTAAAATACCTAATGCAATCGG
>NZ_JCBDHG010000010.1:0-23483 GCF_059834185.1 Vibrio sp. R10-SG3-ISO10
GCAACCGATGCGATCACTGGCTTTGGACACGTACGAATTTGACGTTGGAAATCAAGAACGTTTAAGTGGTGAGTACCAGAATCATCTTGGTAGCCGCCGTAGTCTCCACGAATCTTCTGGTCGCCACCAGAACAGAATGCTTTCTCACCTAAACCGGTTAGGATAATAACGCCCACACCTTCATCGTAACGTGCATCTGCTAGAGCATTGATCATCTCTTTAACGGTTTGAGGACGAAAAGCGTTACGTACTTGAGGACGAGCGATAGTGATCTTAGCGATACCATCTTCGGATTTGTGGTACTGAATATCTTCATATTCACCTGTGCAGTCATTCCAGTTAACTGGAGCGTATAGTTCTTCTTCTGAGATACCGACTGTTTTTGCCATGGTGATTCCTAGTTTGTTTACCTACTGGCTCAGCATACTAACCAATGGTGTTCAGCTGAGTTTTAACAATATTTGCGAAAGCCTGTGGCTGTTCAATATGAACATTGTGCCCCGCTTTCTCAACTTGGCTAAAAGACAAACCGCTTCGTTTGGCCAACTGACTAAACTTATTGTCTTTTTCGCCACATATATAATGAGTTTTGATCCCTGAATCTTTCAGGGCATCGAGTAAATAGTCTTGTTTCGCAAGCGAAGTAGCCTCGAGCATATTCGCTACCGATGGGCCTAGATTAGCACTGCGTTTATCTATCAGTTTTTGTCTTTGCGCATGATTTAGCGAACTAAATACTGGCTGTTGATACCAGTCGCTTAATACCTGCTCAATAGGCTCGTTGCGAAATCGATTTGCCCATTGGCTATCGTTTTGCCGCCTTTGCTGCTTATCAGAATCGCTTTGCAAACCAAAGTTGCCACCCTCAACAATAAGTGACTGAATATTCAGGGCAGAAAAGTAGCCACTGGCTACACCAGACATCGCAATACGACCGCCCATTGAGTAGCCAACCAATACTATAGGCTGATGTGGCGTCACATGGGTAAGAAGAGTGTCAGATATTTGATCGCAGCAATGCTTAAAATTGCAACAATTTTCTAATGCGCTGTGTCCATGCCCAGGTAGATCAATGGAAATAACAGAGTAGTGAGATAAGTAAGATTGCGTTTCTTTCCAGTCCAAACCAGAACCCAGCAAGCCATGTAAAAATACGATCACTGTGCTTGTTGGATTGTGGTTTGAGCTAGCGTGACTATAAAGCATGAATTTGTTGGATAAACTCTTTCAATTGAGAAGACGCTTGATCTGGAGGTGTTTGCACTTCAACCAGCAATGCTCCCTCACCATGACGTAAGTGGTCATTTACCATGTGCGTGTAGTGAGCTAAGGTTTCAGGCTTGCTGTAATTCAATTTGAACTGCTTGGCAGCACTTTCGAAATCATAGCCATGCGGCATTTGGTAGAGTGACTGCTTTTGCTGCTCAGGAACAGGCAATAAATCAAAGATTGCACCACCATCATTGTTAGTCACAACCACCACAACAGGTGTTTTTTCGTGAGTAAGCAGGGCAAGTGAATTAATATCATAAAGCAGCGATGTATCCCCGATATATACTAGGGTCGGTTGTTGGTTAGCTCGCACTACACCTGATGCCGTCGCGATTAGCCCATCGATGCCGGATGCGCCACGATTGCTATACACGGCATAGTCATCAAGACCACTAAACATGTCAACCAAGCGCACAAACAAGCTATTGCCTAGAAAGATCTGTGTCTGCTTGGCAACTAGGTTAACGCTTAACGCAAGTTCAATCTCATCGAGTGAGGAATCGGCATTGAGATGGAGCGCAGCTAGGTTCGCAACCTGCTGAGACACTTCCGTCAGCTCATTCGCCCAACCAGATTCCGTATTGCAGAGTGCAGGTATTGACTCAATAAAGACCTGTAGCCAAGCTTTAATATCAGCAACATGATGAGTTTGCATCAAATGCGATTGGTTGTTTCTATCGGCACTTGGCGCAAGGTAATGATACTGCGCGTTACGCTGCTCAACCTGATCAGCAAGCCACTGGTTTAAGCGCTTCGACACGATTCTTGAACCGATCTGCAATACCAATTCACATTGATTAAGTCGTTCCGAGCGTTCGCCATTTTGGAGCCATAGATCGTAATGAGCCCAAGCGGAAGTCACCCCCGATTGAGGATCGCTCAATAGCGGCCAACCTAACGTTTCGGCTAACTGCTTTGCTAATCGCGCTTCACTTAAGGTAACGCTACCAAGAACAATCGCGCCTTTTTTATCAGCGAAATCACTAAAGTAGATCTGTTGTTCAATACCAGCCGACAACTGGCGAGTATAGGTGGTATTGCTCTGCCACCAACTCGACACCGTTTCTATATAATCTTGATAAATTGATTTGTCTTGAGCGCTATACAAGGGCTCAGGAAAAGGACAGTTGATATGCACCGCGCAGCCTACCTTCGCTTGACCGTGCATAACGTTATCAACGGAAGTAAGTAACCACTTCAGAGGTGTTGTCAAACAAGGACTTGGTAGCTCAAGTGATGCAGTAACATGTGACGAGAATATCCCCGATTGATTAATCGCTTGGTTAGCTCCACATCCAACCAACTCGATCGGTCTATCTGCCGTTAACACCACCAGTTTTTCACCAGTGAGCTTAGCTTCCGCAATCGCTGGCAACAAGTTCGCGACAGCTGTACCGGAAGTTACCACCACAGCAACAGGTTTTCGGCTTGCTTTCGCTAATCCAAGCGCAAGAAAGCCCAAACCACGTTCATCAAAATGGGTATGCAAAGTCAGGTTAGGATTTTCATCGGCTTCTAAGGTCAATGGCGTTGAACGTGAGCCTGGGGCAACGCAAACCTCACTGACCCCAAAGCGCGATAGCTCTTCCAAAATAGTCTGACACCAAATGCGATTTACCACCGCCTGCTCAATTGAGTATGGACTGCCACTCATCTATGAAGCTACTCCCAATGGAGGGTTGTCAGAAATTAAAGACAGTAACGTCGACATTTTTTTATCAAGCTCCTGCCATTCATGTTCAGCAATAGAGCCAGGAACAATTCCAGCACCAGCAAAAAGCTGCACTTGATCGTTGAGCACTAACGCACTGCGGATAGCGACGCAAAATTCCGCCCTTTGATGACTGATAAAGCCCATTGAACCTGCATACCAACCACGAGCAAACGGTTCATGCTCTTGAATGAACGCCATGGATTCTTCACGTGGTAATCCGGCAACGGCAGCGGTTGGCTGTAGAGCGCTAAGCAATTGCACCCCGTTAACCCCTTTATTGAGATGAGCATGAATACTGCGTTTTAAGTGCTGAACTTTACGTAAGCGAACTAACCTTGCTTCTTGCTCTACTTCAACATGCTCTGAGTGCGGAGTTAGGCGATCGATAATGTCGTCGACAACATACTGGTTTTCATTGAGGTTTTTAACGTCATTAGAGAGCCAGTTAGCCAACTCCATATCTTGACTGGCATTAGTGCCGCGCCCAATGGTGCCTGCAAGCGCCTCAGTGTAAAGCTCCTGACCTTGACGTGCATACAAACGCTCTGGGGTCGAGCCTAAAAAACTGTGTTTCTTATCTAATGAGAGTAAAAAGTGAAAACTATGGTGGTTTTGCAGATAGCTAGCTTTCAGTAGCTGAGATGCGCACAGCGGTCTATCGAGGTTCACCTCGGTTTTACGCGCCAGAACCACTTTCTTGAATTCATCGTTTTTTATCCCAGTCAGTACTTTATCTACCAACTGAGACCACTGCTCTTTTTCAGGCGTATGCTGGATAGTTTCTATATGCGAAGAGACTGGCAATATAGGGGAAACCTCAAGCTGTAGCTTATATAAGCTCGCCAAAGTGCGATGTTTTTCTGCGTTAAGGTTTACCGCGAGCGACCACTGCTGATCGAAACGAATCAACTCAATTTGCGGTAAAAAGAAAAAAGAGGACATACAGCGTCGATTTTTCCCTGTATGACCATCAAACGAACGGCCTCCCCAAATGCGCTGATCGTCGGCGAGAATAGTATAAGCAGGCGCAGGTTCAACAAAGGTATGTAACTGGCCTAGAGCCACAACCTCTTCTCGAGTATCGCGAGATTGCCAGTAAAACTTTGGATATAGCGGCTGCGCTTCCAACCAATCTATAAATACAAAGTCAGGTTTTTCCTCAAGAACTTGAACCAGACGGTTTACACCATCTTCTGCTTCCTTTACGCGTTCGATCAGTTCAGCTACGGCTTGATGAAAGTATGACAAATCAGCCTCGTATGCATGGGGGTTATTATTTCATTATATGTCGCTACTCTATTTATAGACCCTACTCAAATCAAGGTTGAAACCAATGTTTTGCAAAATCCTGTGATAACGGGCGTGCTACAAGGCATTAAATGTTGTTATCTAATCAGATTTTTATTCTAAAGAACCTCTTTTTCAGGTACTTTAATAAAGAAATTCAATAATATTTAGGTTTTAATCAATGCAAAATATCGGGATGTCGTCAAAACTCGACAATGTCTGCTATGACATTAGGGGTCCTGTACTCAAACATGCTAAGCGCATGGAGGAAGAGGGGCATAAAATACTGAAATTGAACATCGGTAACCCTGCCCCATTTGGCTTCGACGCCCCTGACGAAATTTTGGTTGATGTGATCCGTAATCTGCCAACTTCGCAAGGTTACTGTGATTCAAAAGGTATCTACTCTGCTCGTAAAGCGGTGGTTCAGCATTACCAACGTAAAGGCATACGCTCTCTTGATGTCGAAGACGTCTACGTAGGTAACGGTGCATCAGAGCTTATCGTTATGGCAATGCAGGCTTTGCTAAACAATGGTGACGAAATGCTCGTCCCTGCGCCTGACTACCCACTCTGGACAGCTTCGGTTGCCTTGTCCGGTGGTAAAGCTGTTCACTATATGTGTGATGAAGAAGCTGATTGGTATCCAGACCTAGACGACATTAAAAGCAAGATAACGCCAAAAACTCGCGGCATTGTTCTGATCAACCCAAACAATCCAACTGGTGCGGTTTACAGTCGTGATTTCTTACTGGAAGTCATTGAGATTGCCCGCCAGCACAAGCTGATCATTTTTGCCGACGAAATTTACGACAAGGTTCTCTATGATGGTGCGACACACACATCGGTAGCGACCTTAACAGAAGATGTGCTAGTCGTGACTTTTAACGGTTTATCAAAAGCTTATCGTGTTTGTGGTTTCCGTGGCGGCTGGATGTTCCTTACAGGGCCCAAGCATCAAGCGCAAGGGTACATCAATGGCCTCGATATGCTTTCATCGATGCGCCTGTGTGCCAATGTGCCGATGCAACATGCTATCCAAACCGCATTAGGTGGCTATCAGAGTATTAACGAACTGATCTTGCCTGGTGGGCGTTTGCTAGAGCAGCGAGACAAAGCTTTTGAGCTAATCAATCAAATTCCTGGCGTCTCTTGCGTTAAGCCAAAAGGTGCCATGTACCTATTCCCAAAAATCGATACCAAGATGTACAACATCAAAGACGATCAAAAGATGGTACTCGACTTCTTGATTCAAGAGAAAGTGCTACTGGTACAAGGAACAGGCTTTAACTGGCCGAAACCGGATCACTTCCGCATTGTAACCTTGCCGCATGTCGAAGATTTGGAAATGGCGATAGGTCGTTTTGAACGCTTCTTATCAACTTATAGTCAGTAGTAATTAGCGCTGAACTTTCATATGCTTAAAGGACACTCATCGAGTGTCCTTTTTTGTTTAGGGAGGAACAAATGCCAAACAGTAATCCAAAGGAAAGTCACTTTTTTGCCCACCTAGCACGTATGAAGCTGATTCAACGTTGGCCTTTGATGCGTTCAGTCTCGACGGAAAACATCTCTGAACATAGTCTGCAGGTCGCGTTCGTTGCCCACGCCTTAGCTGTCATCAAAAATAAAAAGTTTGGCGGAACATTAAATCCGGAACGAATCGCCATCCTTGGTATGTATCACGACACCAGTGAAGTGCTTACTGGCGATTTACCTACCCCAGTGAAGTACTACAACCCAGAGATCGCCAAAGAATACAAAAAGATCGAAGCTGCGGCAGAGCAAAAACTGCTCTCTATGCTGCCTGAAGAGTTTCGCGATGATTTCGCGCCCTTTCTAGTCTCTCAGTCTGCCCATACCGAAGATGCCGCCATAGTGAAGCAAGCAGACACCATCTGTGCCTACTTGAAATGTCTAGAGGAACTCAGCGCCGGAAACCATGAATATGCGTTAGCCAAGAAACGTCTCGATGTCACTTTAAAAGAACGTCTCACACCAGAAATGGATTATTTCCTCAACACTTTTGCACCTAGCTTCGAGCTATCATTAGATGAAATCAGCTAGTACGTGGATGCTCTTTATGGAAAGCATCTAACAAGTAGTCGATGAACACCTTCTTACGCTTTGGCATTAATCGTCTGTCTGCATAGACTAAGCTCACACTGACTTCTGGCATCGAGTATTGAGGCAAGAGATGTTTTAATTTGCCACTGTTAAAATGCTCTAAACAGATAAACTCTGGAAGCACTGCGATACCTAATCCGTCAATACAGGCATTAAGGCAAGATGTAATGGTATTCACTCTTAATTGATACGGTAAGTCGATCAAATAAGAGAATCCATCTTCTAAACTGAGTTGCCACTTTGGTAAACGTGCACCTTTGTTAAACACCTCAATCACTCGATGAGGCTCAGTGAGATCGAGGTGGCTGTCAATCTGACCAAATTTCCCTAGATACTCCGGGCTAGCAACCAAAACCCGCTTTGATGACGTCAGATACCTTGAAATAAGACTCGAATCTTCCAACTCACCAATTTGCGCATAAAGATCTATACCTTCGGTAATAATGTCCACTTCACGATTCGTCAGCTCCAGATTTAACGTTACATGAGGATAATCGGCCAAAAACTGGTGAATGTATTTACTTAACACTTGCTGACCAAGCTCGACGGGAAAGACGACATTGAGCGGTCCTCTGATTAAGTCTTGGTTAGCACTCACTTCCAGCTCAGCCTGATTGAGAAGCTCCAGCATCTGCTGGCTAGATTGATAAAAGCGCTCCCCTTCCGGGGTTAACATTAGGCTACGAGTGGATCGAGTGATCAACCTCACACCTAGGTGTTGCTCTAACTCCCCTAACTTTCGACTGACCGTGGATTTAGTCATATTCAATGCCTCTGCCGCGTGGGTGAAACTTCCACACTCAACCACTTGTGCAAAAACGGTTATAGCGTTCAAGTCCATTGAATTTCCTCTCTATTCATTAGAACGATTTGTGCAACAGTGTTTTCATTTTTTCCTATCTTATCAACCAATCCAATTCCTTTACAATTTGTTACATCCTTATTCCCCCAACGAGAATCACTATGACCGAAAACCATAACGCCCCAGCCATGCCTCGCAAACGCAACAAAGCCCCATTAATTGCCACCGCAATTATGCTGTCACTAGGCTTGCTGGGTGGTGGTTACTGGCTCACTTATGGTCAATACTTCGAGTCTACCGATAATGCCTATTTGCAAGGTGATATCACCAGTATCAGTCCTAAAGTTTCAGGCTATATCGCTAAGTCTTACATCACTGATAACCAAGCGGTAAAACAGGGTGACCTACTAGTACAAATAGATGACCGCGATTATCAAGCAGCTCTAGAGCAAGCTAAAGCACACCTAACCGTCACCGAAGCAAGTGAGCACAACCTCGTTGCTCAGCAAAAACTGCAACGCAGCCAAATTCACCAAGCTGAGAGCCAAGTTGAGTCAGCGCAAGCAGAGTACGATCGCGCCGTTCAGCAAGTGGCACGTTCACGCAGCCTGCTAAAACGCAACTACGCTTCTCAAGATGAAGTAGACAGCATGCTCGCTCAGCAAAAAGTGACAATGGCACAACTTGACGAAGCGAAAGCTAGCCTAGATGCAGCGAACGAGCAATTGAATGTCATTGCCAGTGAAATTGAACAAGCACGTGCTTCAGTAACAGAAGCGCAAGCAGGGCTAAAACAAGCTCAGTTAAACTTGGATTACACCAAAGTTTACGCACCAACGGATGGCATCATAGGCAAACGAAGCGTTCGCGAAGGTCTGTTAGTTCAGGCTGGCGCACCATTGATGAGCCTAGTACCAAATAACGCAGTGTGGATCGAAGCCAACTTCAAGGAGACTCAACTGAGCGGCATTCATAAAGGGCAAAAAGTCGAAGTCGAGCTCGATGCTTTTCCTGGTCAGCCTCTAGAAGGCGTTGTTGATAGCTTCTCTCCCGCCACTGGTGCGAAGTTCGCTCTACTGCCACCTGAAAATGCGACAGGCAACTTCACCAAAATCGTTCAACGTGTCCCCGTCAAAATCACGATTCCTGATGCTAAAGAGTTACAAGGCCGCTTGCTTCCAGGTTTGTCTGTTATCGCGACCATTGATACGCGAGGCTAATCATGGCGAGTGCTGCAATTAGTCCTACTGTTGAAGAGCAACAAGTGCCGACGCGTCACTGGATCGCCCTATTTGGTGGTCTCATTGGCGCATTTATGGCAATTCTTGATATTCAAATCACCAACTCTTCGCTGAAAGATATTCAAGGAGCACTTTCTGCCACCTTGGATGAGAGTTCTTGGATCTCAACCTCTTATCTCGTGGCAGAAATGATTGCCATTCCGCTCAGCGGTTGGCTATCAAAAGCACTGGGAAAACGCCGATATCTCACTTGGACAACCGCGATCTTTACCCTTTCGTCCCTGTTATGTTCTTTCTCATGGAATATGACCTCGATGATCGTGTTCCGCGCGATGCAAGGCTTTAGCGGTGGCGCTCTGATCCCTCTTGCCTTTTCATTGGTCGTGCAGCTTTTGCCCCTCAATAAACGTGCGGTGGGTATGGCACTGTTTGGTGTCACAGCCACCTTTGCACCGTCTATTGGCCCCACTTTTGGTGGCTGGTTGACGGAAAATCTTTCTTGGCACTACATCTTTTATATCAACATTCCGCCCGCTTTCTTAGTGATTGCGATGATTCGCTATGGTTTGGATGATGAACCTCTAGAGCTAGCAACACTTAAAAATGCCGACTGGTTTGGTATAGCCACGATGGCTCTTGGTTTAGGTTGTCTAGAAGTAGTTCTTGAAGAAGGTAACCGCGAGGAGTGGTTCAGCTCTAGCTTTATCATTACCTTGGCGATCATATCCGCAGTGAGCTTAGTCTATTTTGTGATTAATGAACTGCAGCACAAAAAACCATTGGTTAACCTACGGCTACTGAGAGACGGGCAATTTGCGATGTCTTGTATCGCTTATCTGATTCTTGGTATGGCGCTATTAGGTTCGATTTATGTCCTACCGATGTACCTCACCCAAATTCAGCAATACAACGCGATGGAGATAGGTGAAGTGTTAATGTGGATGGGCTTTCCGCAGCTGCTGATTTTTCCGCTTGTGCCAAAGTTAACTCAAATCATTAAGCCCAAATACTTAGTGACGTTTGGCTTTGCTATGTTTGGCTTGAGTTGTTACGTCAACACTCATATGACCGTTGATTTTGGTGGTCAGCAGCTGATTTTATCCATGGTACTGCGCGCCATTGGTAGTCCATTTATTATGGTTCCATTGTCCTTAGTCGCAATGAAGAACATCGCCAAGCATGAGACGCCTGATGCCTCCACCCTCACTAACGTAATGCGTAATTTGGGTGGTGCTTTCAGTATCGCGGTGATCGCTACTTTGCTTGATAACAAAACGCGCGAACATTTGGCTCATATCAAAGAGTCGCTACCCACTGTCAGTCAGTTAGGTTGGCAAACTCTGCAGCAACAACAGAGTTTCTTTATTCAAGCAGGCAGTGATAGCGCAACAGCGTTACAACAAGCCCAAGCCAGTTTGGTTGCTACAATGCAAAGAGATGCGGCGATTATGGCTTATAACGATGTGTTTCTGATGATGACTGGCTTTCTCGCTGTCGCAGCAATGCTGATTCTGACGATGCGCGACTGATCTTGCAGTCACTAGCGTATACGTGTACGGTAAGAAAAAACAGGGGAGCGCAGCCTATGACGTTTAAAATCAGCGATTTATGGCATGAACGCCACGATGATGAACATAAAATCCGTCGTGATGACCATCGCAGTCCATATCAAAGGGATCGGGCGCGCATCCTTCACTCTGCCGCTTTTCGCCGCTTACAGGCAAAAACCCAAGTACATGGCAATAGCTTCGACGATTTTCACCGGACTCGCTTAACCCACTCATTAGAGGCCGCTCAATTGGGCACAGGTATAGTCGCCCAGTTAAAAAAGAAACAGCCTGAGTTTAGGGACTTATTACCCAGTGACAGCCTGATCGATTCGTTATGCCTTGCTCATGACATTGGTCACCCACCATACGGTCACGGTGGTGAAGTCGCTCTCAATTATATGATGCGGGAACATGGAGGCTTTGAAGGCAATGCCCAAACCTTTCGCATTGTGACCAAGCTGGAACCTTACACTGAACAATTTGGTATGAATCTAGCGCGCCGTACTTTACTTGGCCTAATCAAATACCCTGCGATGATTAGCCAGACTCGCGCCGCAAAGATTCCAGACAGTGTTTCCCACCAGCGTAAATTAAGAGCGAAAGATTGGTCACCAGCAAAAGGCTTGTATGACTGCGATAAAACCTTGTTTGACTGGGTTGTCGAGCCTTTGAGTGAACAAGATAAGTTGCTATTCAGCCAGATGCGTGAAGAGAAAGTCAGTGGCACCCAGCATAGCAAAACTCGCTATAAATCGATTGATTGTTCAATCATGGAACTCGCGGACGATATTGCTTACGGTGTGCATGATCTTGAAGATGCGATTGTACTGGGAATGGTTAATCGCCACCAATGGATTGAAGGCGCTTCTAGCCACTTGTCGGAATGCGGTGATCCTTGGTTTGAAAAACACATCGCCTCGATCACCGAGATGCTTTTTGCCGGAACTCATTACCAACGCAAAGATGCGATTGGCGGCATGGTTAACGCACTACTGACCAGTATTTCTATTAAGCCAATTGACGCCCCGTTCCAAAGCGAACTGTTGGCTTTCAATGCCGTACTCGAACCCACCATGGCAAAAGCACTCGATGTATTGAAGAAGTTTGTCAGTGACTACGTAATACAAGTGCCTCACGTACAAGTGGTGGAATACAAAGGTCAGCAGATCATTATGGATATTTTCGAAGCGCTTAGCGCTGACCCGGAGCGATTATTACCCATCAATGTGCGCCAGAAGTGGCTAGACAAAGAGAATGAAAGTGAAGGCTTTCGGGTCATTGCTGATTACATTTCTTCGATGACGGATGGGCATGCCCAAAGGCTCCACCAGCAACTGTTTTCCTCTCACTAAACGTAAAGGGCAGCATTATTGCTGCCCTCTTGATTTATACCAGCGAGTTAACTCACCGAACTAATAAATTCGCCCAGCTTTTCTCTTAGTTTTTGCTTCTCTTCATCACTGATGAAACTAGCGGCAATCGCATTGCGGGTAAACTTCGCCAGCTCTTGATTGGTCATTGAGTGCGCTTCGGCGACAGCCAAGAAATTATCTGTCATATAACCGCCAAAGTAAGCGGGATCATCAGAATTGATTGTCACGCAAATACCACGTCTTAGCAGTTCAACAATATTATGCTCATGCATCTCTTCAAACACCTTGAGCTTAGTATTGGAGAGCGGGCATACCGTTAGCGGCATCTGGCTTTGTGCTAAAGCGTGCAATAAATTTTCGTCATCAGAGCACCTCACACCATGATCAATACGGCTTACCTTCAATAGCTCTAAGCTATCATAGATATTACTTACAGGGCCTTCCTCCCCTGCATGAGCCACCGTTAAGAATCCTTCTTCTATCGCTTTAGCAAATACGCGGGCAAACTTCTCTGGCGGATGACCAAGCTCCGAAGAGTCCAAACCGATACCAACAATCTTGCTTTTATGCTCAAGGGCTTGGAATAAGGTATCAAAGGCACTTTCTTCGTCTAAGTGGCGTAGGAAACACATGATGATCTGGCTAGTAATACCAAGCTGCTCACGGCCATCTTCTAGTGCGCGGTGAATACCGCTTATCACGGTCTCAAACGCAATCCCTCTCTCAGTGTGAGTTTGCGGGTCAAAGAATATCTCAGTATGGATGACATTATCTTGCTGACAACGTAACAAGTAAGCCCAAGTCAGATCATAGAAATCTTGCTCATGAATAAGAACATTTGCACCTTGATAATAGATGTCTAGAAAAGATTGTAGATTAGTAAACTGATACGCGGCCTTCACTTCCTCTGGGGTAGTAAAAGGTAACGCGATATTGTTGCGCTGAGCGAGTTCAAACATCATTTCTGGCTCAAGGGAGCCTTCTATATGCAAATGCAGCTCAACTTTTGGAAGTTGTTGGATAAATTGGGTTTGGTTCATGCTTGTCTCTCCATTCATATCGATTAACAAGCACTTTTCTCTAAATTAGCTTTATGACATACAAAGAGAAAAGCGCCATGCACTTAACTCTTCGTAATCTGAAATTTGAGGTTTCAGGTAGAGACTCCCGCACCTTATCAGCGGGATTATACGAAGCTTCGCCTAGTAGTAACTAAACGATTGCGCGGCATTGTACTTGGATAAAGTACTCATTGACAACATCGCACTTGGATCAAGTGTAGTCGCTTTGTTGAATTTTGCCGCCTACTCCCAATTCGCCTGTTCAATCCGCGCGATAGTTTTTTTCAAACACGCCCGGTGGCATTTGCTGAATTTGAAACTCGATCATTTGGTTGAAGGCATCGATTAAAGGTAGGAAGTCTGTCTCTGGTTCCAGTAGCGATAGAATGTGGTAGCCTGCCTCGACTGTCGAGAGACTATTATCGCTTGGCGCTTTACGAATACGGTAATTACCTTGCAAGTCATCAGGTAAGTGAATTAACGGCAGAGCGTGTAAATTGGTTGATAGCTGCCACATCTTATAGGCTTTTTTCCAAGTGCCATCTAACAGGATCACCCTTACCTTTTGCTCAGCAGATAACTTTTCAGCGACTTGTGTATGGCTCACAGAGCCTTCTCCCGGATAGAGCACAAAGTGATGATAGGACTCGTCGTTCAGCAATTGGTTGAGCTTATCATGAGCAGAAAAGTCTTCCCCTTCAAAGCAATAGCTATTGGTGAGTGACAGCTTGAGTATTCGCGCCGTTCCCATTGGTCTGTTTGTTTCACTGTGGTGTTGTAGGATGACCAACTCGACATTCGATGTTAGGCTTTGTATCCACTCACAGATACAAGCTTTGAGTGACTTTCCACATTGAGAACAGTATCGGGACATAGTGTGCGCTTATTACTTCTGTTAATTGCTATCAGCTTAGTTTGCCTAGGCCTTCAATTCGAACCTTTCGCTTCCCAAGTTAACTGGCAACGCTATTTTATTCTTGAAGGTCAGTGGTGGCGAATCCTAACAGGAAACTTCACTCATACCAACTTTGCCCATCTAGGGATGAATCTCGCCGGTCTTTGGGTGATCAGTTTTATCTTCAAGCCGTCCCCCAAGGCCCTCCTTTCTAGCCTGATTGCCGTTAGTCTAGCCATAGGCGGGCTGAACTTCCTAAGTAGCATGAATGGTTATGTCGGTCTCTCTGGCGTTCTGCACGGGTTATTCGCGTATTTTGCCCTTCAGGAAGCTTTAAACAACAGAAAAAGTAGCTGGCTGTTGGTCGTTGGCGTACTAGCAAAAGTTGGCTGGGAGATGACAATGGGTGCATCAGCTTCGACAAGTGAGATAATCAATGCGCGCGTGGCAGTGGAATCTCACCTATTTGGTGCTCTATCTGGTCTTGTCTTGGCGATGACGGTTTTTCTGCTAACAAAAAAAGGCGTACTTTCCTCAACCAAGTCATAATTTGGTTGATGTTCACCGCTAAAGGGCTCAGAATGGCGCCCTTTTTCGTGGCGACACCTTTTGTTGATGTCTTGCCCGATCACACACCACTTACAGAGAACAATATATGGGTTTTACCTCTTTAGGCCTTTCTGCCCCAATCCTCAAAGCTATTGAAGAACAAGGCTATGACAAACCGTCTCCGATTCAGGAGCAAGCAATTCCTGCCGTACTAGCAGGTAAAGATGTTATGGCAGCAGCGCAGACGGGTACAGGTAAAACTGCAGGCTTCACATTACCGATCCTTGAACGTTTGGACAATGGTCAACGCGTGAAAGGCAATCATATTCGCGCCTTAGTATTGACCCCAACACGCGAGCTTGCCGCACAGGTTCAGGAAAACGTGTTTAAATACAGTCGCCACCAAAAACTGACCTCTCAAGTTGTATTTGGTGGGGTTAAAGTTAACCCACAAATGATGAAGCTGCGTAAAGGCTGTGACGTGTTAGTGGCCACTCCAGGTCGCCTACTCGACCTCTACCAACAAAATGCGATCAAGTTCGAACAACTTGAAGTATTGGTACTTGATGAAGCCGACCGCATGTTGGATATGGGCTTTATTCGTGACATCCGTAAGATTCTCAACTTACTGCCTGCGAAGCGCCAAAACTTGTTGTTCTCTGCAACTTTCTCACCTGAGATCCGCGAGCTAGCAAAGGGCTTGGTCAACGACCCAGTAGAAGTCTCGGTGAGCAAAGAGAATTCAACTGCGGTAACCATCGAGCAAAGCATCTACCCAGCAGACAAACGTAAGAAAGCGCCAATGTTGGTCAAGCTAATCAAGGATGGCAACTGGCGACAGACACTGGTTTTCTGTCGCACTAAGCATGGTGCGAACCGCTTGGCTTTCTTCCTCAATAAAGAAGGCATTACAGCGGCGCCAATTCATGGCAACAAAAGCCAAGGCGCACGTACTCGAGCATTAGCAGATTTTAAATCGGGCGACGTTCGCGTATTGGTTGCTACTGATATTGCCGCGCGTGGTATCGATATTCCTCAGCTTCCTCAGGTGGTCAACTTCGAACTGCCGCACGTCTCTGAAGATTACGTTCACCGCATTGGTCGCACTGGTCGTGCGGGTGAAGTCGGTAAGGCATACTCTTTAGTCGAAGCCGCTGAAGCAAGCGAGCTATTTGGTATTGAGCGCTTAATTCAGCAAGTGCTTCCTCGCCTTGAATTAGAAGGTTTCAAACCCGTCAACGAGCTTCCTGAGTCAAAGCTAGATACTCGCCCAATTAAGCCAAAGAAACCTAAGAAGCCGAAAAAGCCTAAGCAACCTAAAGCCGAACATCAGGACGGTCAGCGCTCTGGCGATAACGCTCGCGGTAACAAGCCAGCTGGCAAGAACAAACGTCACTTTGGACACAGTAAGCCAAAGGGCGAGAACAAAAATGGCAACGGCCAACGCGGAGAGGGTAAAGCGAAGCCTCGTTCAGGTAACGCGGGGAACAAACCTCGCCGACCTTCTAATCGCAAGCCTACAGGCGCGCAGCCCAAAGCTTAGTAACAACGAATAAACTAGCCCCACATTCCGTGGGGCTAGTTTTATCGAATACATAGTACCTACATATCATGTTGTTACTTGCCATTCCAATAGCTTCAATTTGTTATGCCTTGAACTGATGAAATAATTGAAGATCATCAAAACCTCAATAAAAAGTATTTAATTAGGTTACAATTAACCAGTAAAGTGGTCTTGTGAAGAAAATAATCACCCCTAATTATTATGAAAAAATATGAAGAACTAGTTCAAGATATAGTAAGCAAAGTTTGCCAAGGTGTTATTTCTGTAAAGCTACCTTCAGAGAGGGAGTTGGCGGACAAATATGAGCTATCTCGATTTTCAGTACGAAAAGCACTTGCTAAACTTGAAGCCATCGGTATTGTAAAATCAAAAGTAGGTTCTGGTTACTTCGTTAATACATCTATAATTGGCTCACCACTTATATATAATTCCGTGACTGAGAATAAATTTGGTGAAATTTCTTATAAGAAAATAAAGCTGAATAAAAGGTTACCAACCCCACATGAAATTCAAGTATTTTCAATTGAAGATGATGAATATCTTTGGCATATAAAAAGGTTACGGTTAATTCAAGGAAAAGTAACTCAAGTCGAAGAAACTCGCCTACCCGTCCGCATTTTCCCTAAAATTGATGAAACTGTTATTGAAAGCTCTTTGCAAAAGCATGTCCTCTCGCTAGGACTGGAGATCGACAGCTACTTAACCACTTACCGAGCCATCAACTTATCTAAGGAAGACGCCGATTTACTTGGTTGCAAACGTTCAAAATCGGCAATGAATATCACCAATCGTGGATTCTTAAAGTCAGGTGAAGTATTCGTCGTCAGCGATATCATCGATATCGATTATCAGTGCACATACCACACAAAATTTAACTCTGAGAGCTTGAGTTACCGAGATCAAAACGACCGCGAATAGCGGTCGTTTCTTATCTGTCTTACACAATTTTATCTTACGGTGTATGAATCGAACCATCTGGTAAACGGCTTTGTGTCCATTCATGTGGTCGATAAGTCACTGGAAATTCTTTCGCCATTTCTAGATTCATCTCAACACCAATGCCAGGACGTTCCGAAGCATACAAGTAACCGTTGTCCGGTTCAGCAGCATTAGGAAAAACTGCTTGGGTATTTGGCTGGTATTCAACATGTTCTTGAATTGCGGCATTGTGCAAGTGAACATTAAGGTGTGTATTTACCGCGGCGCCAATGGGTGTCATATCTGGCGGACAGTGCCATGCAATACGTACCCCAAAGCTCTGGCATAAATGGCCAAGTTTCAGAGCTGGGGTGATCCCCCCTATTTGCGAAACATGGCAGCGAATGAAGTCTACCCGACGGTTAATAATCAACGCTTTCCATTCTTCTGGGTTGTTAAATAGCTCCCCTAACGCCAATGAAACACTAGACTGACTGCGAATGTTATCCAACCACTCAGTTTGGTTTGGTGGCAGAATATCTTCAATAAAATATGGTTTGTATTTTTCGACCTCTTTGGCAAATTGAACGGCTTGGTTAGGGAACAATCTTTCATGCACGTCATGCAGAATATGGAATGCATTTCCGTATTTGCTACGTAACTGCCTAAACATTGCCAACGTGTTATCAACATACTGATCTTGGTCATAGTATGAGCCAGATGTTGGAACTTGCGCTGTATGAATATTTTCAGGGACGCCACCATAAAAACCCAATTGGCAACGAATATGTTTGTAGCCCTGCTCTAGATATTTATCGATCTGCTCGTATAACCCTTCCATCGTATCGCTAGTAGCATGCGTATATACTTGAATAGCATCGCGAGACTTACCACCGAACAATTGATGTAGCGGCATACCAGCTTGCTTAGCTTTAATATCCCAAAGTGCCATATCAACACCTGAAATAGCATTATTGATAACAGGTCCATTACGCCAATAAGAATTAACCATCATCATTTGCCATAGGTCTTCAATATTATTAGCATCCTTTCCAATTAGTAATGGTTTGATATATTCATCAACCATTGTCTTAACGGCTAAAGGTCGCTGTTGAAAAGTCGCACAACCATAACCAGTCAGTCCTGACTGAGTTTCGACAATAACCGTTATTAGGTTATGCCTGTCAGGTTTGGTAATCACACACTCAATATTTGAAATGATATTTTTGTTCACTTTGAACTATCTCTAGATAACAGGATTTATTTTATCTAACAGTGAAAGAATGCAGATTTCAAGGGGTAAATTATACTTAAAAATGACTGGTTCGTTCCTGATTTACTTTCGCAAACAAAAACGAACCAATTGCCCCAAAATAGCCAAAAATAATTTTTCAGCTGTTTTAATGTGAGTTTTATCACTTTTTTGTCGATTGGCTTAAAATCCTCAACCGCTAAGATGATTGCAATAAACGAGCAGACAAGCACATAGGAAAGTATGATGCAATTGACAGAAACCAACATGGCTATTGGCGATAATACGCCAAACAAAGCAGACAGCTTTAGCATGAAACTACAAGAATTGGTCGCCGCACTTGGTGGTGAAAAGAACATCGCAAACATTACCCACTGTATGACTCGCCTACGCTTTAAGCTGGTCGATGAGTCCAAAGCAGATAAAGTCAAACTTGAAGCTATCCAAGGGGTGAAAGGCGTTGTTCTCGCACAGGGACAAACTCAAGTCATCATAGGTGTCGATGTTGAGAAATGGTATCTAGCTCTTTCCGGTGCAAGTGCCGCCCCCATAGACGCCGATATTGAACAAGAGAAAGGCAAGCTGTTTCAAAATGCCATGCGCATAGTGGCTGGAATCTTTGGCCCTGTGGTTCCTGCTATCGCAGGTGCGGGGATGTTAATGGGACTTCTATCGGGGCTTATTGCAACCAATGTCATTTCTGAATCTTCTGACACGGTGTTTTTCTTCAGATCCATCTCCGTTGCCGTCTTCTTTTTCTTACCTATGCTGGTCTCTTTCTCGGCAGCGAAGGTGTTTAAGGTCAATGAGTATATAGCGCTTGCTGTTGCTGCTGCTATGATGTCACCAAAGCTACTTGAAAAAGCCACGCTGCTAACAGAAGCTGGGAGCAAAGCAGAGCTTAATGTGTTCGGCATGCTGCCTATTGAACTACTTAACTACGGCGGCGCTATTGTCCCGGCTATTCTAGCAGTTTGGGTTCTATCAAAAATAACCCCGTTGGTCGACAAGCTTGTACCAGCTTCTGCTAAGCCTGTATTTACGCCACTACTTGCCTTTACCGTGACTTCAACTCTTGTTTTATCAGTCGTTGCTCCAGCAGGCATGTGGCTTAGCAATGGTGCTGGCTGGGTTGTGAGTTCCCTACTGGAAGTCTCACCTACGCTTACTGGCTTTGTATTTGGCTTAACCCGACCAATTACTATTGTATTCGGCATTCACCACAGCATGACACCAATCAGCTTGAACAATTTCGCGTTGTACGGCAAAGATCTACTCATGCCAATCATGTGTCTTGGCAACCTCGCTATTGCTGGAGCCACTATGGCTATCTGGTACAAACAACGCAAAACAGCAACGAAAGAGCAATCTTCGATCACGGCTGGCTCGGGTATCACTGCGATTCTCGGTATTACAGAACCCGCTCTATTCGGTGTTTTAACCAAATACACAAAAGCTCTGTTCATGGCGAGTTTGGCAGCGGGTATCTTTGGCGCAATCTCAGTGACGATTGATACTCACCTAACTAGCTATATTCTATCGTCTGTATTTAGCTTACCGGCTTACCTAGCAGGTGGTACCCAAAACTTCATTCAAGCGATTATTGGTGTATGTGGTGTTTTCGCCTTATCTTTCGCTTTAACTATGATGTTCGTTCGCTTAGACAATAAGTAATCGCTTCAAGTCACCATCAGGTCTGCTCCCCCAACACAAGCAGGCCTGATGCGCTTTATAAGAATTTATACTATGAAGACAATCTCAATCATTGGCGAATGTATGATTGAACTCAATGGCAAACCATTTAGTCATATGCAACAAACGTTCGGTGGCGACACTCTCAATGCCGCCATTTATCTTTGCCGAAGCCATCAAGGCTTGAGGCCCGCTCCAAAAGTACAATATGTCACTGCGCTAGGAAGTGACCCGCTGAGCAAAGAAATGAAAGCTCGATGGGAGCAGGAAGGTATCGACACTAACTTGGTGCTAACAGACAACAATCGCTCTCCTGGACTCTATCTGATTCAACTGGATGACAAGGGTGAAAGAACATTCCTGTATTGGCGTGAACAGTCTGCTGCAAAATACCTACTTCAGCATCAAGACTTTTCTTATGTTCGACAAACACTTAAGTTAGCTGATATGGTAATGATAAGCGGTATTAGCTTAGCCATATTGCCAACTCAAGATAGGCAGCAAATGATCCAACTGCTGAATGAGCTCAGAGCGTCTGGAACTGAAGTGGTGTTTGACAGTAACTACCGCCCTTCATTGTGGTCAAGTGAGAAACACTCAACCGTTAAGTCTGTATACCAATCGATGTACCAAGCCACAGATCTCGCTTTAGCCACCTTTGATGATGAACAACTCATCTGGGGTGATCAAACGCCACTAGACACTATTACTCGCATACAGTCTCTTGGTGTCAAAACTGTAGTAATAAAACTTGGGCCTAAAGGCTGTTTAGTCTCAGATCACAGCACTTTTGAACCTTATCATGTTGAAACGACTTTAATTGAAAACGTTGTCGATACTACCTCTGCCGGAGACTCATTTAACGGTGGCTTCCTTGCTACTTATCTCGAAGATGGAGATGTTAGACGTGCGTGCCACAATGGCAATCAACTTGCTGGAGAAGTCATTCAGCATAAAGGCGCTATCATTTCTAAATCACATACGAATACCGCAAAGCAAAACTTTAGATAGGAAAAAACAATGTCTAACTTAAACGAGCAGCTAAAAGCACTCAAAGTCATCCCAGTCATCGCTGTCGATAACGCAGAGGATATTTTGCCTTTAGGTAAGGTGTTAGTTGAAAATGGTTTACCAGCCGCTGAAATTACCTTCCGCTCCGATGCTGCGGTTGAAGCAATTCGATTACTAAGAGAAGCGCAACCTGAAATGTTAATTGGCGCAGGCACAGTGTTAAATAAAGAGCAAGCACTGGCAGCACAACAAGCCGGCGCTACCTTTATTGTCTCGCCGGGCTTTAACCCAAATACCGTTCGCGCATGCCAAGAGATCGGTATTGATATCGTACCTGGCGTCAACAATCCAAGTACTATTGAAGCCGCTCTCGAAATGGGCTTAACTACATTAAAGTTTTTCCCTGCTGAAGCATCAGGTGGTATCAATATGGTTAAAGCACTGCTTGCTCCTTACGGGGACGTTCATATTATGCCGACAGGTGGCATCAACCCTTCCAACATCAAAGATTATCTCGCTGTTCCTCGCGTCTTAGCATGTGGTGGGACTTGGATGGTTGATAAAAAGCTTATCGCTGAAGGTCAATGGGATGAGCTTGCCAAGCTCACACGTGAAGCAGTTGAACTAGTAAACCAATAAAACCGATCATTTGCCCCACATTGTCTGTGGGGCCTCATGTGACTAAGTACTCACAGCCAGCTTTCATTGAGTTAAAGCACACGTTTCATGCAAAAAATCTGCACTTAGTTCATAAGCGAGGTGTAGCCATGCATACCCATATACAACCCCACCGCACTGATTAAAACTCCAGATAAATAAGGAGCTCGGCGAGCGATATCATTCAAACCACTCCATTTCGATGTCGCCTTGTGTACACCGATAGCCGCAACGACTCCGACTGCAACTAGAGTCAGCGCTAAACCAATACTAAATGAAACGACTAAGGTCGCGCCTAATGTCATGGCCTTTAGTTGCAAACAGATTAAAAGAACGGTGACCGCTGCTGGGCATGGAATTAATCCACCCGTTAGACCAAACAGAAGTATTTGACCGTTGGTTACCTCTCTGTCTGCAAAACGTTTCTGAATATCCTTAGCGTGCGCGCGTTCATGGGCATCTTGGTACTCTTTCTCTTCATTGTTCGATTCCAAATTTGAGTGGAAGTGCACATCAAAGTCATGGGTATGATCGTGATGTCCAATCATTAGCTTGACCTTCACATCATCCCGTTGTGTCAGAGATGACGTCGATTCTAGGTAGCCATCACGCTCTACAAATTCATAGGTATCAATAGCTTGCTGCCTCACACCAGATGGCACTAATTTTACGCTTTCAGCCTTCAACGGCTTACTGTTTAGCGTTTTCAACTGAAATCTCTGGTCAAGCCCTTCTTCGACAATCGATAGCGCCACATGACCATGTCCAGTATCAACCACCTGAGTTCTCCAATCCTGTGAGTGATGGTGAGCGCTATGCCAAGCGCGCTCTCCACTCCATGTTCTCCAGAACATCCATAACCCGGTTGCAACGATGATGACACCTGATATGAGCTGCATCCAAGGCTCAGCAGCTTCAGCGGTAAACTTCTGGCTGATGTACATACCACCAACAGCGATTAGCCAGACGACAGCGGTATGAGAAAGTGTTGCTGCTAGCCCAAGCATCACTGCCTGTTTGACCGTCCCTTTCACCGCAACGATAAACGCTGCCATCATGGTTTTCGAATGCCCGGGCTCTAAGCCATGTAAAGCACCAAGTAAGATTGCACTTGGGATAAAAAACCAGCCGTTACCTTGTTGTAAAAGTGCTACAAAATCCATTGCTGTTCTCTATTGTTGTTTCAATCTGGCTGAAATCATACTCCCCCCCAGTACATAATACTACCCCCCAGTATAATTTAGATGCTACATTATCGGTTAGAATCTTTCCGCCTAACACGTAAAGAAGATATGCCATGTCACACACAGTAAAAGATCAGAAAAAGCTTAAGGCCCGAGTGAGTAAGATCCAAGGTCAAGTCAATGGTCTAAAAAAGATGCTAGATGAAGAGCATGAATGTCAGGATGTTTTGCAGCAGATCGCTGCTATTCGTGGTGCCGTAAATGGTTTAATGCGGGAAGTGATTAAAGGGCACTTAATTGAACATGTCGTGCTCGAAGAAGAGAAAGATCAACGCGAAACAGATATGGAAATCGTACTCAAGGTTCTCGACTCCTATATCAAATAAGGTTGATCTTAAGCAGATACAAAAGCGCCCACCAAAATAGGTGGGCGCTCTAGTATTCAGTATGTAGCGAATTAGACGATCGGGCGTTGGCCGCGATCAATCAGCTTCATTAATACGTTGTCTGCCGCTTCACCTGCTAATCCAGCAAGCTTTGAGGTCAGTTTCTTTTTCTCTACGTAGTGAATCGCAAGTACGGTTTTGTCTTTACACGCTTCAACCACAAGATCGTCTGAGGTTTTGATCTCATCAACCAAACCTAAGTCGTGAGCTTGCGTACCAAACCAGTGTTCACCTGTTGCGACTTTATCCAACTCAAGCTCAGGACGACGCTCACGAATAAAGTCTTTAAACAGGCCATGTGTTTCTTCTAGCTCTTGTTTAAACTTCTCACGCGCTTTGTCCGTGTTCTCACCAAACATAGTTAAAGTACGCTTGTATTCACCCGCTGTAAGCTGCTCATACTCAATATCATACTTTTTCAGCACTTTATTGAAGTTGGGTAGCTGGGCAATCACACCAATGGAGCCAACGATGGCAAAGGGTGCTGACACAATCTTGTCCGCAATACATGCCATCATATAGCCACCACTTGCCGCGACTTTATCTACCGCAATGGTCAGGGGCAGATTGGCTGCTTTAATGCGATCTAACTGTGATGAAGCAAGGCCATAACCATGCACCATGCCACCACCAGACTCTAAGCGCAGTAGCACTTCATCACCTTCACGAGCCACAGCTAAGATTGCCGTCACCTCTTCACGTAATGAAGCGACCTCTTTAGCATCAATACTGCCTTTAAAGTCGAGAACAAACAGGTGAGGTTCACGTTTACTATCAAGATCGCCCTCTTTTGAGGCTTTCTTGATCTCTTTCTCGCGAGATTTGTTTTTCTCTTTCTCTTGTTTCTTTTCTGCCTTGTCACGCGCTTTAATAAACGCTTCATCATGC
>NZ_JCBDHG010000011.1:0-137982 GCF_059834185.1 Vibrio sp. R10-SG3-ISO10
TTCACCTTGAGCAACCGCTTCAGCTTTGTATTCTGCAGGAAACTCAGGGACAGAAATCAAAGGTACACCAGGAGCGACCTCAAGTGAGCCAGCGCCGCCAACCCACAGTAAGCGATCGATGTTCGCGTCAGGCAGTGTTTCTAGAAGTCGATTTGCCGTGGCTGCAACAATGTCATGGTTGCCTTTAGCGCGTCCACCAATAGAGGCGATTGCTACATCTGCCCCTTGAACTGCGTCGAGTAACGAACTATTGCTGCTGTTCAAATCAAATTGACGTATTTCGACGTCTTCCACTGCGTAGTTTTCAGCATTGCGAACAAGAGCAATAACATGATGTCCCCTTAACTTTGCTTCATTTACAATGTGGCTGCCGATCCAACCTGATGCACCTAATACTACAACTTTCATGATAATTCCCCTTTTGGAATAGATTGCTTGAAAACTTATGTACACTCTAATGGTTGTGTTTTTAGAGAAAAACTGGCAAAAATGACATTGATTGTTTCATTTGAGGTTACTAATCAAGTTATGGATCGGCTAGTTGCTATTAAAAGCTTTGTCGAAGTTGCTAATCGTAGAAGCTTCACTAAGGCATCAGAATCTTTGGGGTTGAGTCGCTTACAGGTTTCACGCCATGTACAAGAAGTCGAAAGTTGGTTGAATCAGAGACTGCTTCATCGTACGACCCGAAAGGTGAGTTTAACGGCAGCTGGTGAGCTGGCGTACATCCGTTGCCAGAAAATACTTGATGAAACAGCTGCAATGGTATTTGAATCGACGCAATTAAGCGAAGAGCTCACGGGTACCATCCGAGTCGCATCACCCATTGGTTTAGCACAGAATATGCTGATTGATGCGGTAATTGAATTTACTCAACAGAACTCAAGCGTGGTCATCGATATTATCGCATCGGATAGCTTCACCGAACTAGTCGATGAGCGGGTAGACATCGCGTTACGCTATACAGAAAAGCCTGACGATAGTTTAATTGCGAGGAAACTGATGTCGATTGACTCTGCCATTTGTGCAAGTCAACAGTACTTAAAAGATAATGGCACTCCGACCAACCCTAAAGATCTTGAAGAGCATAACTGTCTAATACACCTAGAAACCAATCATTGGCAGTTAGTCAGAGGAGGGGAGGTATTTGAACCTAGTGTGGCAGGCTCGATTCGCGCCAATGAGTTAGGAACCTTAATGACCGCTGCAATGCGCGACAAAGGAATTATAAGAGCGCCTTGTGACTTAACTAACCCATTGGTTGAACAAGGAAAGCTAGAATACATTCTTACCGACTATACGTCACCAAGCTACGCGCTTTGGGCCGTCTATCTTTCGAGAAGTTACCAAACCCCATTAGTACGCAGTTTTATCGATTTCTTAGCGAATTGTTGGTCTAAGGATATCAATCGTTTGATTTAACGCTATAAACTAAGAAGAATCGAAGTTTCAATCAGTTGCTGGGAATGATCGATAAATTGAGGAAAACTTGAAGTAACCAGTTTAAATTTATCATCTAAGCTATCGCATTGGCTCATTTCGGTGAAGGAGGCCACTGCGATGGTAGTGTTTGCGCTGATAAATTCCTTCAAAGCGTCAAGATCGATTTTACTGGCTATCTCGACTTTGCTTATTGCTGAGTGGATCAGATCCAGTGTAATTGAAGTATTGTTTTGTATGCTCATCATTATTAGCTTCACTCAAGTGAATTTTTGTACAGAACATACGATAAGCGAGTTCGATTGGAATTGACTAGGATCAATTTCCAATCAAACAATTCAATACTAAACAGATTGATTAAGCACGGTTATTGTTGGTTATTGAGCTATGGTTTTAATGCCGATCTGTGCGGGTTTGTGTAGCAAAAGCTATGAAATCTCTTCAGATAAGCCTTTCAAGTCACATTCAACTTCATACAGCAAATCCGACACCTTCGTTGGGCGCAAGATATATTCATCAGGTACTTGGAAGCGACATGCCATCATAGTGTTGTACATCTCCCAATGCTTTAATAGACAAACTTCCAAAGAGTCGGTTTCATCTACCCAAGTTTCTTTCATAAAAGGCGTTAAGCTGGCCGCACCATGAGCATACATGATCATTTGCCACTTGATTTCCCATATCTTGATTTGAGCTTCTGGGTGTTGTTCGTTGTATTGGTTAGCCAATTGGAAAATAAGTTGTTCAATTTCACCTGAATTATCGATGAAATAATCGAAGAGCGCGTCTTCTTGTCTGACTGCATCGGCGATAAGCTGCATTGGCTGTTTGAATTCGAGCATATGTGCTAAAAGTCGAACAGAAAAGTTGTATAGCTTGACGTTTGAGCCGACATCAGCGGGCATATGTTGAATGATCGTTCTGATGTACTTTTCCATGTAATGGTGCAGGCCATCACTGATTGCGTACCAAATTTGCTCTTTGCTACCAAAGTGATGACGGATCAAACTATGAGAAACACCTGCTTTGTCGCTGATATTTCGAAGTGATACACGTTCATAACCTAACTCACAGAACAGCTCAGTAGCGACACGCATTATCTCGCATTTTGTTTTTTCCGCATCTTGAGCACTTCTTCGGCCTTGCTTTCTTTCAGTCATAATTCTCGTCAATCTCGTGGAACGCCTTCTTTCTACCAGAAATTTCATTTCATTTCATCAAAGAACCTATAAACAGTATAGATCGTTTAATTATTATATTGCACGCATGGAAAATAAATATTGATCTTGGGCACAATCTTTATATACTGCACGGGTGTGTAATAAACAAAGATGCTAAATCATGGACACATCATCAGAAAGAATAAAACAAGTAACAAAGGCTTTAGCCGTTGGGGCTATTGCTCTTGCGGTTGCAGGCTGCAATAAAGCAAATTCAGAAATCAGTGAGCCAGTCGTGAAGCCAGTTAAGCTGGTGGAAGTGCCCGACTTATCGCTCAACCACTACGACTCGTTTATCGCTACTATCGATGCGACCGACCGTGCAGCTTTGTCATTTCAAGTGGCGGGTGAAATAGAGAGTATTAAAGTTCGAATGGGGACGGTTGTGGAAAAGGGCGAGGTGCTGGCGACACTCGATCCTACAGACTACCAACTTGCATTTGATGCGCGTCTTGCTGAATACAACTTAGCCAAAACGGCTTTCGAGCGAGCAGCTCAATTGCATGATAAAAAGTTAATCAGTGTCGATACCTATGATCAAAATGAAACTCAGTTTAAAGCAGCAAAGGCGGCATTAGAGCAAGCAAAAACAGATCTCGATTACACACAAATAGTCGCGCCATTTGATGGAGTAGTGTCCATCACCTTTAGCAAAGAGCATCAAGTTGTAGGCGCAAATCAGCCTGTACTAAATCTCATCGACAACAGTGTCCTAGATGTTGTGTTGACTGTCCCGGTGAGCTATGCCGAGACTTACGGTTTAGACCATATCGCAGATTCGACATTCCAAGTCGTGATGGATAGTCACAAGCAAATTTCAATGCCAGCTGAATTTAAAGAGATTTCGACTCAACCAGACCCAGATACAAATAGCTACAAAGCGAGTTTAACATTTAAGCGACCAGAGTCTCTCAACTTACTGCCGGGAATGACGGGGCAGGTGAAACTTCTTAACAATCAAAACTCCGATATTTTTAACATTGCTTCAGCAGCTTGGGTAACAAAGCAGCAAGGCCAAGGACAGCTATATCGTTTCGATGCTAGCACTCAAACTCTATCTTTGGTTGACGTAGAGCTAGATACCGATGGAAACATTATTAGTGGAGTGACGAGTGGTGATCTGATCGTTCAAGCTGGAGTGGAAAATCTTTCACCAGGTCAACAAGTTAAAGCATGGACGAAAGAAGGTGGAATTTAACATGCGTATCAGAACTTTTGCGCTAGCGGCTCTCTCGGTAGGCATGCTGTCGGCTTGTACACCAGACTCAACACATCGTGAAGCGAATCCATTTATTGTAGACACATTTAGCGTTGCAGCTGCATCCGAAAGCCAATATCGCAATTTCAACGGTCAGGTAATGCCTGCTGAGCTAACGCCACTTGCCTTTCGTTTAGATGGTGAAATTGCATCAATTTTGGTTAAGGAAGGTGACAATGTCACTAAAGGTCAAACGATAGCGATACTTGATGATTCAAAAGCAAAACAAAAACTAAACGACGCTCAAGCGAAATATGAGCTTGCGCTGAAGCAGGTGAAACGTGGTCAGGATCTGCGTGCAAATAAGATGATCTCGAGAGCTGAACTTGATGAGCTAACAGCGAACTTCCAGCTAGCAGAAGCGAATCTCGGGTCAGCAAAGGCAACAATGAAGTACATGCGCTTGCGTGCTCCTTTTGATGGCGTAGTGTCTTCAGTCGATAAGAAAAAGTTTGAGAATGTCTCGCCTGGTGAGCAGGTTTTTGCCATTTATCAAGACAACAAAGTTTACGTAAAGATAGAAGTGTCTGACTCGGTTCTAGCAATGTTAAACCCGGAAACTAACGCGCAGGACTATAAGCCAATGGCGACTTTTGCTGGTCACAATGGTAGCTATCCTATTGCGTATTACGAGCATACCAGTGAGCTTCACCCGCAAAGCCAGACCTATGAATTGTGGTTAAGAATGGCACAAACTGAGCAACCGGTTCTGCCTGGTACTAGTGCAAAGGTTTCGGTCGACTTAGTTAAAGCTGGCCTGAATACATATAGAGCATTTCAAGTGCCAATGACCGCAATTGACGCGGGTAAACAAAGCCAAGAGTTCTATGTTTGGAAGCTTGAACGAGGTGAAGCGCATCGTTATCCAGTGACGGTTGACCAGATAACTGGCAATGGTGCCTTGGTTGGCACTGGCATCGAAAAAGGCGATGTATTGATTAAATCGAACTTAAGAAAATTACGCGACGGTATGAAAATCAAGGGAGCTGAGCTGTGAGCATTGCTGAGTACTCGATAAAAAATAAAGTTATTAGCTGGTTGTTTCTAATCATACTGGCAATTGGCGGTTATACATCTTTCATGGATCTAGGGAGATTAGAAGACCCTGCATTCACGATTAAAGATGCGATGATTATTTCGACTTACCCAGGGGCAACGTCACAGGAAGTGGAGGAAGAGCTAACCTATCCATTAGAGAAAGATATCCGCAAGTTACCTTACATCGATAAGATTACGTCTACATCGTCTAATGGCATGTCTCAAATCATGGTGAGTATGGAGATGGAGTACGGCCCAGACGAGCTGCCGCAGATATGGGACGAAATGCGCCGAAAGATCAATGATCTAAGGCCGAATCTTCCTAGCGGTGTAAACTCAGTTCAGATCATTGATGATTTTGGCGATGTATACGGCATCATGATCATGCTGACGGGGGATGGCTATGACTACATCGAGCTTAAACGTTACGCCGACTACCTAAGCCGAGAGCTAGAACTTGTCGATGGGGTTGGTAAAGTCGCCATAGCTGGAGATCAACAAGAGCAGTTATTTGTTGAAGTCTCATTGGAACGTTTAGCAGCGCTTAATCTGGATATGAATACCGTTGTTGGTCTTTTGAGCCAGCAGAACAGTGTTCAATCTGCGGGTGAAGTGATGGTTAACGGTCAAACATTAACCATTCGTCCAAACGGGACCATGAGTTCAGAGCAGGAGTTAGAAGAGCTCATCATCCATGGCCGTGATACTGGTAATTTGATTCGCCTTAAAGACGTTGCAACTATCAGCCGTGGCATCCAAGAAAAACCTTCAAACGTCGTGACATTTAACGGTAAACCTGCAATCAACCTTGCTATTTCCTTTGGTGCGGGTGTCAACGTAGTTGAGGTAGGTAAAGCCTTAGAATCTGAGCTAGAAGTACTGGAAAATATTCGCCCAGCGGGTGTTGAGATTAACTACTTTTACAATCAGTCTGCTGAAGTGGAAAAGTCAGTTGATGACTTCATTGTGAGCCTAGGCCAAGCGGTTGCGATCGTCATTATTGTTTTGTTGTTCGCGATGGGTTTACGTAGCGGCATCATCATCGGTGCGGTGTTACTGCTTACCGTTATGGGTACATTTATCCTAATGAAACAAAATGATGTCGAGCTTCATCGTATTTCATTAGGCGCACTCATCATCGCATTAGGTATGCTAGTTGATAATGCGATTGTAGTCGTAGAGGGCATCTTAGTTGGTCTGAAACGCGGTAAAACGAAGGTTCAGGCTGCGGTAGATATTGTTAAACAAACGCAGTGGCCTTTGCTGGGAGCAACCGTCATTGCTATCACCGCGTTCGCACCTATTGGCCTTTCAGAAGATGCGACGGGCGAATTCATGGGCTCACTATTCTGGGTACTATGCTATTCGCTATTTTTAAGCTGGATTACGGCACTTACTCTCACGCCTTTCTTAGCGGATCTACTGCTAAAAGAAGAGGAGAAGGGGGACACAACAGAAGAAGTCGACCCTTACAAAGGCATCCTGTTTACCGTTTTTGGTGCTAGCTTAAAATTCGCACTTCGTTTCCGTTGGTTAACCGTCGTAAGTATGGTGGGTTTGCTAGTGGTTGCGGTAGCAGGCTTCGGTATGGTCAAGCAACAGTTCTTCCCGCCATCAAACACGCCGATGTTCTATGTCGACATGTGGATGCCTGAAGGGACGGATATTCGCGAGACGATTGAAGAAACCAAGAAAGTAGAGAAGTACATTCGTGAGCAAGAGAATGTTGAGTTTGTATCCACAACGACAGGTCAAGGTTTACAGCGTTTTGCGTTGACTTACCAACCTGAGAAGAGTTACGAGGCGTATACGCAGCTACAGGTTCGCACCCAAGATCGTGAAACTATGTTTGAGCTACTGGAAGAGTTAGACAAAAACCTTTCAGTGACATTCAATCAACCGACTTTTCAGTTTAAATTAATGGAGTTCGGCCCTTCACCGGCTTCTAAGATTGAAGCTAGGATTACGGGTCCAGATCCTCAAGTTCTACGAGACATCGCGCTACAAGTCGAAGATGTACTTTTGCAAGACCCTGGTGCACGAAATGTTCGACACGACTGGCGTGAACGTACCAAAGAACTGGTTCCTCAGTTTAATGAATCTAAAGCACGTCGTTTAGGTATCTCTAAAGAGGAGTTATCCAATACGCTGCAAATGGCTTTTGGCGGCACACCGATTGGTTTACTTCGTGATGGCACACACATGCTCCCAATCATTGCTCGATTGCCTGAGCAAGAGCGTGTTGATTTTGAGTCATTGGCTAACGTTAAGATATGGAGCCCAAGTCTACAAAGCTATATTCCAGTAGAGCAAGTTATCGATGGCGTTGCGCTTGATTGGCAAGAGCCACTTATTCAGCGCAGAGACAGAAAACGTACGCTGACAGTGTTAGCTGACCACGACGTATTGGGGCATGAAACACCAGCGAGCTTATTTAGTCGAGTTAGACCACAAGTAGAAGCGTTGGCACTGCCAGAAGGCTACTCAATTAGCTGGGGTGGTGAATATGAGTCGTCAAAAGACGCTCAAGAGGCGCTGTTCGGCTCATTGCCGATGGGCTACCTATTGATGTTCATTATTACCATGCTGCTATTTAACTCGTTTAGAAAGCCATTGGTTATTTGGTTTACCGTTCCGCTATCAATCATAGGTGTTTCTATTGGTTTACTTGCGACGGATATGCCGTTTAGTTTCACTGCCTTTCTAGGTCTGCTGAGCTTAAGTGGAATGATTCTGAAAAATGGCATTGTGTTACTTGATCAAATCAATATCGAACTCGGCTCTGGTAAGGACCCTTATCAAGCCGTGTTTGATAGTGCGATATCACGTGTACGCCCTGTCAGCATGGCGGCATTAACAACGATTCTAGGGATGATACCTCTAGTGTTTGATGCATTTTTTGGCTCCATGGCGATAACAATCATGGCCGGACTAGGCTTTGCTACGGTACTTACATTGATTGTAGTGCCTGTACTTTTCGCCATCTTCTATCGAATCAAACCATCCACTGCCGGATAATTCATGGACTGAATAACGATTCGCTTTAAGCCTGCCCGGATTTTTATCCGGGCTTTTTTTATCTTCATTTTTCTGATTTTTATTGTCTTATTTATCAATAATTAGCTTTCCTAAATATCTTGTTTTATTAATACTAAAGTATAAGTAAGAAATATATATGAAATATCATTCCATTCAGTAGTTTAAATAATTTAGTTGATATTTGTATTAAATTAAATAGCGTTTTAATCCACCAAAAGTCAATGTCCGCTAGTAACAATATAGTCATGAAAAACGGATTGATAATGGCAGCGAATAGCATTTGTTTAATGAGTGATGAAGACTAATGAAATGAGTGTAATTTGAAGAAAAACCTTATTAAACAGTATGATAGAGTTTAATGATTTACATATTGATAACAATAAATTCTTCTAAATCAACAACTTACTGCAAGTTAACAATCATATAACATTACATTCTATATGAGACATTGTTCAACTTTATGCACTTAATTTCGAAAAGTATTTGAACTGTAATAAATAGGCATTAGTTTTGATAATTAAAAGACGCAAGAAAAAGTCTTATAAGAATTTATTAATGACGTTGGTTGGTGCTTAATGGCGAGCATCACTAAAAAATCGTTTGGTTATTTATTGCTGTTAAGAATGGAGTCTCTTAATGAAGAAAATCGCTTTGATCACCGGATCTAAAGGCGGAATCGGTTCTGCTATTACTACCCAATTAGTGAATGATGGCTTTCGTGTCATCGCCACCCATTTCACGGGTAAAAAGCAATGTGCTCAAGAATGGTTTAACGAGAAAGGTTTCAGTGAAGATCAGGTACGCTTGTTCGAACTTGATGTTACTGATACCGAGCAATGCGCAGAGCGTCTAGCAAGCCTACTCGTGGAGGAAGGTACGGTTGATGTTGTCATCAACAATGCTGGGATTACACGCGACGGCACGTTTAAAAAAATGACTGCGTCCGCTTGGAAAGAGGTTATTGAAACGAACTTGAACAGCGTGTTCAATGTTACTCAGCCTCTGTTCTCTGCGATGTGTGAGAAGGGCAACGGTCGAGTCATCAATATCTCCTCAGTTAACGGTATCAAAGGTCAGTTTGGACAAACAAACTACTCTGCTGCTAAAGCGGGCATGATTGGCTTTTCTAAGGCGTTGGCTGCTGAAGGTGCTCGCTCGGGTGTGACCGTCAATGTTGTTGCCCCTGGCTACACAGGTACACCAATGGTGGAAGAGATGAAACCAGAAGTGCTTGAATCTATTAAAGCTCAAATTCCAATGCGTCGCTTAGCGACTCCAGAGGAAGTGGCTAAATCCGTTTCTTTCTTAGCAAGTGAAGCTGGTGCCTACATTACAGGGGAAACGCTCTCTGTAAATGGCGGCTTACACATGCATTAAGGAGAAGGGATAATGGAAAAAGTATTTATTGTTGGTGCTAAACGCACACCGATTGGCGCTTTTGGCGGTTCACTGAAAGATATTTCAGCAGGTAACTTGGCTTCAATTGCTATCAAAGCTGCAGTCTCTGAAAGCGGCGTGGGTGTCGACTCTATTGATGAAGTAATTGTTGGTAATGTGGTCTCTGCTGGTCAAGGCATGGGCGTTGGTCGCCAAGCGGCAATCTATGCCGGTATCCCAAATGAAGTTCCTGCGTATTCACTGAATATGGTGTGTGGCAGCGGAATGAAAACAGTCATGGACGCAGTAAGCCATATCCGCTCTGGTGATGCTCAAGTAGTCGTGGCTGCAGGTGTCGAAGTGATGTCTCAGATTCCTTTCACAGTTCCTTCAGGTATTCGTGATGGCCATAAAATGGGTAACATGAACCTAACTGATTTGCTGATTAATGACGGTTTAACAGACGTTTACAATCAGTACCACATGGGTGTGACGGCAGAAAATGTCGCGAAAGAAGTCGGCCTTTCTCGCGAGCAGCAAGACGAATATGCGCTTGCAAGTCAGTTGAAAGCTGTTTCAGCAATCGAAGCTGGCAAATTTAAAAGCGAGATTGTTGCCGTTGATGTGAAGAAGCGTCGTGAAACGATTGTTTTTGATACGGACGAATACCCAAAACCAGAGGCAACATTAAGCGGATTAGCAAAGCTTCGACCAGCTTTTGACCGTGAAGGTACGGTGACTGCGGGCAACGCCTCAGGAATTAACGATGGCGCGAGTGCGATTGTCGTTGCAAGTGAGTCAGCAGTGAAAAAACATGGGCTCACGCCAGTTGCTGAAATCGTAAGTTACGCTCAGTCTGGTCTGGCACCTGAAGTTATGGGACTTGGCCCAGTCGAAGCAGTGACTAAAGCGTTAGCAAAAGCTGAGCTTAAAACCGATGATATTGATGTCTACGAGTTGAATGAAGCGTTTGCCGCTCAGGCGCTTGGTGTTATTCATCAGTTAGCGGACAAACATCAAGTGTCTGTTTCTTCCATACTCGATAAAGCCAACCCAAATGGTGGAGCGATAGCCTTAGGCCATCCACTAGGTGCTTCGGGTAACCGCATCCTTGTTTCACTAATCCACGAACTAAATCGTGGGCAAGGTCAATATGGTGTCGCTTCACTGTGTGTAGGTGGCGGTATGGGCACTGCAGTTGTAATCAAATCAATTAACTAAACCATTTAAATGGACTTAACTTAGGAGTGATACTCATGTACACAGATTTCTTCAAAACATTTACTGACCAAACTGAAAAAGGCCTAGAACCATACGTGAAGTTCAACAAGCTTGTGACAAAAAATGTAGAAGTGCTTACAGAGCTTCAACTAAATGCCATCCGCACTTACAGTGAAATGGGTCTAACTCAAATGAAGGCAGCAAGTGAAGTAAAAGACGTAACATCACTAACAGCTTTCAATAGCCAACAGCTTAATGTGCTTACTAAGCTATCTCAACAGATGATGGACGACAGCAACAAGCTTCAGTCTATCGCCAAAGAGTTTAAAGATGATGTTGAGCAAATGACATCGGAAAACCTTAAGACAGTGACTCCAGCGTAACACTGACTTCTCTGCCGCCGAAAGGCGGCATTTTTCCGATCTTAGGAGTAGCAATATGTTACAACACTTCTTTTCGGACTACCTTGTTAAGCTCCAAGAAACCAATCAAAAATGGTGGGAAGATCTAGAACTCAGCAGGGCAGCCGCGAACTCTCCCCTCAATAAAGCAATGCAAGAGGTCAACTTCGAAGATACTACCAAGCTCTTCGAAAGCGCCGCGAATCAACCCGCTGCATTGTTAAAAATTCAAGCGGACTGGTGGCAGCAGCAATTACAAATTTGGCAAAATGTAGCATTGACTGCCAATACAGAAGAAATTGTTAAAGCAGAAAAAGGTGATAAACGATTTGCCCATGAAGAGTGGCAAAAAGACATCTTCTTCAACTTCATCAAGCAGTCTTATCTTCTATTTAGTAAAACTTACCTAGAGACGATTGAAAGCATCGAAGGCCTAGATGAGAAAAGCAAAGAACGAATCAGCTTTTTCTCACGCCAAGCTATCAATGCTATGTCTCCGAGCAACTATATCGCCACCAATCCAGAACTGCTTAAGCTAACGTTAGAGCAAAATGGTGAAAATCTACTTGCCGGGCTAGAGCAGCTTAAAGAAGACGTAGAGTCGAGTGCTGATATCCTCAAGATTCGAATGACAAACAACAACGCATTTAGAATTGGAGAGGATATTGCCAATACGCAAGGTGACGTCGTTTTCCAAAATGAGCTGTTTGAGTTGATTCAATACCGTCCAATGACGGAAAAAGTCAACGCAACGCCGCTCTTGATCGTGCCTCCGTTTATCAACAAGTACTATATTCTTGATCTACGAGAGAAGAATTCAATGGTTCGCTGGCTTCTTGAGCAGGGACACGCTGTGTTCATGATGTCGTGGCGAAATCCGGGCAAAGAACAGCGCAACGTTGAATTTGGTGACTATGTAACCGATGGTGTGGCAAAAGCGGTATCGGCCATTGAAGACATCACTGGGCAAGATCAAATCAACGCAGCGGGTTACTGTATTGGTGGTACTGTGCTGGCGTCTACGATTGCTTACTATGCAGCGAAGAGAATGAAGAAGCGAATTAAGAGCGCATCTTTCTTCACTACGCTATTAGATTTCTCTCAGCCGGGAGAAGTTGGTGCGTATATCAATGATACGATCATCAATGCAATAGAAGCTCAGAACGCTGTTAAAGGCTATATGGATGGCCGCTCGCTGAGCGTGACGTTTAGTTTGTTGCGTGAAAACAGCCTCTACTGGAATTACTACGTTGATAACTATCTAAAAGGTAATAGTCCGGTCGACTTTGATCTTCTGTACTGGAACAGTGATAGTACCAACGTAGCCGCGGATACCCACAACTTCATGTTACGTGAACTCTACTTAAACAATAAGTTGGTAGAAGACAAGGGTGTGAAAATTGGCGGGGTATGGATCGACCTGAACAAGATTAAAGTGCCTAGTTACTTTATCTCTACTAAGGAAGATCATATCGCACTTTGGCAAGGGACTTATCGTGGCGCGCTAAATGTCGGCGGTAACAAGACATTCGTGCTTGGTGAATCTGGACACATTGCAGGTATCGTCAATCATCCTGCAAAAGGAAAGTATGGTTTCTGGACCAACGACTCTTTGGACGACAATGCCGATGAATGGTTAGCAAACGCGAACCATACAGAAGGTTCTTGGTGGACACATTGGCATCAGTGGCTTCTTGGCTTTAATCCAGACGAGCAAGTTGAACCGTTCAAAGTAGGTAGTGAACAGTTCCCAGTATTGGGACCAGCACCCGGCAATTACGTCAAGCAGGTATTGCCAATTAAAGAAACAAACTAGATTGTTTCTAGGGTCTATTGACCCTTTGCGCTGATTTTTGCAGCAGTTTGTGGGTTCTTTATGCAAGGCAGAGGCTTTGAATTGTAGTTGCTCTACCAGATAAGCCGATAACGCAGCAGAAAGGAGCCACAAACGCTGCCCGAAGGGTTCGGCTAAAAGCGTTTTACTCTTTGTTGAGAGGTGTTTTGCTTAGAATGACTAGGCGACAAACCTCTCGCCGCGACTAAAACGCTTTTATCTCGAACAAAATTTAACCGCAAAAGGTCAACAGACCCTAAAGCAAAAGCCTCTAGCTTCTCAATGCTAGGGGCTTTTTTGTTTGTAATGCTTTTAGATATCTGTTTAATTAAATTAATTATACCAATTGCATCAATTAGATGTTCAGATAATTGGTGTGATTGGTATTAAGTCAGTCGAGGGGAAAGGAATGAAAACAATTGGCATGATTGGCGGTATGAGTTGGGAGTCAACCGCGACTTACTATCAGCAGTTAAACGACGGTGTTAAACGTGCTAAAGGTGGGCTGCATTCGGCGAAAATTATTTTAAACAGTGTCGACTTTGCCGAGGTCGAGGCTTTACAGCGAACGGGTGACTGGCAAGCTAACGCAAGCATTCTTTGCCAAGCAGCGCAATCTATTGAAAAGGCAGGAGCTGACTTCATTCTCATTGCGACAAACACTATGCATAAAGTAGCCGAGCAAGTTGAAGAGTCAGTTTCTATACCTTTGCTTCACATCGCTGATGCTACGGGAGTTGAGCTTCAAGAGCGAGGCATTACTAAAGTCGGCCTCCTTGGCACTGCTTTTACGATGGAACAGGAATTTTATAAGCAAAGGCTTACCGAAAAATTTGGCATAGAAGTGATCGTTCCTAACGGGGTGCAGAGAAAGCTTGTCCACGACATCATATACAACGAGCTTTGTTTAGGGGAAATTAACAGGCGCTCAAAAGATGATTACCTTACCATTATTGATGACCTTGCCGAATCAGGTGCAGAAGGGGTTATCTTAGGTTGCACTGAGATAGGTTTGCTTGTTGAACAGAGTGATACACAGGTTCCGTTGTTAGATACCGTCGCAATTCACGCTAATGCGGCAGTAGAAGAGGCGCTAAAATGAACCGGAACGTCTGGCTGTTGTCATTATGCCAAGCTCTATTGATGACAGGTAACATACTATTAATATCGGTAATCGGTTTGGTGGGAAAAACATTAGCGCCTAGCTCCAGTCTTATCACGCTACCTGTGGCATTGCAGTTTCTAGGCTTAATGAGTGCGACGATTCCCGCTTCTTTAATTATGGGGAAATTGGGGCGAAAGAAAGGGTTCAGTATTGGCAATCTGGTTGGTATCAGTGGCGCTTCGATAGCTACCTACGCGCTGTCACTACAAGACTTTTCGATGTTTTGTGTCGGAACATTTCTTTTGGGGATTGGTATCGGCTTCGGTACTTTGTATCGTTTTGCGGCAATCGAAGTATGTGATGAGAGTGCAAGACACAGGGCGATTTCTATTTCGATGGCAGGTGGCGTGTTAGCCGCGATGCTAGGGCCAAACCTAGCAGTCTATTCGCAGCAGTGGTCTTCTGATGGACTATACGTTGGCGCGTTCATGTCCTTAATCGTCCTCAATATTATTGCGCTTTGTTTACTGCAAACCATTCGTTTTCCCGCGCCGATTGAGCAGCATGAGCAGGTTGTTTCAGAGCCGCTTAGCGAGATTATTAAAGCGCCGAACTTTATGATCTCAGTGTTTGCGGCGATGGTTGCGTACGCGGTGATGAACATTTTGATGACGGCAACGCCTCTTGCCATGATAGGTTGTGGTTTTGATTTTAATAAAGCGGCGGGTGTGATTGAATGGCATGTACTTGGAATGTTTGTCCCTGCCTTTTTCACCGGAAACCTGATCGAACGTTTTGGTTCAAGAATCATGATTCTTACGGGAGGCTTACTGTTTGTGTTATGTATTGCCATCAATATACATGGGCAATCGATCTGGCACTTTAGCGTAGCCTTGATTTTGTTGGGCGTGGGCTGGAACTTTATGTTTATTGCCGCAACTGGGTTGTTCAGTCAGTCGTACAAGCCCAAAAATAAATCGAAAGCGCAAGCCTTTAACGAGTTCTTTGTATTTAGCTGTGTCACGGTTACAGCGCTTATGTCTGGATGGTTAGAGTCAACCGTTGGTTGGCAAACGATGAATGTTTATGTATTGCCTTTTGTTCTCGCGGTTATTGCTATCTTTGGTCTTAACACCTATAGGGCTAACAAGGCAATTGCGTAAGAAAATAAAGGGTTAAAAAGAAAGGCAGAGGATAAAACCTCTGCCTTTATATTAGAATGGGAACTTGTTTAGTTCTTCTTTAATGATGTTGTCAGCGATGTATTTGTGCGCCGCGGTTGTTGGGTGAGTTACGCCCCAAAAAACGTATTTATCTGAACCGTGATGAGCACAATCGTTAGTGAAGCTATGGCTGTATAAATAATCAAGTGCCGAACTTCTATTGATATTTAGACAAGCATCCTTGGCATTGGCAAAACCATGCTCTTCAGGTTTACTGGTCATTGCGTTGAACAAGGTGTTCGCATCGTAGAGCACCACATTCATACCTTTAGTTTTGTATAAATCTGCTTGTTCTTTGATAAAAGCATTAAACGCCACAATTTTTGCACGAACTTTTTCAATCTCTTGCTGAGTTGAGTACTTGAACTGCGGAGCCTTGGTTGCATCGGGTAGTGTCAGTAGGATCAGGTGTTGCGCCCCTGCATCGCGCAGTCTGATTAGGGCACTACTTAGATCCGCTTTTACGTCAGAGACTTCGCGGTCGTAATTCATGAAGTCATTTAAGCCAAACTCAAGGGTAAATAATGTGTTTTTAGGATCATAGTTTTTGGCTATCTTCATATATGTAAGATAGGAAGTGACCTGATCATAAATCCCTGTTAATGCAACGTATTGATTTGTCCCAGCAGCGCCACCGACAGCCCAGTTATACAGAGGAACATCTTTGGCTTCAGCTAAATACTCTGTCCACACAAATCCATTTGAGAAGTGCCCTAAAAACCAAGAGTTAGCGTTGGGGAATACCCATTGCGAGCCATTAAACAGGTTACCAGTGTCTGAAAGGCTATCACCAAATGCGACTAAGCGATTAATCTTACTCACTGATGTACTGTCATTTGTCCATATTGAGTGGTTGTAAGAAAAGCGATTGTCGGAAGCGTAGTAAAGCATATCGGCCGTATCGTGGGTAACATTGAGTGTTTCTTGGCAGCGTTGCTTAATTTCTGATTGTGGTGTGTTGGTGTAGAACATGTTCTTAAACGAAACTGACGACCACCAATAACCTCGTACCTTTAGATAGTCTCCATTTTCATCCAGAGCCCATTCCCATGATGTTGCTGGATCGTTGTGAGTTTGAGCTGGGCGATACCAACATCTGACGTAGGTGTATGTTTCATCGTTTTGAACAGACGCTGCGTATGCCGCTGTTACAGCCTCTGGTGTGGTTGGTAGTTCAGCGGAGACGGCAGGAACTGCAATTAACGAACTAGCCAATAAAAGTGCATTCTTCATAAGACGTTCTCATAATTGTTGGTTAATAGAGTATTAACTCCTCTGACCTGTATCTCATATGAGAATGTGTCGAGTCAAAGAATTGGTTTTATGAATGTTTATAAAGGTGAACTAAGATCAAATTATTTTCTTATTAAGAAAGTACTAATTTAGATTTGTCGCTTATTTATTCTGCTAATTTAGGATATGCAATTTAAGTTGTGATTAATTTAACAAAAGCTAATGTAATTATTCGCTAATTTAAAATTAACAGATTGAAAAATAAACAACAATGCCTCTGAATAAATTTAATATGTCAATGTGAGATTTTGTCCGTTAATAATAAATTTGGCTTTATTGATAACTGTTAAAAGAAGTAAAAAATATGTGCGAAAACAAGAACATTTCGCATTGTATTCTATTTATTAACAGGAAGAATAACGTGAATAAGAATAAGGTTTTTAAAACATCGTTAGTCGCTAGTTCAATTGTCTTTAGCATGATGCAATCTAATGTATATGCAGCGGTAGACATTTTAGATATAAAACTTCAGGGTCAAAGCTGTGAGGTTGGTTTTAGACCTATCACCTCAGAAGAAGTCATGCCAATTAAGTCTGATTTAGTAGGTCAAATGGGTCCATGGCAAATCACAAATATTGCCGATGGCTATGTCTTGATGGGGTCGGGGTATAATGGAACTATCAAGCAAGACAGGTTAGCTGGTACAACATGGTGTACATACAACACGCCACCAGACCACAGTATCCCGGACTATGCAGCGCTTGTATTGCCTGAAAATGACGAAGCTCATACCGAATGGTACCTAGTCAATAAGAAAGAGTTTTATCAACCGCTAGCATTGCTGGCTCATTATCTTGGCTTTGGCTGGGCTGGTGGTACAGGTAGCAAATATGTCGGCGATGATATGATCACATCTACCGGTGGGTTAGGAAACTATGATATTGATGCGGATAATTCGGGATCTTGTGAAGGCTACCGATGCAACGAACGTTTAAAAATGGATATATCAGGTTTCGAATATCACATTGATCCGGAAACGTTTAATGCAGGCCAAATTACTCAATCAGATAAAGAACTGATCGGTCGTCGCTCAGAGGTTGTGACCAATGAATCTGACCTCGAACAACAATATCGAGTTACCTTTAAATACGAGAAATCGACAAATTGGTCCAAAACAGACACTTATGGCTTGAGTCAAAAAGTCTCAACGAAGAATAAGTTTAAGTGGCCTCTTGTGGGGGAAACTGAGTTGTCGATAGAGATTGGTGCAAATCAAAGCTGGGCAACGACAAACGGTGACTCAGAGTCTAAGGGGATCTCAAATACGATTGTTGTTAATGTTGCCCCTAACACCAAGCAAGAAGTCTTTATGGAGGTTTTCCGTTCATCAATTAGCTACCCTTACACGTTTAATGCTGAGTTAAGTTATGAACTCGCATTAACGGGCTTTATGCGTTGGTCTGGAAATGCTCTGAGTCACCACCCTGATGACCGACCTACCTATACCGCAAACTGGGTAATTGGACGCAATGGAGGCAACGACAAAAACCTCAAGTACCAATATGAGCACCGCAATATTCCTGCAACCTCGAACGAATGGGACTGGCCTTGGTTGCTCAGAGAATATGGTGCTGACAATGTGAAAAGTTTACTAGGTCAGGTTCTCAGACCAATACAGACGCAAATTACTGGAGAGTTTTTTGCCGATGCATCGTTTGGTTCTGATGTGAGATTTGGCAAGACGATTCCTTTAGGAAGTAGAACGAAGCGTTCTGCAGAGTATTCGTTAACAGATGATGAGTTGGAACAATATGGTATTAAAAACTTCAGTGTAGAAGTTGTGCCAGTACCGAAACTTTAAGAAAAAAGCGCGGCTCTTGAGAGCCGCGCAAAACTTCACATGGAAGTATGGGAATAGGGAGAAACAAGTCGGTTATTAAAGATCGACGACAATGGTTTTCGTGGTTTTACTTCCGCTATCATCCATAACGGTCATTTTCACTTCATGTTTTCCATAGCTCGGGAAAATCTTAGTAAAAATACGTCCACGTTTGACTTTACCATTTGGTAAAACCCACTCAGTGTCAACGATACGACCATCAGGGTCGTGGCTTGTTGACCACATGGTTACCCAACGGCCGAGGTGAATGTATTTCGCGTTAGCAACAGGCAACACATTTGGAGCAACCACTTCTACTGTTTGACTACTTGTGTGGCTAGCACCATGGTTGTCAGTAACCGTAAGTGAAACAGTGTAAGAGCCAGAGTCCGAATACTGCCATTTAGGGGCTGCGTCTGTACTGGTTTCGCCGTTACCAAACTCCCATAGGTAAGCAGAGATCTCACCATCTGAGTCAACACTAGAGTTCAATGCAGTAACATCGAGACCGTTTACTGTAAGCTCAAAGATCGAAACAGGGGGTAGATTAGGTTGCTGAACTTTTGAAAGTTTAATCACACCGTATTTGTTTGAAGGATCTTGCTCGATAACTTCAATGGCTACACCAAATTCAGTCAACAAACGACCTGAATCAGGTGCCCCTGGGTTGGAATAATCTTGGTCATCCGAAAATGAACTGTTGGCAATTAGGCTGACATCTTCCAGTACATCTCCATCAGCATTTACAAGTCGCATAGTGGCTTGGTCTTGAAGTGAGAATGCCGCGTCGCGAACTTGATAGCGGGTCTGTGCTGCTGTACCTGATTTATCCCAAACCATTGCATTTTGGTCAGCATCGACAACGCCAAGCCAGCCTTCACCCGGGTGTTTACCTACCGCATTGTCTGTCATCGACTCATCAACGTACCAAACGATCAGTCCTGGCTCAAAAGACATCATCTGGCCGAAACGTTTGATGTTCTTGAGCCCTTCATCCACGTCTGCATGGCTACGCCACTGGAGTAGATAGTAGTGCGGGGCTTCATTGAAGCCATCATTTAAACGGTATCCATTAAGGGTGAAAGTAGATTGTGATTCTGCGTTGTCGAGAGAAGAAAGTGTGCCATCAACATCTAAAGCAATGTTGTCTACATGAAGACCTTCCATCGCTAGGCCACCATCCGTCACGTAGTCGAAACCAAGGTTAACTTGTTGTCCGGCCCATTGTGTGAGATCGAATTCAGCGTCAACCCAGCCTTTCGAGTCGCCAGCGATAGCAGGAACTAAACCTGTGCTGTTAGGATCTTCATTTGTTGTGATATTGCCTGCAATCGGTTGGCCGTTGATAAGCACACGGGCAAAGTCGTAGTCCTTTTCAATCTGATACCAAGCTTTAAAAGTTAGCGTGATTTTGGAAGCAGCTGGCAACGTTACTTTTCGTTCCATGCTGTTTTTAAGATCGTCACCTTTACCGCTATGGAAGCCGAATTTGCCTTCAAAAGGTGCAAGTCCTGCAGTACGTTTAAGAGGCAGGTCAACGCGAACCATGTTGGGTTTGTCGTTGTCAATTGTTTGATGCAGCTTGATTTCAAGTGGCTTATTCTCGAGATCACTTAGAGTTACCACATCATTGGCCACCCAACGACCGCCAATAGAAGCCTGAAGGAACTGTTTAGCCCAAGAGCTGAATGCGGTTGGTTGTGTGCCGCCAATTTTACCTGCCCAGCTGCCTGAAGACATGATAGACCAATACGAAACAGGCTCTCCTTTACCTGTGTATTGAGTATCGTACTCATCTGGTAATCCCAAATCGTGACCGTACTCATGTGCGCAAACACCAGCAGCAGCGTCGATAGGCTGAATCGTATAGTCAAATGCGGCGTATTGTCCGTTGAATCGACCAGGTACGGTGCTAGAAGTACCAGACAAGACGTGATACTTACCTAGATTGTATCGGTGAGACCATATCGCATCGGCTCCGAGTACACCACCACCAGCTTCTTCGCCCACTGACGCATGGAAAACCATCAAATGATCGATTACACCATCGGGTTCGCGGAAGTTGCCATCACCGTCGTAGTCATAGCGATCTTCAATGTCATAGTCGGCTAGATTAATGGTTGGGTCATTCGCAAGTTGGTTAAGTGCTTCACGAACCAACTCCTGCGCATTTTGGTCATTGTCTGTAGTAGGGGAGTTACCTCCATAAAACGAGGCATTATTTTTGGCCCGATACCAACCAGCGGCTTGACCAGAAACACTGTAGCTATCACCAGATTCTTGTTCGTAATACTGGCGCATCGAAATGAAATTCTCACCATTTGGCCCAGTGTAGCCGCTATCAGAGAACAGAAGCTCTTGATAGTGGCTTGGCTCGTATCGGTCATAGAGCATTTCTGTATGCTCTTTCGTGAGCCTATTTTCATCCCAAGGTAAATCCGGAAAGTCCACCAATACGGCTAAAACTTTGTCCGTTCTTTTGTTGTTAGCATCGAACGAAAAGACGTGAGCTCTTCGCAAGCCTTTATCAAACTCAATTGACTTAAGGATTTTGGCACGTTGTTCCAACGCTTTCTTGCCAAATTGCGCGTCGCCCTTAAATCCTCGGTTTAGTTTTCCATCGATAAACTTATCTAGCGCTATTTGACGCTCTTCTATAGAAGCATCGGGATTAAGTTTCCCTTGGGCAACAAGCATTTCAATGACTTTGTCTTCATTAATGACACCCAGATCGATCGGAGTCTGAGCGTTACCACTTGTGCTAAATAGAGTGAACACTGCTGATGCCAACAGTGATTTCCTCATCATTTTCATTATATTTCCTTATTAATTTTTATTGCCAACAATCTGCCAAATAGCAGACACAACGACGCTGTTAGCACCAATAATCGAGCACCTAAAGTTTGGTGCGAGATATTAGCTAACGGGAGTATCGTTATTCTTTTGCTGAAATACAGTCGGTACTTTTTTTGTCAGAAGGATCTTCTTTATGGGATTGCTTTGAGGTTTTAGAAAATTTCTGAGAGAGATATATTTGTAATGACTCTTGCTTTTCAATTTCGCTTTGGTCTTCACAAATTATACCTTGTTTGATAAGTGATTCTAGCAGTCGCTCGTCATCAATGCCGCCTGAGATTGCGGATGAACAAACTAGAATTAATAACCCACTGACTGATTTCATATTATTATTTATAACGCTGTGTTTTGTAACAAAATATAATTAATTTAACCCAAATGTAACTGTGTGGGATCTCATTGGTGGGTCTATGTCTTCTTATCAACATAAAAAGTGAATATAAAATAAAGGCTCTATTAACAAATTAATCGTATATATATTCTATTGAAAGGAATAAATAACTGGTAAATATGTAAGTTACATATTTACAGAACAGATTCGGACCATATATCTAGGGGGGGGGATATTAGTGTGCATTAAATTAGTGAATTAGACTTTACTTAGTTATTTTGTCTAAATTTTGAAACACAAATATTTAAAAGTTTGAAGTTGCATTCGTACTGTAAATTATACGCTTTGATTTTAGGGGTATAAGAAAGGCTTATAGCCACATAAAGCTAGTTTATTTCATTATTGTCGATAGATTTAATACCATCAATCCTTGTCATTTCCCCTATTGGTCAAACCTTGTGCGTGAATTAAGTGTCTTCCTGAGACTTTGCCTTATTTTTTCGGCAACCTTCTGTTTTAATACCAGTGCAAACCAAATTGAGTATCGATACAACTTGCGCGGACAGTTGGTGAGTGAAAAGGGGACTGGTGAGAGTAACTATCACAACCTAGATGCTCTGGGAAATCGTTTAAGTATCTTACATGGTTACGATGGTTCGCGATTAAGTAGCCCTGTTCTAAATGCACCCGTCGATGGGGCGGTATTCAATTTCAGTCAGCCTGTCTTGTTCTCATGGGAAGCCGTCACCGGTGCTGCCTCTTATGACTTGTGGTTTGGAAAAGACCAATCGAATCTCAAGCAGTTTAAAACGGGTATCAAAGACACTCAGATAATGGTCGAGTTGAATCATATTGTAGATAGCCAGCCCAGATACTGGAAAGTCATTGCGAACAATGGTCATGGCATAAGCAGTGCCAGTAATAATAGTACGTTCTCTGCATTAGATAGTGATAGTGATCTGCTCCCCGATCATATTGAAGAGAGCCTCTGCACCTCTTCTCAACACTCCGATAGCGATGGCGATGGTCTTGCTGACAACCAAGAAATACGCTTTGGCGAATCAATCGTAACGACCTCTTTCCCTTGTCTTCAAGATGGTGATTTCGACGGAATCGAAGATGCCTACGAAGTAAAAGTGGGAACCGATCCCATGGTGGTAGACAGCTTCCGTGGTGACGCTTGGTTGGGATATGTAGATTGGATTGCGCAAAAACATCAACAGCAGCAAGTCGAGGTGATTTCTAAACCACGAGTGCTCGATGTACGCCAAAGTGATGGCTACGCCATTTCAGGTATTGTGCCCAATGAAGAAGCGTTGAGTTTAACGTATTGGATTAAGTACTCTCATAGCGACACTAAACAAACCATGGGTAGTCATGACGATAATGATCGCCGATTTTATCTAGGAATTAATGAGAGTAACCAGATAAGCTTCGGGGTTGGCAACAAATCGAGGATGCTCAAAGGAGAAATTATCGCAGCCGAGCAATGGACCCACTTTGCAATGACTTACGCCAATCGTAAAGCTGAGCTATACATCAACGGTCAGTTGAAAGATACCCTAGAAGGGATAACCTTCAAGCAAGCGAGCCAGTATGCGCTTTGGTTCGGTACTCGGCACCATAAACGAGCTTGGAAACCGGAAAGTATCGAAGGAATAGTTGATAACCTCAGTGTTTGGAATATAGCACTGTCGCATCAAGATGTTGTAAAGAGTATGTTTACTCTCACCAGCATAACCAATCCCAATTTGATTGCTTATTACGATTTTAATCACAGCCGCGGCGAATGGGTTCAAAATAAAGTAACGAACAAGTTTGACTTGAAACTTGCGGCAGGTGCAGAGCTGTCAGCAGAAGAAGACTATCTCGATACAGACAGCGATGGACTCGCCGATACATTTGAACAGGCTCTGTGTACTAATAGCGATAATCCCGACAGCGACGGCGATGGGGTTTCCGACGGTGAAGAATTTGGTATTGAATCCCGAATCGGCGCTATATCCAATGCCTGTCAAGTGGATAGTGACAATGATGGTATTCCAGATGACTACGAATATAAGTTGGGAATGAATCCATCGGTAAATGATGTTCTGAAACTTGACTCTGAGACAGGAGAAACGTATTGGCAAGGTTATGTATCGCATTCGGAAAGTGTTGATAGCAATCTTGATGTTATTGTCCAAGACAGGCATTTTGACGTAACGGACAATCAGGCCTATGCCATTACCGGACATACGAATAACCGTGAAGACTTCACGTTAATGTATTGGTTCAAACCTAAGATGCTATCAGAGCAATATTCTGGTTTTTCGGGCTCAGGTCGGCATAAACTCGCATTGGGAATAGATAGAGATAGGGCAATCGAAGGCAAGTATAATACGTTCTCCAGTGCTTTTTCTGTTTACAACAGTAAGTCAATTGTCCCAAATCATTGGCAGCATTTTTCTTTGAGCTGGAACTCCGCTACTAACCATTTTCAAGTTTACTTAAATGGCGAGTTGGCCTACAGCGGTACCGTACCGTCTTGGTTCAATCGAGAAGAGACCCTTGCTTTATGGGTTGGTGCCCTGAATGCATCAAGTGAGCCAAAGCACTATATGAATGGTGTAATCGATGATGTTCAGCTTTGGAATCACTCGTTAGCTCAACACCAAATTCGCCGCTATATGACCGAGCCTCCGGAGGGGAAAGAGGAAGGATTAGTCGCTTATTATGACTTTGCTAGGTCTCGTGGAGCGTGGGTTTACAACAAAGCGAGTGCTAAATTTGACTTGAAGTTGACGGATAAGACACGGTTGAAGCCTGCTGAACTAGTAAAAGATAGTGATGGCGACGGGCTCTCGGATGCCTTTGAGTCGGGACTATGCCTTGATCCTAATCAGCCGGATACAGATAACGATGGCCTACCGGATAGACAAGAGCTCGTGCCAGCCAACGGATTAAAATCGACCAACCCCTGTTCGATAGATACCGACAATGATGGTATTGACGATAAGTTTGAACAAGAACATGGGTTTGACCCAACTCTCCATGATGTTAACCAAGTGTCGCCGCAGAGAAACATCACTAATTGGCAATTCTATGCGACTCGTCGTAAAGAACAACTATTGACCCAAGGCCAAACGGTTGAAAGCGTTAGTGGCGAGCTTAACGTATCGGGTAACCTAGGTTATGCGGTTTCGGGTATCTCGTTTGACAAGTACCAACAGCAAGCGACCTTAATGTATTGGATTAAACCTGATAAGTCAGATTTGGCGCAGTACAGTGGCGTAAAGAAAGATACCTATAGAGGACACTATTTAGGTATCGACAAACTCAACAAGCCCTTTGCTCGCTCTTGGGGTCAGAAATTAGAAACTAGCGCTACAGTAAAAAATGATATCTGGACGCATATATCGTTGGTTATCTCTGATAACACCAAAAAACTCTATGTTAATGGCCAGCTAGAACAAGTGGTTAGCATTAACGACTATTTAGGTAGCGACGCAGCTTCGACCTACGCTATGTGGTTTGGTGCGGTCAATTATCTTGGCGAAGACTCGTTTCACCAAAGTGGTCAGATAGATGATATTCAACTTTGGAGCAAGCCACTTTCTCAGCAGGACATAATCAACTATATGCGCAAGCGTCCCGAGAAAAGCGACAAAAGCTTAGTTGCTTGGTATGACTTTTCCCAGTACCTAGGTAGTTGGGTAAAAAATGCAGCGACTGATACCTATGATCTTAAGTTGGTTAAAGGAGCGCATATTATTGAATCGGAGCAATCTAGCGATAGCGATAGAGATGGATTGAGTGACGAGTTTGAAACCACCTATTGTACAGACCCTGAGAAAAGTGACAGCGATGGCGATGGTCTGAATGACGGGCAAGAAATCAATGTTGGTGTGATTATCAACGGTCAAAAAGTGACGACAGATCCATGCACCTCAGATACCGATAATGATGGCATCGACGATGCGTTTGAAGTTATCAATAGCATGAATCCAGCATTAGCCGATGGTCATATTGTTGATGCTCAAGGTCAGCAGACACATTGGGAACGCTTTATAGAAGAACTTAACCGAAGTGATGAGTTTCAATCGGTCAGTGAGCAAAACGAACCTGGAGTTTTAGACGTCGAAGGTTCAGAAGGGTATGCCATTACAGGTTACTACCCGACAACAGACCCAGTCACAATTATGTTTTGGTATAAACCCAATGAAAAACTTTTTGTTTACGATCATTCGCTCTCTGGGGTGACAGATGTGAGCAATAGCTCGTCATTTGCGTTGGGTCATAGTATGTATGGTACGTTGTATAGAACCGGTAGCTATAGCGAGATAGCTTATCACCATGAATTAGTTAATGAGCAGTGGAACCATATCGCATTGACTATTGGCAGTGAGTTCACAACGCTTTATGTCAATGGGCAGCAAGCACTGCTACGTAAGAGCACTCTAGAAACGATTGGTTACCCTTTGTACTTAGGCGCGGCCAATTTAGAAGGGCTGGCTGGGCGTCATATGAATGGCAAACTGGATAACGTCATAAAGTGGAAACGTGAACTCACTCGTGAAGAAGTCCGCCGCTTTATGATCACGCCGCCGAATCCTGAGTCAGACAGTACCTTGGAATGGCTGTATCGCTTTGACCACACTAAAAATGGTTGGGTTAAGAATGAGGTGACAAACCTTTACGATCTGAAACTTGTTCACGGCGCGAAAATTTCAGCAGAGCGTCCAGTTGTTGATTTAGATAAGGATGGTCTGGATGACAAGTTAGAAATAGCCAGTTGCTTAGATGCTACACGATCTGACACCGATGGAGATGGCTTGTTAGATGGGCAAGAGTATGGCGTAAACTCAAACTACTCAACGATTACTGACCCCTGCTTGGTAGATACCGACCTCGACAATATTCCTGATAGTTTTGAACTTGAGCACCAGACTAATCCCTTAATCGCGGACTCTGGGCGTATGGCTAATTCGGCAGACGAGCAAAACAATTGGCAAGCTTATGCAAACTCACAAGTCAAAGAGCTGCCTCAAGCGTCTCAGATGAATGCAAAACGCGCTTTACAACTTAGTGATAATAGTGGCTACGCGATTAGTAATCACTTTTTTGACTCCCACGATATGACGTTAATGTTCTGGGGGCAGTATCAGGCAAAGGGCCAGCAGTGGCTGGGAAACATGGACACGCACAAGCTAGGTTTTTCTCATGGTGATGTGACGTTCGGCGACAAGCATAGTCAGAGGTTTGAGCCTCGAAATCTATCTGAGAATGGTTGGGTTCATCTAACTCTAATTCTTTCAAACAGTGGTAAGACCCAGCTCTATGTCAATGGCCTAAAGGTGGATGAAAAATATCCACATAGAGCAGAGTTGTCTAATGCATGGGCGACCTATATTGGTGCTGTAAACGATAATGGTATAGCAAAGGAGTATATGGAGGGCTTGGTCGACAATGTTGGTATTTGGAATCGCGCAATCAGTCCTTCGGAAATCTATCAGTATATGTTTACCGCGCCGGCGCCTAGTGATGAAGGCCTAGCAGCATGGTACGACTTTACTCAGTCAAAAGGCGATTGGGTCATGAATCTGGCTACAGGTGAATACGATCTAAAATTAACTCATGGTGCCCACTTAGTAGCGGAACCGAGCGACGAAGACAGTGATGGTGATGGGTTGGTTGACCGATTAGAGTTGGCATTTTGTACTGATGGTTTATCCGCTGATAGCGATGGTGACGGGATCAGTGATGGTGATGAACTGTCAGTGGGTAAACCATTTATTCTTATTACCAACCCTTGTGATCCTGACAGTGATAATGATGGCCTAACTGACGATTTTGAACGTTCTCATGGCAGTGACGGCTTAATTGCAGATGCCAACTTCGACAGCAATGGCAACGGCATCTCCAATTGGGATGAATACCGGAAAACACAAACGGCACATTTGCCTGAGACATCGGTGGAGTCCGGAAGTTTATCGCTTAGCAAAGGTTATGCGATCACTCCTTTCTTCCCCAAAAGCAACAACTCCACCTTTATGTACTGGTTTAAATCAGACGGTTTAGATTCTCAGCTGTCAGGTGTAAGCGAAAACAGCGAGCAACATTATTATGCCGGTGTCCAGTATGCGCAGAGAAAGTTTGCTTGGGGCGAAGATAGAACAAGTGGTTATTCTTTTAACGAACCAGAATATTCTGTCGATGAGTGGAACCATCTCGCGTTGGTAATAAGTGATGAGCAGATAAAGTTATTTATTAACGGGGTACTTATAACTAAAAATCCTCGTGCATGGTCAAGCATCACGGAACCTTTTAACCATGCATTGTGGTTAGGTGCATTGAATAAACAAGGTCAGGGTTCTGATTACTTTAACGGTTTTATAGACAACGTGCAGATTTGGGATAAAGCGCTCTCCGATAATGAGATAAAGACTTATATGGCCTTAACACCTGATAAGGGCGCTGAAGATTTGCATGCGATGTACAATTTTAGTTCTATAAAAGGTAATTGGGTCAAGAATATAGCTAGGGATGAGTATGATCTACTGCTCTTAGGGGAGACTCATATCGAAAGCCTCCAAGTTCAAGACTCTGACGGGGATTCCATTCCGGATTTTGTTGAAAATCATATCTGCACAGATTTTCATAATTCAGATACTGATGGGGATGGACGCTCTGATGCGGAAGAGCTAAAAGGTGCAACTTCTCCCTGCTCTCAAGAGAGCAATTAAAGTGAGTCGTAGGGGGTACACACCACCTAAACATAAGCAACTAAACTGGAACTGTTCCCTTTTAAAAACAACAAGTAACCAATCCAATTAAGGAAATATTGATGCTTTTGGCTATTTTTGTCGCGCTTGCTATTGTCGTTCTTGCGCTACTTCAATCATGCGCGCCAGCAATGGAACCACCTACAGGACCGTTAGGGGTATCTGACAGTGCTTACCAGAAAAGTCACTCTCATCGTGGTGGGACTAGTAACAACGAAGAAGATTGTTATACCTCAAGAGGCGCGCCGATTTGGCATTTTGATTTCAACAACCTCAACCTAGTCGTTCAAGATACGCCAATATGGATAGATTCAGCTTACGGGCCAAGTATTGAGTTTACCCTTACCTACAATGCACTAGGAAAAGAAGACAAACAAAGCTCGGTAGGGTCGCGTTGGAAACACAGTTACGCTGATTACGTTTCTAAACCAAAAGATTCCAGTTCATTAGTACTGGTGTCAGGTACTGGACGTGTCGATGAATACCAACAAGTCGGAACCAACTATATCTTGAACTCGCAGTCGCTGCTCTCGGGAGAAGCGACACTATTGCCTCGTCTGAGTGTTGAAGAAGACGTGATCAAAGCAACATATGTTGATGGTAGCTACAAAACGTTTACTCAGGTTAAAAATGGCGACTACCGATTAAGTTCTGTGGTCGATCAAAGTGGTAACGGGCTTAAGTTTGCCTACCAAGACAACCAGCTAATGAGTGTGACTAACGCACTAGATCAAACCCTTACTCTTAGTTATAACCAGGCCAAGCAAGTTGTCTCAGTGACAGGTCCAACAGGCTATAAAGCTCATTTCGATTACAACCAGAAAGGTGAGCTAATCTCGCTAGAGGACATGCAAGGGTACTCAGCGCAGATTACTTACGATGATATGGGGATAATCTCATCGTTAACGGATGCCAAAGGAACAACAAAGTTCATCGTTGAACTCGGGAAACCAGACTCTAGTCGAATTGACGAGTATCCTGCGTTTGGCGACCCGATGGGGATGAGTAGTCGAATGACGGTCGTGAACCCCTTGGGTTTCAAAGAAGAGTTTTTTTACAATTCGCAAACCGGTAAAGCGTGGTACGTTTCGCCACAGCACTACGTCGATTACGTAGATGTCAATGTCAACAATAGTCAGCCTGACGTTCCCAAAACTGTTTACGATTATCAGCGGTACTCCAAAGGTTATTCTCGCGTTCAACAGGTTACTAGCCCGGATGGCACATGGACTCGTTTCGAATACGACCAAAATCGTAATCTATCCAAAACTGTTTATTCAGATGGTAATTCCGTCAAGTATCGCAACAACTCGTTTGGTAAAGTCGTGGAGTTTATTGATACGCTTAATAACAGTACGATTTATGTTTACGATGATCGTCAAAACTTAATTAAAGCGGTTACGCCGACAGGCGAAAAGGGTTTTGAATACAGCCAAACTAACTTACTGATTGGTGCTACTAATTTAAACGGAGCTAAAACTCGCTACAAATACAACGACCAAGGGCAGTTATTGCAAGTAACGGATGCTGACGGTAATGTTGTCGACTTTAGTTACTCATCTGGGCGACTCGAATCGATTGTTAGTCAGGGTAAAGCGTTGGCTTCATATCAATATGATGAGCTAGGGCGTGTAACCCAAGTTACTGATATACATGGTAAAGCCACACAGTACCGTTATGACCGAATTAACCAACTCACTCATGTCAGCGAAGAGGGTTCTCGTGATACAGAGATTGTTTATGGGAGTTGTCCTCGCCTTTTAGAGAGCGAAACTCTTCCGGGAGGTCGAGCTTACCAATATCAGTATAATTCAGCCAAGCAACTGGTTGCTATCGTTGATCCTATGCAAGGTGTGACACGAATAGAGCGTGATGCTTCTGGGCGTATTGAAGTGTTAATCGACGCCAATCAAAACAAAACCGAATTTGAATACAACTCGGTTGGCCAGCTGACAACCAAGCGTTATGCCGATGGTAGTGAAATCACACACGACTATCAGCAAGGTTATGTTCGCAGTACAACTAACGCCCGTGGCATCACCAAGTCGTTTCATTACAACGACAAAAAACAACTGACTCGCGTCAGTTACAGTGATGCGACGCCTGAGGTTTCCTACCAATACGACACATTGGGCCGATTGAGCTCAGTATCTGATGCTCAAGGTACGACGGGTTATCACTATTATCCCGATGGTCGACTTAAGCGTATCGATGGCCCGTGGCAGGACGATACCATAGAGCTAGAGTTTGATAAGCTCAACCGTTTTTCAGCAGTCACGTTAAACGGTCTTAACTTTGGCAAGTATCAGTACGATACATTTGGGCGTTTGACCAGTGTATCAGCGTTAGAGCAAGTGTTTGAACTCACTTACGACGATACACCGCAAAATGTAGCCAGTCGTTTGACGTACCCCAACGGTATGGAACAGGTATTAAGTTTTGACGACATTGGTGATATCTCCAAATTGGAGTATCGAAAAGGTGAGAAGACTGTCGGTAACTTTGTTTTCGGTTTTGACGTTGCAGGTAAACTCACCCAATTAGAGTCTAGCGAGTTACTTCCTCTAGAGAGACCACAAGTACAAGCCACGTACAATTCGCTTAACCAGATTTCCTCGTGGGATGGTGATAGCAAGGCTTTTATTTACGATGCAGACGGGAATTTAAGTCAAGGCTTATTATCAGGTGAGACTCCATTTTTCGCAGACTATGACGCTGAAAACAGACTGACCGAGATTCGTTTCGAGAAAAATGGCGCTCAGGTTGAGGAGCGCTTTGAATATGGTCACGATCATTTTCTAAGAGTGTACCAGCGCTTTGAAAACAATATTAAAACCGCAGAGAAACGTTTTGTTCGCTTAGGTCTTATTGAGCTTCAAGAGCGTGACAGCGAAAACAACGTATTAGCAAACAATGTATGGCGACCAGATAGAAAAGGCGGTGTCGCTGGCTTATTAATGCGTCAGCAGAGCCAGCAAAATACTTACTACATGACTAACCATCTTGGTCATGTCTATGGTGTGTTTGACCAGGCCGGAGAAAGACTCAGTCAGCGAGGTTATTCGCCTTACGGTCAAGTAAGTGGCGGTGATTTCGCTCTACAGCCGTTTGGCATGTCGACCAAACGCAGCGATTTTACCAGTGGTATAGTTTACTTTGGTTATCGCTTTTACATGCCCAACTTAGGCCGTTGGCTTAACCGCGATCCACTACAAGAGCAAGGCGGGATTAACCTCTACGCATATGTGAATGGTGACCCGTTAGGGTATGTAGATCCGGATGGGCGCTATTTGTATCCGGTGATAGCTATATTAGCGACTGCTGGTGCGTATGGAATTCTGGATGGCATGCTGGATGCAGGTCAAGACGGCATTGATGCGATGGATTATGGAAGCTCAGCTAGAGATAGTCGGCAAAAAGCTATTGATTGCATGTTCGATAAATCATGCAGTGGAGAGAAGGCTAAGCAGTACTGTGATGACTTCTATGATGATATGCAGAGCCAATACAAGAAAGCAGCTTCAGCTACTTACAACGCAGCAAAATCTGTACCAGGTACAAGCGTGACGGGACCTCTGCCAGGTAGTCAAGTTGATTTAGCTACAGGGTATGTTGTCGGAGAGCTTTTATGAATAAGAAACTAATATCTTTAACTTTCTTTATTTTAATTGGTTATTTATTGAGTTCTGGCTTGGATGATGGGAGGGGTAAGGTTTTATTTCTAAAATTAAAGAGGTTAGTTAGTCAGGATGTCATATTAGATGATGACACTTGCTATATAATATCGAGTGATTGGCTATTGCTTTCGAAAAATGAACGGTCTTATGCATTTATGTATTTAGATAATAAGACTCTGGGTGCTACGATTGCATTTGGAAAGAATATGAGTCAAATACCGGAAGAGAAACGATCGTGGATTAAGCTAGAAGAAGAGATTCGGGGGAAAAAGATATACTTAATTGAGTATAGTTCCAAAATTCACTACTTTTCTGATGTGAATGCTTTTGATGCGTTAATGGTCGTCGACGATAAAGGAGTATTTAATTATCCAATGCCTTTAATCAAAACCAACATTGATGATTGCTCAATTGAAGTAAAAATAGAGGATGAATACTTGTCTTTAAGAAAAACAAGATAAAGGGGTCAGGTCTTGCTTTTTGCTATAGGGCAAAAGACTCTGTCTCCAAATAAGTACACTGTGCTCTTTTCGAGTAACAACTTGAAATGATAGCAAGTAAGGTTCCTTCTTTATTATCTTTCTATAAGCCTAGTTGGGCCGCTGGTGTCTCTATGTGTGGAGGTCGAGGCGTATAATCGATCGGTCAAGGGAGTTGTATGTGAGAAATATTCTGAAAAGCCAAATTAGAATGATGTTAGCTGCAGTGACAGCGTTCGTACTGGTTTTTATGATGTTCCTATTAACTCTAGTAGGGGGTGGTTCGAGTGAGATAGAAGAGTTTGAAATTGTGGAGGTTTATTGTAAGCCAACAATTAGACTTGCTAATGGCGCTGAATCAAACAATGTATGCAGGTTTAAGGGGATGAAAAATGGTGAGAAAATTTCCGGTTATGCGCTACCAGCGTGTGAAATTGATAAGAGCTATATGACTCTTAAAAAAAGTAGCAGCATACTCAATCAGACTCCTAATTATACATTGATATGCCATTGAAATTTAAATAATAGGACTTTGTTTCCAGAAAATGCTAATCGGATCAGTTAATTCTTTTGCCAAAGGGTATAACACCTTGCTTCAGAATAATTAGGTGATGCATCTTTCGAACAAAAAGCCACATGGAGAGCGCATGTTAGGAGGTCTATACTCAAATAGGGTATTGCTTTACGGAGGCAAAGATGAGTATTGCAAACCGATTGGATCGCTATTTGAGTGAACATAACATCCCGTTTGGCACTGTTCGGCATAGCCATAGCCAAAGCTCACTGCAAAGTGGTGTGGCGGCCGGGATTCCTTTAGTTTCTTTAGCTAAGGGGATCGTATTAGAGGATCATGATGGTCATCATATGATGGCTGTATTGCCCGCCAAAAATAAGATTAGCCTTTCAAGGCTTAATGAGGAGTTGAACGCGAGTTTTCACCTTGTCAAAGAGAAGCAACTGTACGAGATGTTTGAAGACTGCGAGAACGGTGCGGTGCCACCAGTTGGGAGCGCATATCATATGTCGATGACGTTTGATGAAGTGTTAACGCGGCAAAACTATGTCTACCTTGAGGCTGGAGACCACGAAACCTTGATTAAGCTTGACCAAGAGTCTTTCCAAAGATTAATGGGTGAAAGTAGAATGATGAGGTTTAGTAGTGAATTGTTTCACTGAGACAGTCACCTAATTCAAAGCCATCGATAACCTCGATGGCTTTGATTTTTATCGGCAGGCGATTATGACCCTAATTAAAATTCAAGTCGATAGACGGTAGTTGTGCCACTAACCTCATTGCCCACAGCGAGTAAATGCTGACCATTACGAGTAAAGTAATGAATTGATTCTGGCCCTAAATCACCAGCCTCAGGGTTGTAGTTTCCATTGGCACAATCGCCGTCATCGACCTCAGTACAGACAGGTTTTGAAAAATCACGGTTGTTCTTGTAATGAAGAAACAGCGGCGAATGTGGGTTGGTCACGTCATAAACCATGATTCCGCCTTGGCGTTCCAAACCGATAAACGCAATTTGGCGTCCATTGATCTCTGCTACTTCAATGGCTTCAGGCTCGACACCTTTATCATCACTTCGGCTATCGGCACTGCTATTGCTGTCGTTACTACTATTTAAGTGCTCAGGCTGTGTAGCATAGACGATATCGGCAAACTGATCGCCGCTGTCAAACACAAGCTGACCATTTTCATCCCAGATAGAAAAAGAGCGCGTACCAAAAGACTGTATGTGCGAATCATCACTCAGCTGACCCTCTGGTTTAATCACTTTTAATCTGCCGAGCTGTTTTTTGTCTTTCAGCGCAGATGACAATGGATGGGATGACGGCACTTTTAGCTTGGCACCTCTGATTTCATCAGAATAGGCGATACAAAAGTCCACCTCAGAGCCATATTTGTCGCTGCCGGAATAGTCATCTCCGTCCCAATTGTAACCCTGGTTCTCACAAGCTTTCTGAGTCGTTTTAAAACCGTATTCCCGCCCATCTCCTTCGTTAGCGCTGATCACGTAAGTTTTACCATCAACCTGATAGCTGTCTATCGAGTCAGGCATATACAACCCGGTAAGCATTGGATAGGACTGAAAATTTCCTATGATTTTATCTTTGTTAGACGCATCGAGCTTATTGTCTGCCCAATGTTTTTCACCTAGACCTTTGATTCGCTCTATTTGTTTGGTGCTGAGATCTATTTTGGCAAGTGCGTTGTTTTCTTGTAGAGCCACGTATAGATAACCATCATCAGAAAAGCTTAGATACTCTGGTTCAAGATCTTGCGCGACGCTAGCGTTAGGGGCAGATATTCTGACGTCATTATCAAGTTCATGATGACGAGGTTGGCCTTGATTAAAGTCACTAAAGCCTATCTGGAACGATTTAGCTTTTCCAAGCCCTTGGCTTAGATCTATAAGCGTGATACTGCCTTCTGGGTCAATCGTATAATCGGAGTTTGGCTCACCTTCATTAGCGGTCGCGATGTATTGGCCGTCTTTTGAAAAAGTAACCATGTCGGGTAGTGCGCCAGTTTCAAATGTGGTAATGAGCTCTAGACTGTCAGCTCGATACAAAGCCACAAGACCATTTTCTTGCTTAACTGCGTTTTCTATCGCAACTGCAAGTAACCCTTCATAGACCGCCACGCTATTCGCAGCGCCAATGCGAATGTTGGCGTGAGAAGCGGCGACATTCAAATCAAGTTCAGTCTTTAGAGAAGGCTGGTTGTTTCCATTGAGTGCAAGTACGTCCACACGTTTAGACTGAGCATTAACGACAAACAATTGATCGGTACAACTATCAAAGGTGACGATCTCAGCGGCCGACGAATCAAACGGACTATTAGACACATAAGACCCAACAAGGGTTAAGCCAGACAAAGAGCTTTCGGAAATTTCGACAGATTGGGTAGGTGAGCATTGAACAGAAACATCGTTGGGTTGTTGAGTTGCACAACCGCTGACAATAATTGCGCTGATAGCGAGTGAAGTGGTTGATAGAGAGCGAGTTAACAAAATATATCCTCCATGAAAAAGTTAGAGAATTCTATGAAGGATATATTTAGTTAGGATGTTGATTTGATGACAGTCTGATAACAGTTATCGGCTTAAAGTTGGGTTGTAACAAAGGGGCAGCGATAACGTTTGGGTTACGAACTTAAAACTGTGAAGAGATCAGCTCTATCAGTTCAGACTCGGTTTCTGGCATTCTTTCTAACTCAACCGCACATGAAGCGCCACCTTTCAGCATGTAAGCACTTGTTGTGCAGTGGTCGTGATGAAACCATTTGCCGTTAATGCAAACGTCAGTGTAGCAGCGAGGGTCTTTTTTTAATTCCATTTGATACTTCCTTGTTAATTCTCCGTTAACACAATAACAACATAACCTTACTAAAATCAGGGTAAAATGATCTGGATCAATTTAAATCCATGACTAGACCAAGGTAGTAGTGATCTCACCTGCAGCAAAAACAAAAGGGGAGCGAAGCTCCCCAAATTTGATTTAATTAGATGTCTGCAAGTGATTGCTAGGCTTGAGCAAATTTGTATGTGCGGTAACCGCCAATGAGGTTTCGCGCTTTGTATCCATTATTCACCAATTGGCGGTAAGAAACGTTACCACGTAACCCAACTTGGCAATAAATGACGATTTCTTTGTCTTTTGGTAACTCAGCCATACGTTGACGTAGTTGATCGACAGGAATGTTGATTGCTCCTTCGATAAATCCAACATTCTCTAGTTCGCTGGGATTGCGAACATCAAGTAACACTTGGTTTTCGCTAAGCGAATCTATTTGATCAAAATGTATCGGGGTAGAGTCACCTTGGATGATGTTTGTGGCGACAAATGCAGCTTGGTTAATCACATCTTTGGCACTGCCGTAAGGTGGCGCATAGGTGAGTTCAAGGTGTTGAAGCTGATCTACTGTCATACCTGCTCGCTGTGCAACCGCCATAACATCAATGCGCTTATCAACACCATCTTTACCGACCGCTTGCGCGCCAAAGATCTTGCCTGTTTTAGGGTCGAACAACATCTTGAATGAGACAATTTCAGCGCCAGGGTAGTAGCTCGCATGGCTTGCTGTGTGCACGTAGACTTTTTCGTAGTCAATGCCTTCACGTTTAAGTTGCTTTTCGTTTTTACCTGTAGATGCCACTGCGAGATCAAAGATCTTACAGATAGCAGTGCCTTGTGTTCCTTGATAGGTTTCTTGACGTCCTAGCATATTGTCGGCAGCCATACGACCTTGACGGTTAGCAGGCCCAGCTAGTGGAACCAGAGTTTGAGCACCTGTGACAAAGTCTTTTTCTTCGACGGCGTCACCAACCGCGTAAATACTTGGATCGCTGGTTTGCATCATCTCATTGGTGTAGATACCACCTAGCTCACCTATTTGAAGTCCTGCTTCTTGAGCTAGCTTGGTTTCTGGACGTACACCAATTGCCATGATCAAAATATCTGTGGTTAAGGTTTCACCATTGTTCAGTGTTAGGTTTAGCTCGCCTTCGATGTGCTGGTGTGCCGCATCTTCCCCTGACTCAAGTGAGGCGATATGTTCGTTCGCAACGTACTCAACCGCTTCAAGGGCAACCCCTAGTTTCAAGTCGATGCCTTTTTGCCTAATTTCAGCATGAGCAAAGCCAGCCATTTCGCGATCGACGGGCGTCATCACTTGGTCGGCCATTTCGATTAAGGTGGTTTTGATTCCCAACTGATGAAAAGCTTCCATCATTTCAAGACCAATAAAGCCTCCGCCAACCACGGTTGCATGTTCAGGCTTGTTCATTTGGATGGTATGAATGATGCGATCCATATCAGGAATGTTACGCAGCGAATGAGTGAGTGGGTTATCGATCCCCTGAATTGGCGGAACCACAGGGCCAGCGCCCGGGCTAATCAATAAAAAGTCGTATCTTTCTGTATACTCGCTGCTATCGATTAGATTTCGTACTGTAACCGTTTTACTGCTGCGCTCAATAGAGATCACTTCATTCATCACACGCACGTCGACATTAAAGCGCGCTAAGAAGCTTTCTGGAGTTTGTAGAAGTAATTTGCTTCGCTCTTGGATGTCACCCCCAATATGGTAAGGAAGGCCACAATTTGCGAACGAAACGAATGGACCTCGTTCAAACATGATAATTTCGGCATCTTCACTTAAACGGCGTGCACGAGCAGCAGCGGAAGCCCCACCAGCTACACCACCAACAATTAAAATCTTAGTCATATCAACCTCTGTTACTTAAACCCAAGCTTCTTTAGTACAACAACCGCAGGGCAGAATCCTGTGAACGCACTCTGAATCAAATTTGCTCCGACGAAAAGTGTCAACCAAACAAAGTTTGAACTGACTGTCATTGTCAGGCCGACTGATAAAATGACCATTCCACCGGCAAGAACTCGAATAGCATTTTCTAGTGTCATAACAAAGTATCCGTTTCATTCATGCACTGTTGGGATTTACTATAGAGTTATAAATTAGCATTGTCTAATGTTAATTTGTCTAAATATTAAAAAGCTAAATTAGCATTGACTAAAGTAGGTTTATAAGTATCATCTAATATAGTTTAGGTATTTGGAGTGATTGTATGAACGTTGAATTTTCTGATTTAAAAGAGATGCAGAGCAATGCAGTAGAAGCCTCCGAATTACTCAAAGTGATGGCTCATCCGGAAAGATTGATGGTGTTGTGTCAATTGACTCAGGGAGAGGTGGGAGTTGGGGAGCTACAGTCGAGTTCTTCTCTTAGTCAGTCTGCGTTTTCCCAGCACCTAACTGTATTGAGAAAACATAACCTAATCAAAGCGCGTAAAGAGTCTCAGCAGGTTTTCTACTCATTGTCTGATCCACGAGTCGAGACCCTAATTCAAACGTTACATTCCGTATTTTGTGGTAAGTAGTTTTAAGGTGATTGAAGAAATGAATATTCCTTGGGATTCCCTAGTTGGGGGAATGTTGCTTGGTATTTCGGCTGTATTACTGCTGCTGATAAACGGCAAAATCGCTGGGATTAGTGGCGTAATCAATGGCTTAATTAGCCCAAAAGAGGGCGATTATTGGTGGCGATTGCTCTTCGCTATTGGATTGATTGCTGGTGGAGTGATTACTGTTTTGTTCACTGGGATTGATGCACCGGATACAAGCAATACCCCAATGATGGGGATTGTATTAGCTGGTCTGCTTGTTGGAGCGGGGACTCGCCTTGCCAATGGTTGTACAAGTGGACACGGGATATGTGGCATAGGACGATTGTCGAAACGTTCAATTGTCGCCACTTCTATCTTTATGTGTGTAGCGGCAGTCACGGTTTACGTGCGACTTCATATACTTGGGTAAGTGACAGATGAAATCGACTGTATTACGTTTAGCTCCGTTATTTAGCGGACTATTGTTTGGTGTAGGAATGACGATGTCAGGTATGATCCAACCACAGAAAGTGGTCGGCTTCCTTGATGTAATGGGTGAATGGGACGCGAGTCTCGCTTTTGTCATGGGTGGCGCTTTGTTGGTGTTTATGCCTTTTTACTGGTTACACATCAAGAAAACCTCTAGGGCGATGGATGGTTCGGTTGTTTCAACCCCTACCCAAACTAACCTTGACGTCAAACTGGTTATTGGCGCGGCCCTGTTCGGATTGGGGTGGGGGATAGCCGGTATATGCCCTGGACCTGCGGTGACAAGTTTGGCGCTTGGCAATAGTGATATATTGTTATTTTTCAGCTCGATGCTTCTAGGTTCGCTATTCATCAAGGCGCTAGATTCATCAACTCAAAAGTCCGTCTCACCGATTAAAGCGAATTAGTGCGTTAGGAGAACAGAATGAATAGAAGTTCAACCAAGGATGGTGTCGTTCATTCGATAATGAACAGCTTCTTTCCGCCCATTATCATTGTTTTTCTATTGGCAGTTGGTGCGGTGTCTCTGTGGCTGACGCCTAAGGAAGAAGATCCTCAAATTGTCGTGCCAATGGCGGATGTGCTGATTGAAGCGCCAGGTTTAAGTGCACAACAAGTTGAAAGACAGGTAACAGAGCCTCTCGAAAAATTGCTCAGCCAAATCGATGGGATTGAGTACGTTTACTCCTCTTCATCAGATGGCGCCGCACAGGTTATTGTTAGATTCTTTGTCGGCGAACCGCGTGAAGAGGCGTTGGTTAAGCTGTATAACAAACTTTACTCCAATCAAGATCATATTCCTCCTTCCGTCACTCGATGGTTGGTAAAGCCCGTCGAAATAGATGATGTGCCTATCGTAGTTGCGGCGCTTTATTCAACTGATCCTAAACAGGTAGATAGGCACGATCTCAAGCGCATAGCAGACCAAGCAACACTTGGCATCAAATCAATTCCATCAACAAACGGTGTTCAAGTGGTCGGTGGGGAATCTAAGCTGATTAGTGTCGAGTTAGATTCTGTTGCGATGGAAAGCTATGGAATTACCTTAAGGGATTTAAACTTTGCATTTGACGTCAGCCACAATAAACAGCAAGCGGGCTCGATTCAGGTTGACGGCAATCGGTATCTCATAGAGTCGGGTCGATTGCTTACCAGTGCTCAGGAGGTCGGTGATCTGGTTGTCGCCGTCGTCAATAACAAACCGGTGTTTTTTCGCGATGTCGCGAAGGTAATTGAGCGCGCAGCGGAGCCTTCCAACGACACTTGGTACATTGATGCGAAACACAAAGTGGAACATCCGGCGGTGTTCATTTCAGTCGCCAAGCAAAAAGGGGCGAATGCGGTAGATGTAGCGAGTCAAACGGTCGAGAAGCTCTATGAGTTGCAACAAAATCAGTTCCCGTCCTCGGTCAAAGTCGACATCATTCGAGACTACGGTAAAACCGCGGATGACAAGGTTTCCAATCTGGTCTCAAGTTTAGCCATTTCAGTGCTGACGGTCGTTGTGTTTGTCGGCCTGTTTTTAAACTGGCGAAGTGCGCTAGTCGTCGGTATTGCGATTCCATTGAGTTACGGCGCGGCATTAGGGCTCGACTTACTGTTTGGTTACACGATCAATCGAGTTACCTTGTTTGCGCTGATTCTGGCTTTGGGTTTGATTGTGGATGACCCCATAGCCAGTATCGACAATATCGAACGATATTTGAAGCGCAAAAATCTGCCTCGCGCAAAGGCAATTGTACTTGCGATGGGAGAAATACGCAGCGCGCTGATAATGTCGACGGTTGCTATTGTCATTGTATTTACGCCAATGTTCTTCATTACAGGGATGATGGGGCCTTATATGGCACCATTGGCTTTTAATGTGCCTGTGAGCGTTGTAGTGAGTACTTTAGTGGCGTTTTTTGTCACGCCTTGGCTTGCTAAAAAGATCCTCAAAGGAGCCGCTTCGTCAGGTCAGTATGATTTTGAGTCATCAACGCTCTATCAGGGTTATGCGCGTTTGCTGACACCGCTGCTTAAAAGCCGTAAAAAAGCGTGGCTATTTCTGACGATTGTCGCGGGCTTGTTTATTGCTGCGGCACTTTTACCGGCAATGCGACTTGTACCACTGAAGCTTTTACCCTACGACAACAAAAATGAATTTCAGTTGGTGTTAAACATGCCTGAATACTCAAGCTTTGTTGATACCTCGAATACGCTACGTGTTTTTTCTGACTATCTAGTGACTGTACCTGAAGTAGAGTCGGTATCTGGCTTTGCGGGTATTGCTTCACCAATGGACTTCAACGGTATGGTTAGACACTACTTTATGCGTAGCCAACCGTATCAAGGCGAGCTACGGATTGTTTTGGCACAAAAAGACCAACGTTCTATGCAGTCACATGAAATAGTGACTCGACTTCGCAGTGATTTAGAACAGATTGCTCATCGTTTTGATGCATCAATTCAGCTTGTCGAAGTTCCCCCGGGGCCTCCGGTTATCGCTACAATTACCGCGGAAGTTTATGGTGAAGATCATACCTCTTACCAAGAGCTAATGCTGGAGGCACAGCGCGTTGCTGAGCGCCTTTCTCTAGAGCCTTTTGTTACAGAAGTTGATACTAGCATTGATGATCAGCTAGAAGCTTGGCAATTTATCGTTGACCAAGAAAAAGCCGCCTTGTCTGGTGTGTCGATACAAGAAGTCAACGAGACAATAGCGGCGGCAAATAACGGTTATGTCATTGGTCAGTTGGGCTCTAATAGAGAAGTAAACCCACTGGCAGTAAAAATTCGTTTACCTCGTGACCAAAGGGATGATCTTGATAGCCTGTTGCGTCTTTATGTTAGGGGGCAAGCGGGTGTAGTGAAGACGCTCAACAATGGCTCGCTGGTTGACGCCCCGCAACCATTGGTACAGTTGGGAGAGATAGGGCGGTTTGAAAAACGCATTGTACATACGCCGATTTATCATAAGAACCTAAAACCTGTTGTTTATGTGTACGCAGAAACTGTGGGTCGAGTGCCCGGTGAAATCATTGCTGATGTCATAGCTGACCAAAATAGGGTGCATGAAAACAACTGGGTTGAATGGAACGAACGTAGTTACCTAAACAACGGTTCAGGTAAGCCCTGGCAGGTTAACGAAGGTATCGACGTAGTCTGGAGTGGAGAAGGCGAGTGGAAAATTACCGTCGATGTGTTTCGAGACTTAGGTATTGCCTATGGCGCAGCACTATTTGGCGTGTTTATCGTTATGCTGATTCAAACAAGTTTACCTGCGGTTGCCGGGATCATCATGCTGGCAATACCTTTAACCGTTATTGGTATCATGCCCGGCTTTTGGCTGCTCAACAGTATGAGTCAAGAGATTAACGGTTATCCAAACCCTGCGTTGTTCACTGCGACCGCCATGATTGGTATGATTGCTCTCGCGGGTATTGTGGTCCGCAACTCACTGGTTTTGATTGAGTTTATTCAGCAATCTCTTGCCAGTGGGGAATCACTACACAAGGCACTAATCCAGTCTGGTGCTGTAAGAATGAGGCCGATACTGCTCACAGCCGGAACAACGCTGTTGGGGAATGTTATTATCACGCTAGACCCAATCTTTAACGGCTTAGCGTGGGCGATCATATTCGGTATCGCAGCCTCAACCATCTTCACTTTAATTGTGATTCCAGTGGTTTATAACCTCGCGTATGAGCGAGTTGAAGGGCATGGTATGCCGATGCATAACAAAGAATCAAAACACCGAGAAAGCAGGAGAGACGACAATGAATAAGAAAACATGGCTGCTTGGTGGATTACTGTTTAGCGGTTTAGCTGTTCTGTTTTTGTATATGGCGGGAGTGTTTACGCCAAAACTGCCTGTAGAGCGCCAAGTCCGTATGATGAGCGCTCCAAGCTTTGATACCGTTAAGCTTGTCGCAAGTGAAGAAACGATAAAAAGAGAGTTTTCAGGGCGTGTGGTTGCTGAGCAAAAAGCGACGGTTGCCTCAAGGTTAACCGCCACCGTCGCCGAAGTTATTGTGAGTGTTGGTGATCAGGTAAAGCAGGGGGATATTCTGATACGCCTAGAAAGCGGGGATCTCGATGCTAAGGTAGAACAGACAGAGCAAGCGCTTGTCTCCGCCCAATCAACGTTAAACAATGCGAGAAAAGAGTATCAACGCGTTAAGGAACTTCTGAACAGAAAGCTTGTGCCTCAGTCTCAATATGACCAAGCAGAGAATCATCTACAAACCTCTCAAGCAGCGTTAATGCAAGCTAAAGCCGCCGTTACTGAGGCAGAAACCACTTTTGGCTATAGTGTTATTACTGCTCCTTTTGATGGCATCATTACTCAGAAAACTGCTCATCAAGGGGATACTGCGACACCGGGCTCCGCCTTGTTATCTATGTATAACCCGCAATCCCTTGTCGTAGAGGCAGATATTGCAGAATCTGTCTTGCCTCATATTGAACTGGGTAAAACACTGGCATTAGATTTACCCACTAATGGCATCATCATAGATTCTACTGTGAGTGAAATTACACCGTCAGCAGACGCTGGCTCTCGTAGCTATCTCATTAAATTAGCGTTTGAAACCGAGAAAGAAGTATACCCAGGTAACTTTGCACGAGTGTCAGTCGAGCTAGGCACACAGCAAGTCGTACGTGTTCCGTTAGAGGCCATCTATCAAGTAGGGCAACTGGATTATGTCAAAGTCGTTCAAGGTGGTGAGGTGCATACACGGTTAGTTCAACTAGGTGAAGATTTCCGTGTACGCAAAGGCCTTAAGGCGGGCGATATCGTGGTACTCAATCCGAGCGATATTTAACTAGTGTAATTGCATGCTCAATGGGCAGTGATCGCTCAGTGTATAATCGAGGACGTCTGACACTGGAAAAACGTTTTGCTCAGGCTTTGTTGCCGTGAGTGCTTCGCTAACAATGATATGATCAATCAATGACCTGAATTGGTGAGTCCTTTTTGGGTTGTTACGCGATTTAACTTTGCACTCAGCCTTGGTCTGTTTTGATGCGAGGCGAGCAGAGGTGCCTTGGGTCATTTCTTTCCATAGCCAGTCGCCTTGGTAACTGAGATTATGGTTAAAATCGCCCAATATAACGTAAGACTCACCATTCGATTCTCGCTCTTTAATCCAAAGATTTAGGTTTTTGCCTTGTTCTTTTAGCGTTTTACAATCGCGACTATTGCGGTAGGCACCAGAGCAACGTGCTTTCAAATGGACAGACAATGCATGGACTGAATTAGCACTGTTTGGGTTTAGCACAATATAAGTCGCAAATCTTAGTTTACTGCTGCTACTGCTATCGAGACGGATATCTTCGCGATTAGAAACGTTTATTCCTTTCTTTACCGCAAATCCTGTGTATTGGTTAATCTCATCAAACTGGTGCTTTCTATTACTCGGTAAACTTCTTTGTGAAAAAAATAATTGATAGTCAGAGCCGATAACGCGCTCTAACGCGATAGGGTCGTTGACCTCTTGAAAGGCGAGAACTTGAGGGGAAATAGAATCAAAATGACGGCTCAAAGCGAGGTAATCATCTTCGTTTCGCTGTGATGAAGAAAACTGCTCAGAAGGTGTGTCGCTCAACCACTCGATATTCCAAGTCGTATAAATGGTGTCGTTGGCACTAGAGTAAAAAGAGAGCAAACATAACAGAGAAACAAAAAGTGACCACTTTTTAGGGGGTAGCATAGGCTTAACTCAATGAAATATATTGCAGCCTTTATGCTACAAGACATCCCAAAAATGCAAGTAGGATTTGTTGCATTTTTCTAATTTTCATCATTTTCTTTGCAACTGAGATCAGTGCCACTAAGATCGATTTGATCTTGAGCGAGGGTCTAATTTTATTGATCAAAATCAATACTTTCTCCTGTGTCATCTCGTTAAATACGCCACAACATATAGTGTCAGTCGAAAAATAAATCGCCCTATATAGTGTGTTTGTGGATAAGTCTGTGAGTATGCTGGGGTAAGGAGAAAAGGTGAAACCAATCGTAATCAAGCGTGATGGCTCAAGAGCTCCGTTTAGCAGGGATCGTATTCAAGCTGCAGTGGAATCAGCAGCAGAGCACGTTGATAAAGAAATCGCAATTTATGCACTGAATGTAGCACTTGCGGTGGAGCTTCAGCTAAAAGATCACGATGAAGTACACATCAATGACATCCAAACCCGAGTAGAAAATGAGTTAATGCAAGGGCCATACAAGTCTCTTGCTCGTGCTTATATTGAATACCGACATGACCGTGATATTGCGCGCGAAAAGCAAAGTGCGTTGACTCGCGAGATTGAAGGCTTAATCGAAGAAAGCAATGTTGACTTAATTAACGAAAACGCCAACAAAGACGGTAAGGTTATTCCTACTCAGCGCGATTTATTGGCAGGCATTGTTGCGAAGCACTACGCGAAGACCCACATTTTACCGCGTGATATCGTTCAAGCTCATGAAATGGGTGATATTCACTACCACGATTTAGACTACGCGCCGTTCTTCCCAATGTTTAACTGTATGCTGATTGATCTTAAAGGAATGCTTACTCACGGTTTTAAGATGGGTAATGCCGAGATCGACACGCCAAAATCAATCTCGACAGCGACAGCAGTAACTGCGCAGATTATTGCCCAAGTTGCGAGTCATATTTACGGTGGTACAACGATCAACCGTATTGATGAAGTCCTTGAGCCATACGTGATGACAAGCTATCACAAGCATCTAGAGATCGCTAAAGAGTGGGATATTCCTAACCCTGAAGCCTTTGCAACAGCTCGCACTGAGAAGGAGTGTTATGACGCATTTCAGTCTCTAGAATACGAAGTAAACACACTTCACACAGCAAACGGTCAAACCCCATTTGTCACTTTTGGTTTCGGTCTCGGTACAAGCTGGGCTTCACGACTTATTCAACAATCGATCCTGAAGAACCGTATTGCCGGTCTAGGTAAAAACCGTAAAACAGCGGTGTTCCCAAAACTGGTATTTGGCATCAAAGATGGCCTGAACCACAAGTCAGAAGATCCGAACTACGACATTAAGCAGCTTGCGCTTGAATGTGCTTCTAAGCGCATGTACCCAGATATTCTTAACTACGACAAAGTGGTTGAAATCACCGGGTCATTTAAAACGCCTATGGGTTGTCGTAGTTTCTTGGGTACATACGAAGAAAATGGTGAGCTTGTCCACGAAGGTCGTAACAACCTAGGTGTCGTGAGTTTAAACCTACCAAGGATTGCAATTGCAGCAAACCGCGACGAAAAGCAGTTTTACAAGTTACTCGATGAGCGTTTAGACCTCGCTCGCCGCGCACTAGAGACGCGCATTTCTCGCCTTGAAAACGTTAAAGCGCGTGTTGCTCCAATTCTGTATATGGAGGGCGCTTGTGGCGTTCGCCTAAAAGCGGATGAGCCAATCGCGAACATCTTTAAAAATGGCCGTGCATCAATCTCACTCGGATACATTGGTATCCATGAAACTATCAATGCGCTGTTTGGCGATGAGACGCACGTTTACGATGATTCTGCATTACGTCAGAAAGCGATCGACGTGGTTAAGTATCTTAAAGACAAAGTGAATCAATGGGCTGAGGAATCAGGTTATGGTTATAGCCTGTACGGAACGCCAAGTGAAAACTTGTGTAGCCGATTCTGCCGAATTGATACTAAAGAGTTTGGTGTTATCAAAGGGGTAACAGACAAGGGTTATTACACAAACAGCTTCCACCTTGACGTGGAGAAGAAGGTTAACCCATACGATAAGATCGATTTTGAAATGCCGTATCCGTACATCTCAAGTGGTGGCTTTATTTGTTACGGCGAGTTTCCAAATATGCAGCGTAACATTGAAGCGCTAGAAAACGTTTGGGATTACAGCTACAGCCGCGTTCCTTACTACGGTACCAATACACCGATCGACGAGTGTTACGAGTGTGGTTACAAAGGCGAGTTTGATTGTACGAGCAAAGGGTTCACCTGCCCAAGCTGTGGTAACCATGACTCGACCAAAGTTTCGGTTACTCGACGCGTTTGTGGTTACCTAGGCAGTCCAGATGCAAGACCGTTCAACTTCGGCAAGCAAGAAGAAGTGAAACGACGCGTGAAGCACCTGTAATCTTCCGTAATAAACGACTTCTAATCGAGCCCTAGATGTTAGGGCTCATTTTATTTTAAGAGCGATATCATGAACTACCACCAGTATTATCCAATCGACGTCGTTAACGGACCGGGCACACGATGCACACTGTTTGTATCAGGTTGCATTCACCAATGCCGAGGGTGTTACAACCAATCGACGCAACGATTAGATTCTGGTGTGTTGTTTACCCAAGAGGCGGAAGACCAAATCATTGCGGATCTCAACGATACAAGAATAAAGCGTAGAGGCTTGTCCCTATCAGGCGGCGATCCGCTTCATCCTGCAAATGTGCCACATATTCTAAAATTGGTTAAACGCGTTCGACAAGAATGCCCCGATAAAGACATTTGGGTTTGGACGGGATATACACTTGCAGATCTAAGTGACGAACAAAGGGAAATTACTCAGTACATTGATACGTTGATTGATGGCAAATATGAGCAAGACAAACGAGACTTAAACTTAGAGTGGCGTGGGAGCTCGAACCAAATCATCCATAGCTTTAAGCTGTAGTGTTGAAAATCATCCAGTAGATTTCTCTGTTGTAAATGTAAAAGTTAAATAATTGTTAATTGGTTTGGTTTTTTATCCTGTTTTGCTCTGACAGGATGAAATTTTATTTCTAGATCTATCGATTAGATGGTAAGTTGAAGTTCGTTACTTGAATTTCAAAGGGTTGTGACTTTCATGTTCTCTCATTTACCGACTCCTACATTGGATCCTATTCTTTCTTTATCTGTTGCATACCGCAATGACCCACGAGCTGAAAAAGTGGATCTTGGCATTGGGGTATACAAAAACAGCGCTGGCGAAACACCAGTGATGAGAGCAATTTCTCAAGCTCAAGATATCGTTGTCGCTGAGCAAAAAACCAAATCATATGTTGGCCTAGCAGGCTGTGAAGAGTTTAACCAATCGATGGTTAATTTGCTGCTTGATGGCACTTCAGCCATGGAGCGCGTGGCTGCAATTCAAACACCGGGTGCGAGTGGCGCGCTGCGCATGCTGGGTGACTTAATGAAAGTGGCTCAGCCTAATACCACGGTCTGGATCTCTAATCCAAGTTATGTCAACCACCGTCCGGTTATGGAAGCCGCTGGCTTAAAAGTAAAACATTACAGCTACTTTAGCCCTGAAACTAAGCAAGTTGATGTCGACAAAATGATGTCAGATCTTGCTCAAGCAGGGCCAGAAGATGTTGTCTTGCTCCACGGTTGTTGTCACAACCCGACAGGTGCTGATATCGATTTTGCTGCTTGGCAAGCGATCACAGAGCTATCTCAGAAAAATGGTTTCATCCCGTTTGTTGATATCGCGTATCAAGGCTTTGGCGATGGACTCGAAGAAGACGCCAAAGGTCTACGCTTTATGGCGGACAACGTCGAAGAAATGCTGATCACGACGTCTTGTTCTAAAAACTTTGGTTTATACCGTGAGCGAACTGGTGCTGCCATCGTGGTAGGCAAATCACAAGGTGATGTGAACAACGCAAAAGGTAAGCTATTGACACTCGCACGCGCAACTTACACTATGCCACCTGATCACGGTGCAGCGTTGGTTAAGACCATTTTGCAAAGTGACCAACTGACAGGTGTGTGGAAACAAGAATTAAGCGAAATGCAGCAACGTTTAGTCAGCTTGCGCCAGACTTTATGTAATGAATTGAGAAATAACCACAATACTTCACAATTCGACTTTATAGAAAGTCACAAAGGTATGTTTACTGTGCTAGGCTTTAGCCAAGACCAAATGACGCAACTCCGTGAAGAATATGGCATTTATGGGGTAGGTGATGGTCGAATCAATATCGCTGGACTGACTGAAAAGGACATTCCTTATGTAGCCGAAGCGATAATTAAAGTTTCTTAAGTGTAATAGGGGTCGTTAGACCCCATTTTAAGCACTTCTGTTTTGTCGAGTTAGGTGAACAAATGAATAAAACGTGGAAAACACTGATTCCATTTATTTTAAGTGGCGGTTTGATGGCGTGTTCAACCACAGGACAACAGCCCGTCGAACCAGAGCAGAAGCCACAAGTAGAACAGCCGAAGGAAGAAGTAGAGAAACCTAAGGTTGAAGAGCCAAAAGAAGAGGTTGAAAAACCTGCTAAGCCCGAAGAGAAACCGAAACCTCCAGTCGTTAAAGAGCAACCAAAGAAAACCCAAGATGGAAAGCTTTTGTTAGGTGCTGAAGAATGGGTTTACGTGCCTGGCTTAGAAGAAAGCTTCAAAGCGCGAGTAGATACAGGTGCAACCACATCTTCCATTAGTGCAGTAGATATCGTGCCTTTTGAGCGTGATGGAAAAGACTGGGTTAAGTTTAAAATTGAGCACGATGGTATTAAGAGCAAGGAAGTTGCACTCCCTGTTAAACGCTGGGTTAAGGTCCGACAGTCTAGTTCCGAAGATTCACATAAGCGTGCTGTTGTAGAAGCTTGGGTTCAACTAGGTGATTTGAAAGACAAGACCGATTTTACTTTAGCGGATAGAACGCATCTTACCTTCCCATTACTACTTGGGCGCAGCTTTTTCAAAGATGTTGCCGTTGTCGATGTTAGCCAGAAATACATCCAAGATAAGCACAAGTAAACACGTTAACTCACTAATGATTAAGCCAGCACACAAACAATGTGCTGGCTTTTTTAATTCCTAGATCATGTTTTTATCGTTTGCGTCTTTGAAATCTATGCCATTAAGTTAATATTCGGGTGAAGTTTGTCGGTACGTTGCAATTCATAAACAATTCCCCCATATAAATAAGCTTATGATATTGCGAAAAATATAATGAGAAAGGAGTCAAATATGAAACACCTGTCGATGGCTATCGTGCGTAAGAATGGCAAGGTGCTAGTTCAAGAGCGCTATCGTGCTAAAAAGGGTATGGTGTTTGAGTTTCCAGGTGGTGCAGTTAATCACAATGAGTCGGGTACTGACGCAGCTGCACGAGAACTGTTTGAAGAAACGAAGATGAAAAGCGTGAAACATTCGGCGACGTATAGCGCTGTTAATGATTTTGGCGGACGCATCTATTATGCGATTTTCAATGCCAACGAACAGCAAGAACCACAAGTGGTTGATAGCGATAGGAAGCAGACGTTTCATTGGTTATCACCAGATCAAATTCCATTGAACGATTTTTACCAAGCGGATGTAGACTTTATCAAGCGTCACTTGATGCAAGAAAAACTGGTATAGAATCAATCAGTATTAAAAAAGCCAGTCAACGAATAAGTTGACTGGCTTTTTTTATCTTAAATCATCAGTGTTCGATTATTGAATTTCTAATAATTCTACATCAAAGATTAAGGTAGCTGCTGGTGGGATTGGACCTGTTCCGTTCTTGCCATATGCAAGCTGACTAGGTATGTAAAGGCGGAACTTGTCACCTACAGACATATAAGTTAACCCTTCTTGCCAACCTTTGATTACCTGATTGAGCTTGAAGCTGATAGGCTCGCCACGCTCGACAGAGCTATCAAATACCGTTCCATCTAACAATGTACCATGGTAATGAACTTTAACTTTGCTAGATGGTGTTGGATGTTCGTTACCTTCGCCTTTGTGTAGTACTTCATACTGAAGACCAGTTTCAGTCATCACAACACCGTCTTTCTTCTGGTTCTCAAGTAAGAAGGCTTGACCTGCTGCGAAGTTTGACTCGCTAGCCTTATGGTTTGTGTATGTACGATAAATGAAGAATCCCGCAAGTACGAAAATAATAATCGGGAAGACAATTTTAGACATAAATCCTATCCGTTGAATTAAGGTTGAGTAAGTAAGAAGTTGATCGTTTCAGCAATACCTGCTGCATCTTGATGACCACTGGTAATAATCTGATATTTACCATTGACGATAAAGGTTGGTACCGCATTTATCTGACCTTTGGTTGTAATATCATCCGCGATCTGCATCGCTGCGAACAGTTGTTTTTGTTGCTCTTCGTTGAAGTCGTAAGGGCTGACTAGGTCGCGACTGTGGAATACGAGGTCAAGCGCTGCTTTCTTTTCTGAAAGTGTTGCGCCGTCCCCCATTTGAGTTGCAGCAAACATTTCTGTCATCATGTCATGATCAGGCTTTTTACCCAATTGCATTTCCGCAGCGTAGTAAATCATCGCGCCAATTTGAGCGCTCTCATTGAAAGTCACATGAACTTTACCAATGCTTTGCCCGGTGAGCTTTTCAATCTCAGGGATTTCGTTTTCCATATGACGGCAGTGGCCACAATTTAGAGAGAAAACTTCAGTGACTTGAGGAAGTCTAAAAGTGGATAGATTTGCTGGTAGTTGCTCGTACTGTTTACCCTCAACAGGTTGAGAGTTATCAGAGCAACCTACGATCAATGCAGAAGCGGCGATAAGGAAAAGCGACGCAATTTTTTTCATATGATTTTCTCTATTTGTCGCGAGTAAACGAAACTAGAGATTTCAAAGCGTTTACTCGTGAGTGATTCGTGTGTTGATTCTACTTGTTCCTATCCTGAAGAGAAACAATAGTGAGACTGCTTTGAGGGTTAAAACTATTTCTAATCGTGAACTTTGATTATTGCTTGAGCTAATTTCACTATAATTATCTTAAAAGGAAAAAAATTTACCGCGGTGGCTAAAGTAACAGCGAGATTGCCGATATAGATTATGTATCGGCATGGAACTCACGGTGAATCAATGAAGTACTTAATCTTTCCTTTAATTCTAGCGCTCTCTGGGTGTGGCAGTTTGCCAGACGATATGACAATGCTAGGAGGGGACCTTCTGGATACAGCGCCAACTTCAGACTTTGAAGTACGCTATCCCGAGTGGGGAGCTGCACCAGTATTGGCTTCTTCAGGTGTCAAAGGACCGATGGGTCAGCAACGCACACAAAGCTACAGTGACCTTCAGAACTTCCTGGTGAGCAACGGTGTTGATTATGAACTGCTACCAGGCAACCACGTTATGGTTAAATTGAAAGATACCATCAAGTTTAATACAGGCTCTTCGCATGTCTCTCCTGATTCTAAATACTGGTTAAATATGATGGGTAGCTATCTATCTACGCAACCAGGGATAGACATTGTAATCGATGGCCATGCAGACAGCACTGGGGCTCCGACTTTCAATGATAAACTCTCGATTAAGCGAGCGACAGCGGTTAAACAGCAGTTGGTTCGTAACAATGTCGCTATGGATTCAATTTTTACGCGCGGTTATGGGGAATATGTCCCGGCTTGTACCAATAAAACTAAGACTGGTAAAGCGTGTAACCGTCGAGTAGAAGTGCTGTTTATTGTCGCGAATAACTAACTCTAATTACTTAATGTATATTACGACAACAAAAAGCCCCAGATTAGCTGCCTAATCTGGGGCTTTTTTAAATAGGTAGGCTTAGTTAAGCGGCGCTTTTAACTTGTTCGCTTTTTTTTTCACTTTGCATTTTTGCAAGGAAGTATACGTTAACGCATGCGATGAAGCCGTTAGTTACAACGACAGGCCAAGCATCAATCATCAGACCGTACGCAGTGAATAATGCACAACCAATGAAGTTTAATACTCGTAGTCTAACGATATCTTTCATTGTTAGTGAAATCGCAACCATGATTGACGCTGCGTAACCTAAAATTTCAACCATATCCATAATTTGACCCTCTATAATTTTGCCGACGTCGGTCGGTACCAATTCTTCTCTTCTTGAGATAAGTGAGGAAGCTCCGTGCCTCGAATGGTCTAAATGATTAACTGGTGTGAAATATAACAGGGCTAAATGTGTGATGAAAGCCCCAAAAATAGGAACGGAGAAGGTTAGCGATTACGCAAACGTTTTACGTTACCTACAGAAATATAATAACCAATTATGTTGGTTAACAGCCGAATGATTATTCGGAAAAAATAAAGCCTACACAGAGGTGTAGGCTTTGATTTTGAGCAGTAATAGAATTTACTTCTTCTTACCTTGAATCACTTTGTCTTCTTCAGTTAGCTCACGGATACGGCGGCTAATGTCACGGCGCTCTTTAGAAATTTCTGCGCTCTTGATGATGTGGTCATCGACACGATCTTCGTAGTCTGCTTTCATGTTTTTGATGATGCCAACGATTTCTTCGTTGCTCATGTCCGCTTTAATGTAATCAAGCAGGTTTTCTAGTAAGTCAACACGCTTACGGTTGTCACGTACTTTCTTTTCGTTATCAATAAGCTCACGCTTTAGCTTATTCTTACGACGTGCTTGAGACACGATTTCAAATACACCACTCATAGGTCCCTTTCCTAATTTTCGAATAACTAACAAGGATTAAATCACAACAAACCGCATGAGAACAGTCCTAAGATCAATCATTACAGTACGTTGACGGTTTTATCGCCAATCTGTTTGCATCCAATTGAGAGTAATGAAACTTCGAGATATGATTCAAGCATTAGAAGCTTATGTGTAATTCAAAATGCGAATGTCGCAGATCGTTATCCCAAAGTGTGAGTCTGAAGATCAAACTCCACGAGCAAGCAAGCTCATTAGTGCTTATAAAAAAGAGCGTACTCGACAAGAAGTGACCGAAGTAGAGCTGAATCGAAGCAAAATAGTGATGATCGATGAGAACGGAAATGTTAAAAAAGTTCCCATCCTCGCCGAGCACTAGATTAGTGTTTGAGATGAAAGAATAAGGAAATAACATGAATATCGAGCTATCCCATATAGAAGCGCGCGTAATTGGCTGTCTTATCGAGAAAGAAGTCACTACGCCTGACTACTACCCACTCACACTCAATAGCTTAACGACGGCATGTAATCAAAAAAGTAACCGAGAGCCTGTAATGTCGCTAAGTGATGCAGAAGTGCAAGATGCTGTAGACGCTTTAATAGCACGTAGACTTGTGAGCGATGAAAGTGGCTTTAACAGCCGAGCTAATAAGTTCCAGCACCGTTTCTGTAACACGGAGTTTGGAGATCTTAAGCTCACAAAACAAGAGAAGGGCATTGTCTGCTGCTTACTTCTCCGTGGAGCACAAACCCCTGGTGAGCTTCGTACACGAACAAATCGATTAGCAGATTTCTCCGATGTTAAAGAGCTTGAGTCGGTACTCGAAAATATGGCGTCGAGAGAAGAGGGCGCGCTAGTGGTTAAACTGCCACGTGAAGCGGGAAAACGCGAATCCCGTTACATGCACCTCTTCAGCGGTGAGGTTGATATTGAAACATTAGCGACTGTGGCACCAACAGCTGCGGGTAATAATAACAGTCGACTTGATGAGTTGGAGCAGGAAGTGGCAAGTCTTAAAGCAGAATTGTCTGAATTACGTTCACTTGTTGAGCAGCTCACTGAATAATGCCAGACCGAAAACAGGATGAGCATGGTGCGTGTTCGAAGTGGTATGTTTATCTGATTCGAATGCGCAACAATGCGCTCTACTGTGGCATTACGACAGATGTACAACGCCGTTTTCAACAACATCAGCAGGGTGTCGGGGCTAAAGCGCTTAAAGGCAAAGGCCCGTTAAAACTCGAGTGGTTTAAACCCGCCGGAGCAGACCGCAGCACTGCCTCTAAACTCGAATATCAGATCAAACGTCTCCCAAAATACAAGAAAGAGCAACTTATCACCACTCAGCAAAATTTTGTTGTCGATTGATATGGGACTAATTGATTAATAATCCTACAAACTTCTGATTTTGTATTAATCTTGATTATGAGTAATAAAAAAGGTTGATACGGATATGAATCAATTAATTAAAATATCAGTGGTGGTTAGTTCCTTAGTGGTAGTGGGTGGAACCCATGCAGCAACCGTGGTTCCTGATGGCCGTGGTAACGGGATGGGTAATACGGGGGTAACAAGTGCGGATTATGTTCTCGCACCTTTTTACAACCCCGCGCTAGTTTCTGTTCATCGCGATGAAGACGATTTTGGGCTACTTGTTCCTGCAATAGGAGCAAACCTGAGAGATACAGACGAAAACATCGACACCATCGATAGCTTACAAGATACCATTAAAGCATTTGAAAGTGGTGGCAGTACAGACCCCGCGCAAGCTGCTCAGCTTAATAGCTACCTCACTCAACTCTCCGACAACAAAGCCCTCTCTGTAACTGGTGGTGCGGCTTTGGCTGTTGCATTCCCAATTAACGTAGTATCAGCCAATGTGTTTTCACGTGGCTACGCTGAAGTTATCGCGGCACCTAAAATTGCTCCTAACGGCGGTGATGCTCCGGCTAATGTAAAAACAAGGTATGAAGCTTCAAACGTCGACGTGATTGCCTTCGGCTATACCGAGTTTGGTATTGCGTTTGCGAAGCGCTTTACTATTCAAGGGCAAGACGTGTCGATTGGCGTTAGCCCTAAGTATCAACAGCTGAAAACTTACAAGCAGAACATCTCCGTCGAGGATTTCGATGTCAGTGACTATGATAAGAGCGAAACCAAGAAAAATACCTTTAATCTCGATTTAGGGGCTATTTGGTTCGTTGATGAATACCGTCTAGGTTTTGCTGTTAAAGATCTGTTTTCCAAAGAAATTGATACATTGGACATTGCTGGGGTTAGTACCTATAAGCTTAGTCCACAGGTTACCGTCTCTGGTGCGTACACGATGGAGTATTTTACGACAACCATAGACTGGGATTTAACCAAGCAAAAACGTTTTACTGAACTTGCCGATGATACACAGTTTCTGCGTTTAGGCGTTGAAGGTAACGCGTTTGGCTGGGCGCAGTTAAGGGCTGGGTATGAGATGGATATCGAAGATACCTTAGATAGCTCTTTTACATTAGGACTAGGGATAAGTCCGGGCGATTTGGTTAGTATCGACTTGGCTGGTAGTTATGCCGGAGACAACCAATTTGGCTTATCTGGGAATTTGTCTTTTACGTTCTAAATAGGATTAGGCATAATAAGAAAAGCCGAGAAAAATTAATAAGTTGCATATTATAAAAGCAATCTCGGCTTACTAATTAGTCTTTGTTATATAAAAGACTAATATAATAAATATATGTTCTGTTTGGCTAGATAAAGAGAGAACCAAATGTCTAAAAAAGCAATATTGCCTTTATTGGTATTGTGCTCATTTTCAGCGTCGGCTCACACCACTCAAGTTCTGAATGGATATTGGCAGTATGACGAATATCTAGAAGCACACCCAAAACAAAAAGAACTGACCGAGCAGCTTAGTCAAACGGTTAGAAAGTATCCAACCCCTCTAACAGCGCAACAATCTTCTCCTATCTCCATATCGGTGGTTTACCCAGGTCAGCAAGTCTCTGACTACTGGAGTCGTAATATCAAAGCGTTTGAAATGCGATTAGAAAAGCTTGGAGTGAACTACGAAATAAATCAGGTCTTTACTCGTCCGAGTGTCGATGTAAGGCAACAAAGCTTATCGTTACTAGAAGCCATTCAAAACAAGGCTGATTACCTTATTTTCACGCTCGATACCACACGACATCGTAAGTTTATCGAGCATGTGTTGAGCTCGACTGATACCAAGTTGATTTTACAAAATATTACCACGCCGGTAAGGGCTTGGGATGAGCAGCAGCCCTTTATGTATGTTGGGTTTGACCACATCAAAGGTACACGCGTTATTGAGGGGTATTACAAAAACATGGTACCTAAAGATAGCCGTTATTCGGTTCTCTACTTTTCTGAAGGCTATGTGAGTGACGCTAGAGGCGATACGTTTATAGAAGAGATGAGCCATCACGACACCTATAAGCTTTCCTCCTCGTTCTACACCAAAGCGACACGATCTTCTGGCTATGAAACCGCGAAAGTTGCTCTGAGCAAAGATCCGGATATCCAGTTTATCTATGCTTGTTCAACAGATGTGGCGCTTGGAGCGGCAGATGCACTTGCGGAACTGGGTAGGAAAGATGTCCTACTGAATGGCTGGGGAGGCGGTACTGCTGAATTAAAAGCAATTGGCGAAGGCGCTCTAAACGTTACGGCAATGCGTATGAATGATGATACTGGTATTGCGATGGCAGAAGCGATCAAATGGGATCTCGAAGGACGCAGCGTCCCCCACGTATACTCAGGTGATTTCGAGCTAGTTACGAATAAAGACAGTTCTGCACGTATAGAAAAGCTTAAGCAGCGTGCATTTAGGTACTCTGATCAGTAATGCGACTAACTAAAGAACAAGGCAGAAAGCGCCAATTAGCGACAATTCTTACCAATTCAATCTTTCTTTGCATTGGTGTATTGATCGTGGTGATAGTGCTTCAGAACTATCAGGTGAATCGTGATGTTGTTGAGCAAGAAGTAGCTCGAACTAAGCAACAGACGAAAAGCCTTGTTCAAGAGATTTTTAATCTTAGAATCAAATCGCTGGAAATTACACAAGATAGCTATAGTCGAAATAAATTGCTGGTAGAGGGAACCCAGGAGGAAGATGCACACTCTTTAGACCGCTTTTTCAACAGCATTGATCAACTTTCACCTGATGTCGCGCCGGACTTTCGATATATCAGAAGCGGAAACAAGTTGATTTGGGATGATGGCAACTATCAGTTTTATGGCATGTCTCAGAGCCAGATTAATCATCTAAGCAAGGAAATGATGACCGGACCTGAGTGGCATATTTCGCAGACACCATCTTCTCTGGGTGTACGTTACCTAGGTATGCGTCGCACGGCGATAGTCGACATCAGCTCTGGTGAGGTTGTCGGGCATCTATACATAGGGATTGTGCTAAACAACAACTTTGCGCTTGTAAATGCTATTGCGAAAGGCGGTAATGCCGACGAGATTTTGCTGGCTGTTGGTTCAGAGGTCATTGCGACAAACACAAAAAAACAGAGCACTAAACACATCGAGTGGTTAGAACAAGCTTCTAAATCACTCAATGCAAGCCGTTATATGGTGTCTAGAACTGATCTAACGGTTAATAATGTTCCAACTTTTCTTTCCGTATACACGGTACAGAGCAACGAACACGTCATGACGTTTGTTCGCAGTCATTATATTTGGATCACGATTACCACTATTCTGGTCATTTGCATTGCAATCTACACTCGGGTTTGGTTAGGGAAAAGAGTATCAAATGAATTACAAAGTTTGATGCACTATACCGATGCGACCATACAAGAACAGAAAGTCAGTAAGTTTGTCGGTTCGAGTATTGAAGAGTTTGACCAAATTGGAAACTCGTTTGAACGTTCTTTTAAGCGGTTGCACGAACAAGAGAAGCAGTTTACAGAACTGTTTAATTTTTCCTTGTCTCCTATCACTTTGTGGGAGGCTAACGGAGAATTGAGCCGGTTTAATCCAGCCGCTGAAAGATCATTTCGTCGAGGCCAAGCGCAACAACAGCTTATTGATAGTTTAAAACCTCATATCAGAATGTGTGCACAAGGTGCGACACTTACCGGTATTAACACTACCATAGCGAACAAGACATTTCGTTGGAATCTATCGCCTATCTCGAGCGATAGTCACATCACGCATATCATGGCTCAAGGGCAAGACATTACGAGCTTTATTGAGGCTGAACGTCAAAGTGAGGCGGCGCGAGAGCAGGCGGAAGAGTCAGCGAGAGCACGCGCGGATTTCCTCGCTCGTATGAGCCATGAGTTAAGAACGCCGCTGAATGGGATCCTCGGCGTTTCTCAGCTGCTAAAAGGCAAAATGGAAAGCGAACAAGATGTTGAGCATATGGATATCCTTTGCAACAGCGGAGAGCATTTGTTAGCTGTATTGAATGATATTCTTGATTTTTCAAAAATAGAGCAAGGAAAGTTTCACATTGAGAAAAGTGCTTTCAGGCTTATAGAGCTGACAAGTACTGTAGATAAAATATTTAAACCACTTTGCGACAGTAAAGAAGTTGAATTTATTGTAGAGAGCAACATTGAAGATGATTTATGGGTGTACAGTGATCAAGTGCGCTTAAATCAGATAATTTTCAACCTAGTCAGCAATGCCGTTAAGTTTACCCATGAGGGCAGCGTACGAATCGTTCTGAACCGGGAACGTAGAAATGGAGGCTGCATATTCACGATTGATATACAGGATTCCGGTATTGGTATTGAACAAAAACGTCTAAAGGATATTTTTGAACCTTTTGTACAAGCCGAAGCGACTACCACGCGTGAATACGGAGGGAGCGGTTTAGGTTTGGCAATCGTCCACAGTCTTGTCAATCTGATGGAAGGTGAGGTTAGCGTAAACAGTGCCGTTGGCAGAGGTACTCGTTTTACCGTCAATGTCCCGCTCCAGATTGGCACTGAGAAAGTAGTGAGTGGTGGAGGGCTTGAGGCTGATCCTGCAACCTTGTTTAATGAAACTCTTCATGTACTTTTGGTAGAAGACAATCATACCAATGCCTTCATTGCGAAAGCTTTCTGTGAGAAGTACGGGATGAAAGTGTCTTGGGTAGAAGATGGTATCAATGCGATTGATCTGCTAAAGACAGATTCATCGATCTCTTTAGTGTTAATGGATAATCAACTACCCAACTTAGGTGGTATTGAAGCGACCGAAATCATTCGTAGTGATTTAGGGCTTAGTGTCCCTATCTATGCATGTACCGCAGACGGTATGCAAGAAACTAAAAATGAGTTTCTACGGGCAGGGGCAAATTATGTGATTGTCAAACCAATCAAAGAAGCGGCATTAAACAAAGCCTTTATCTACTTTAAAGAGCATCACTACTCGTTAGTAGAGTAATACCAAAAGGCGCGACCTAAACAGGAAGCGCCCCAAAATGGTTAGCGTCTATCGCGCGAGTTTTTGATGAGCGCGAGAGAAATGATCAGCGCAAAACGCACCTACGATAGAGAGTTCACCAGCCAAGCATAAAGCTGCTGCAACTTCAGCTAACGCCTTCGCCTTTCCGTTACCGTGTAACCCCATGATATCTAAGCAAGCTTTTTGCGTCGGTAAGCCTGTACCACCACCAACAGTGCCAACCATCAAGTTGGGTAAGGTAACAGATGCGTACAAACCACCGTCTTGATTTACTTCCATCCGAGTGATGCCAACGGCCGACTCAGCGACACAAGCCGCGTCTTGACCACAGGCAATATAGAAAGCTGCCAATGCATTGGCATAGTGCGCATTGACGCCGATACCGCCGCTTAGGGCAGAGCCGGTTGTAGTGACTTGGCCAAAACGTGTCATTTTTTCAGGTGTAGTGTGGAGATATTTCTCAACCAGCTCTTTGTCTAGATGGATCTCAGCCGTGACCTTCTTGCCGCGAACATGGCGCAGCGTATGCGAGTTTGGTTTTTTATCGCCTGACAAGTTGCCATCAAGAAATGCTTCTCTGGGCTCAATAGGAGAGTGCGCTAATATGTAGTGATAAACCTCATTGGTTGCGATAGTTACCATGTTTTGACCAGACGCGTCACCAGTATGATACTCAAACACAAGGTAAACATGATTACCTTCAATATTGACGTTGATATCATGCAACGTACCGTGTGAAGTTGTAGACTCAGCAAGATGTTTAAAGTGCTCATACTGAGTCACAACCCAAGCGACAAATTGACCTGCGTCTACCAATGAATCAAATATAAAAACCGGAGTGCGCGTAACTCCTTCATTGATTAGCATTGCGCTTGCACCGCCCGCATTAGTGATCAGTTGGGCACCTCGATTGTATGAAGCAACCAGTGCAGCTTCTGTTGTCGCGAGTGGAACAAGATAATCATTGCTAGCGTGAAGACCATTCACTCTCAAGGGGCCAGCGACGCCTACGGGGAGCTTAACCGTACCAATAAAGTGTTCTATGTTCTTGTTATAGAGTTCTGCGTGAGCCAGAGTTTGCGCATCGAGTAATAGATCTTGTTGCGTTAGATGTTCTAGCTTAGACCAACGTTTCGCAATAGCCTTCTCTGATATATACGGGCTTGGAGTTAACCTGAGTGTAGAACGTTCAAAGTGCGGACTGAGTTTTTGTTCTAATGTAGAACCATCGGATTCTGTTTTGGTGAAAAGTGTTTTATCTTGGCGAGAAAGATTTAATTTCGGCATTGCGGCTTAAAGCGATAAATTTGCGAGCATTCTAGCGTATGGAGTAGGGAACACAATGGTTGCTTAACGGATTGCTACAAATTAGTCGCTAAACATGAATATCTAAAAGCGTCCCAATCATTTCTTGGTCTCTTTGCATAACATTGGTACCAATTTTACTGTACTGTTCGGCACTAGTCAGTTTTGTCAGAGACTCAATATTTGAAGGTGGAGGGGCGACTTTAAACTCTACTTGATTGAAGTCGTAGGTATTGTCTTTTGGCATAGATTGGAGTTGTTGACTACGTTGAATTTCATGCGCAGCGTCTTCAGCCATCTTAGATGACATATCAATGATTTGATAGCCAGACTGAACAGAAGAAACAGGCATAAGCACCTCCTTAATTTAAGCTTAAGGTGTGTTTGCATTTTGAGCAAGTTGTGCTACGAAAATAGGCTCGAAATCATTTTTAACTCTTCATCATTCACCACGACTCTATCGTCAGAATCGAGCTTATTGTTGATCTCGCCTCTTAGCATTCTCAGTTGCTGAGGGGTGAGTGATTTGAGCTGAGCTCTCATTGCCTCAAACTGTTGGGGAGTCATATTTTTGCACCTGCCAATCGTTGATGTATCAGATTTATACAGGTAAGAGATGTCTCCTTTCATCGTCTTACTCTCGTACGAATAATCGTACAGACAAGTTTATTTTGACACTGTCGGTTTTTTGTCCGAACAATGTCAGGGCATGTTAAGAATAAGTAAGCAGCTGCGGAGTTTTGCGTAATAAAAATACTAACACAGGCTATTATTCAGCCGATTTATGCGAAACACGAACTGCAAATTTGCTTGCGAGGGAATGCAGTTCTGGCAGCATTCGGTAAACCAAGTGCAATTGCTGCAATACCATACGCACTGAACTGTCATCCTCTTCGCGCCACTCTGCTAATCGTTGTTCCAGTACCGGATCGTCGATATCAGTTGTGTCACATGTATTACAGTGTTCGTTTAATTGAGTAAATAACACGTTCAGGTGCTGGTGGATAACGCGATGGGCATCGAGAATTAATTTGTGAGTCTCTTCATCAGCGATGCGTGTTCTGTGTGCACCTAAGGCTGAGATATAGCTCAGAAGGGCATGGTTTAGGGTTAAGAAGCGGTAGCTTTCATCAATAGCAGCAACATATCGACCTGGCTCTGCAAGCATATTACTAATCGCTGCAGTTAAGTTGGCATCTTGGTTGTGAGCGCTTCGCCTTGAGACTCGGTACGTTAAGCTGTCCTTTTTGCCTATTCTATACTGACCAATAATCTGACCAAGATAGTGCTGATTGGCCGCAATAGCGTCTGCCATTACTTTATGTAAACGCTTTGATTGCCAATCGGGAAGGATAAAGGTTACTGCGGCGACGGCGAGAATACAGCCAACCAAGGTATCAGCGATACGTGGAAGGATAACGTCAAAACCTTGTCCTAGTTGGTTAAAACAAAACAGCACTAAGACAGTGATAAAGCCAGTCGCGTAGCCATAGTTTGCGAGCCTAAATGCAAAAAACGCGACTCCCGATACCACGACCAATAATAACTGGCTCTCTTGTGATGGAAAGAGGGTCAAAAGTGGTACGCCAATAAATATGCCAGCGAAAGTACCCAGTACGCGGGCAACCAGTTTTTGTCTCGTGGCACTGTAGTTGGGCTGACAAACAAATAGTGTCGTTAGCAAAATCCAGTAACCGCGTTCAATTCCAAACAACTGAATAATGCCATAACCGAGTGTCAATGCTATTGACATCCTTACCGCGTGTCTGAAAAGCATCGAGTCTTTAGTGAAGTTTGATTTTACGCGTTGCCACATTACCTTCAAGGTGTGAGCTTCTGTATCGTCTAAAACGTCTTCTTCTAGTTTATTTGTATCTGGATTATTAACATTGCTTAGCTGCTTTTCAACCGTCGCTAAGTTATTGAACAGATAGCCGAGCTGAGCAAGTAACAAACGCCACTTAGGGTTTTGTTGGTCTTGAAGATAGGTTAAAGAGTTCTGTAACTCATCAAGCGCTAAAACCGAGTCATCGTTGTGTTGATATTCTTTACCGAGTCGTATCGCCTCAGCGATCTCGCGGCACGAGGTTGCTTGGTTTTGAAGCAAGTGTTTAAACCGAAAGAGTATATCAAAACGTTCAAAATGCTCTGCAAGCTCTTGGTAGCGATAGTGAGTTGAACTGATTCGTTCATGAATGTCTTGAGCGAGAAAGTAGGTGTTTAAGAATCGGTCACTGGCACCGTCTACATGGCCGCGCTTAGAACGAGTTAAAAACGTCGCTTTACAAGAGTTAAGTGCATTAACCGTTGCGGCATTGAGCCGCGCTTCTTCAATACGGTACGGCTGAGGCTTGAGATTAGAAACCGGATAGAATAGCTGACTTTTCGAATCGAGGTAGTTGGCTAACTGAAGGAACACATTCGCTAAGTTTTGCTGAACGGGCTGCATTGGCCATAGTGCATGCCAAACCATAGAAACAAAGTAGTACCAGGTTGCACCAGTCAGGAGCATTAAAGGTTGAAACCAAACATTGGTGCTTTCATGCGCACCTAACATGGTATAGATAGCAATGAGCAATGAACCAAAGGCGATGCTAGCGTATCTAGGACCTATAGCACCCAGCATGATGAAGCCGAATGTTGAAACAAAAAGACCAACAGCGAACAGCCACGGTGTAGCAAATAGCATTTCAATGGATAAAGCGGCGATGGCAAAACAGATCAAAGTTAACGATTGGGACTTTAACCTTCCAGTGAAGCTGTCGTCACTTTCTGCAAGAGCCGCGGCTATAATCCCCAGAATCAAAGGAACAATAAGTGTATTGAGTTGCAAGTACCATGTCGGTATCACCACGCCTAAAAGGGTGACGAGTATTAGAAGGCTATAGTTAAACGTTTTGTTTGCCCAGAAATGGCGGAGCTGACTATATAAATTCACTATCAGATAACTTTGTATTCGCAAGTGGAGCTACATTAGCATGGCTTATATGGTAACGATCTGATCTAAATAAAGATACCAGAGAGTTTGCAGAAGTTTTGAGCAACAAACAGGTTGACGCTATTGAATTGATCAAATTGTGGTTTAAAACAGGGACCTTAACGAGAAATTTTGCTTGAAACTTAAAAAAGAAAAGGTAATTCAGTTATGATGTTGATAAGACAGATTATAGGCTAAAAAGAATGCAGCTAACCGCTAACAAGACTGCACAGTTTTTTGTTCAACACGAATACTACCACATCGAAATTACGTCAGATTCACTTATACTCAGTTCGGAATCAAGCGAAGAGCATATCCCGTTTAATGTTTGGAGTGGTCGCGTACAAGTTAAAAATGGCCTTATCTGGGGCAGCTTGATGTTTTTTGCCCACCACCATGAAGGGCAGCAGAGAGCCTGGTTAATACAAGGACTTCCTTTAAGCAAATGTCGTGAATTTGCCAGATACGCGGTTGCTGCGTATCAACAATGGCATAAAAATCAGTGTCAGCAACTGATCAAGTATTTGCCTCAGTGGGAGGATGGCGTACAACGCTTTACTAAGCAACCTTCTTTTTTAACCCACTCGACAGTTGAAAAGTGGCGAGACCAGATAACCAAAGATCTTCACGAAATGGAGATTACGCTCGACGATGCGATGCTACGCATGCCAAGTCGAATGGCTTGCATTGAACCTTGGATTATTCGCTCAGATACTGAATTAAGAGCAAGGAACGAGCAGTGGATGGAGACCGAGCTTGAGAACTGGCAAGTGCTCTTTTCACAAATCGAAACCTCACCTTTAAATTACTCGCAAAAAAGGGCGGTTTTACTCAATGACGACAACAATCTTGTCTTAGCGGGGGCAGGCTCGGGCAAGACAAGTGTGCTTACGGCTCGTGTTGCTTATCTACTTCAGAGTCATTTAGCCCGCTCAGAAGACATCCTGATGTTAGCTTTTGGTCGAGACGCCGCTGAAGAAATGAATCAGCGTTTGAGTGACAAAATCGGGTTAAGTGCGGAAGGCGTAAAAGTTAATACGTTCCATCAACTTGGCCTATATATACTAAATCAAGTAGACCCTCAGGGTGTGACTATTTCCCCGTTGGCCTTGGAAGATAATCAACGTCAAAATTGGTGTATCGACTGGCTCAAAAAGCACTGGATGACGCCGACAAACTTTAAACGTTGGCAAAAACATCTTTCTAAATGGCCTATCGCGTATCTCGCAGGTGATGACGAGTTGGGCAGTCATGTTGAAAACCCTAAATTAATAGCGTGGTTGGAAAAACAACTCATGCAATTATCAGCCACGGGAACAACAAAAAAAGAAATTCAGCAGAGGCTTGTTGACCATCCTGAGTATACGCGCCTGAATAGTGAGCTCGCCTTAGTTTGGCCTTGTTTCCAAGCTTGGCAGCAACAGCTTAAAGAGCAAGGTCATATCGACTTTAATCTGATGATAACCCGAGCGACGCAATACGTTTCAAAAGGTAAGTTTAAGGCACCTTGGCGTTACATTATGGTCGACGAATATCAAGACATATCGCCCCAGCGGCTCGCATTGATCGAAGCTCTATGCCGACAAGAACAAGGCTGCGTTTTATTTGCGGTAGGTGATGATTGGCAATCGATCTACCAGTTTGCAGGTTCAGACGTGGATCTCACGACAGGGTTTGCAGAGCGGTTCCCTCACTCGACCGTTCATCACTTAGATACAACTTACCGATTCAATAACCAGATCGGTGAAGTAGCCAATCGATTTGTGCAACAAAACCCTGCTCAATTAGAAAAACAGTTGAACAGTCATAAAGAGCAAAAATCGAAAGCCGTGACACTGACGCCTATCGCTAACGTTGAAAAGGTGCTTGATCAGCTCAATCGAAGTGCTAAATCAACACAGAGCGTTTTGTTGCTAGGTCGAAACCATTACCACAAACCTGAACTTCTCGGGGATTGGCAAAAGCGTTTCGGGTTATTGAATATTCAATTTATGACTTGTCACGCCAGTAAAGGTAAAGAGGCGGATTTTGTTATTGTCCTAAATGTAGATGAAGGGCAGTTTCCAACTCGTGTGAAAGCTCTACATATTGATGGCGCGCTAACCCAATCTGATGACCAGTACCCATATGCGGAAGAAAGAAGGCTTTTCTACGTCGCAATGACACGCGCTAAGAGAAAGGTATGGATCACCTATACCGGAAGTGGTTCAAGCTTTGTTAAAGAACTAATCAATGATGACTACCCAATCATCAATCAAAAATAAGGGAAAGTAATGAGCGGCCAATTTTGTATCGTTTTGACGACGACAAATAGTGTGGAAAACAGTCAGAGCATTATAAGTGCAATTCTCGGAAAGCAGCTTGCGGCCTGCATCCAGACTATGCCAATAGAAAGCCACTATGTATGGAATGGCTCGCTGTGTAGTGACAAAGAAACCTTGTTGATCATGAAAACAAAGAAGGCGTGCTATGCGGAACTTGAACAGCTAATCGCATCAGTACATGATTACGATGTGCCGCAAATCGTCCAAGTTCCGTTTGTTGAAGGGTTTAATCCTTATTTGGCGTGGATAGAAGAAAATACTCGATGCTGAGCAGTCAGTAATACCAGAGAACTGATTGCGCCTAGTGTATCCATCAACATATCTTTTTGAGCGTCCCAGATATCGCCTTGTGAACCTAAGAATGCGATGCCCTCGTCACCACCGGCAAGGGCAGCGTACCACCATTCGATGATTTCATATCCCGCTGCTAGTGCCATGATAGCAAATAGCGCATAGCTCGTTGCAATGCCAAAACCAACCTTTTTCTTATCAATAAGGTATTCTGCAATCGGGTAGGCATAAAGTCCTATAGAGAAGTGCGCTACGCGATCGAAGTTGTTGCGCTCAGAGCCAATAAGCTGATTAAACCAATCGAAAGGGACCTCCGCAAAAGTATACTTGGCACCAACAGTGTGTAGGGATAACCAAACAAACATTAGTAGGTATGCGGTATTCGAAAACCGATAGTTGCGTGACACTGTCCATATTACCCCGAATATTAATGCTGCTGGGATAATTTCCGCTAACCAAACCGCGCGTGACAAAGGCTCTATAGCTGAAAACAAAAAGACGAAGCTGTAGGCAATTGAAAGTGTAATCAACGTTTTTGAATAACCACTATTCATCAAATCTCTCCTTTGATTGATACAGGTCTATAATGGCACTTAATAAAACACTGTACAATTGTTTTTTTTGATGCTCAAAATCCGCTCGTAGTCACAAAATATGTTGAAACTTAGCTTTTTTGCACACTCTGTATTCAAATGAATGTCACTCGTAGCTTATCGTTTGCTTTACTTATTTGTCACAACTACAATCGTTTGCTCACATACATAACTATTAGAAAGTAAAAGTCATGAAACTGGAAACTGTCGATTATCAAGCGGAAAATGCTGCCGAACTGTTTGTTACGTCTCTACGTGAAACAGGCTTCGGTGTTCTAAAGAATCACCCAATTCCAAAAGAGCTCGTTGAGTCTATTTACGAGAATTGGTACAAGTTCTTTATGACTGAGCGTAAAAATGAATTTCGTTTTAATGTAGAAACACAAGACGGCTACTTCCCACCGAGTGTTTCTGAAGTGGCAAAGGGCCATACAGTAAAAGATATTAAAGAGTACTTCCACGTTTACCCTTGGGGGCAAATGCCTGAAGAGCTAAAAGAGCAAATCATGGATTACTACAACCGAGCTAATGCATTTGCTGAAGAGCTTTTAGGTTGGGTCGAAGCTCACGCTCCTGCGGAAGTTCAAGAAAAGTTCTCTGTTGCACTGTCAGACATGATCAATGGAAGCAACAAGACACTATTACGTATTCTTCACTACCCGCCAATGACTGGTGATGAAGAGCCAGGTGCTATCCGTGCTGCGGCACACGAAGACATTAACCTATTAACCGTATTGCCAGCTGCAAACGAACCTGGATTGCAGGTTTTGAGTAAAGAAGGTGACTGGCTAGACGTTCCGTGTGACTTTGGCAACTTAATCATCAATATTGGCGACATGTTGCAAGAAGCGTCGGGTGGTTACTTCCCATCAACGACGCACCGAGTGATTAATCCGACTGGCGCTCGTCAAGAGCAGTCGCGCATCTCACTGCCATTGTTCTTGCACCCTAAGCCTGAAGTTGTGCTTTCTGAACGTCATACTGCAGACAGCTATCTTATGGAGCGCCTTCGCGAGTTGGGTGTTATTTAACCATAAACTCAATAAGGAAAGAGTCGCGAATGCGGCTCTTTTTTTTATGGCGCAGGCGACAATTATCAATGTAGAAACTCGACAAAGGACGCTTTATGTCATTTATTGAAAAGGAAGGAGATAAGGTAGTCTATGCAAGAACGACAAGAACTCACAGCGCAGTTTCAGCAATACATGGAAAACCCTTTGCTTTGGCCAATTCTTGAAGTACTTCGGAAAAAGCCAAGTGGATGGAAAGTTCATACACTAGCTTCTCATCTTGGTGATTTGGGTTTCATTCCATTGCTTGACGATTCACCAGAAAAGGACTTGTTTAAACGCAACTTTCTAATCATGAATGCTTTGTATCAGTTACAGGAAACACTCTATCCCGATAACTGGTTACAGGTGCAAGCTATGGATATTATTTTGATGCCTTCACATCAAGTGCCTGGCCATGAAGTGGATCACCATGATCCTCTAAGGGACTACTATATCCATTGGAAAAACTATGAAGCAGAAGAGGGAGAAGTGAAACGTCTTCTTAATGAGTTCTGGACCCGTTACCGTGAGTTTGTCGGAAGTACCAATGGCAAAGAGATGGATCGCGCCAAAGCATTAAGCTTGTTTGAACTGCCGCATGACGCTTCTCAAACTGAGATACGCAAAACATGGCGTAAACTCGCATTAAAATGGCACCCTGATCGAGATAATGGTGATAGCGATAGATTCAGAGTGTTGTGTGAGGCTTGGAATATCTTGCGTCACTGAATCGAGAAGTTAAAGAAAAGGTCATGCTTAGCATGACCTTTTTAGTTTTTAATGGATGGTTACAGGTAAGTTGCCGACGTTGGGGCGACTAAGTTTTCTACATCTAGTCCATCGCGCATTAGGCCGTTTTCTACTAAAAACTGAGTGTCGTTTTTCAACGCTTGCATATCTGCCTTACCGAAGTAACTGGCTAGCGCAGACCAATCCGTTAGTTTTTCTGCCTGTTCAATAGATACACCGTGTTCCTTTGCACCAATTGCGATTGCTTGTTGATGATTTGTTTTAATGTAATTCATCGCTTTACGTTGAGCTTCAAGGAAGGCTTCAACTAGCTGTGGGTTTTCAGAAGCAAACTTATCTGTTGTAGCACTGATTAGAATTGGGTTGATGTAACCATCTGCTGTTGCAAGGACGCGAGCACCCCCATCTTGAGCTTTGAGGATATAACTTGAAGTAAGAAGACCAGCATCAACGCTGCCAGCCATTAATGCATTAAATGCTTTCGGTGTCGCCATATTTATGAATTTAACATCCGACTGAGTCATGTCATTAGCAGCGAGCTGCGCGACAAGCATTTGTTGTACTACAGTCCCTTTGACACCCGCTACTTTCTTACCGGCTAGCGCTTTGATATCGCCTTCAAATTTAGGTGAGACGACCAGCGAGAAAATTTTGCTTGGTCGCGCAACAGTACCAATCACTTTTAAGCTATTTCCTTCACGGTTTGCCATCAGAAAAGAGTTTGTGTTCATCACGGAAGCGATGTCTACCGAGCCAGCCGCCATTGCCTTCGCTTGGTGAACCCCTGAACTGATTTTGTGCCACTCGACAGTAGCACCATGCTTTGCCAGTTCTTGATCAAGGATCCCTTGCTCACGCATAACCATAAGCTGCAGATTAAACGGTGTAGGCACGTAAGTGACGTTAACGACTTTTTTTGTATCTGCGAAAGCGCTGTTACACACAATTGAAGCAGCCGCAGCACAGACCGCAATAAGTTTTTTCACTGATTTCTCCTAGTAGTTGAATGATTGCTGGATTATTGTTTGTGTAAGTTGGTCACGTGTTAAACCGGATTGACTTACGTTGTATTCAAATTTAAAAACGCCGCTTTCAATCACTAAAATACGATCGGCGAGTGCAACGGCTTCTCTCACATCATGAGTTATGAAAACAACGCTACATTGTGTTTTCTGATGGATACGTTTTAACTCGGTCTGCATCTTTTGACGGGTTAAAGCATCCAATGCACTGAATGGTTCATCCATGTAAAGAAGATTTGGCTTTCGACACAAAGATCGAGCAATGGCGACGCGTTGAGCCATGCCTCCGCTAAGTTGATTAGGGTGTGCGTCAATTTGGTCGAGTATGCCCGTTAACGTTAACGCGCTCTTAATGGCGCTGAGCGTCTCGTGGGAGTTCCGCTGTTGTTTATTGAATGCGAGTTGCAGGTTTTGTTTGACAGTATACCAAGGTAACAAGCGAGGTTCTTGAAACACGTACCCTGAAACCAAGTTACTCGCAGCCTGAATCTGCCCACTACAGACATCATGCATCCCTGATAGGCATTTAATCAGCGTACTTTTTCCACAGCCACTTTTACCTAAGATGGCGACAAACTCACCGGCTTCGATACGTAAATCAATGTCCTTAAGGACATAGGATTTTCCTTGCTGAGGATCATCAAAAGATTTGGAAAGGTTAGTGACGGATAGCATGAGCGGTAACCTTCTTGAAGATAAAGTCTAAGCAAAAGCCAAGCACGCCAATGACGATGATTCCTGCCATCGCTTTATCGGTTCGAGCCAGTTCTTCAGCGTCAACAATGAGAAAACCAAGGCCAGACGCTGCGGCAATAAGTTCTGCGCCCATTAATGCTCGCCAACTGTACCCAAACCCAAGCCTAAGCCCGGTGATGATTTGCGGCATGGCGGCAGGTAAGCGAATATGTCTGATGACTTCACGCTGGCTAAGCTCAAGGCTTTTGCCCAGCTCTAGGTATTTTTTATCTACGCTTTGTAAGCCACCATATGCGTTGAGAAACACTGGGAAAAACGAGGCAAATAGTATGATCATCAACTTTGGCGCTTCACCAATTCCCATCCAGACGATAAACAAAGGGCTAAATGCCAAAGCAGGGATGGCACGCAGACATTCAAATAGAAATTCGAAGTAATCGTATAGACCTTGAAAGCGAACAAATAGCATGGCGAATGCAATCGCTATTGCAGCTGTTGTACCGAACCCAATCCCAACTCGCTGGAGGCTAGCACGTATGTGTTCGGCTAGTTCACCGCTCATTAACATATCTGTGAATGCAGAGACGACCGTAATAGGTGAAGGCAAGATGTAACTACTGATATCACCGTAGACGGTGGCCAAGTGCCATACAATTACGATAAAGGTAGGGACAACGATAGACTTTAACCAATAAGTCCGAGAAGATTGAGAACTTAAGTTCATTGATTAAAAATGATAACTATTCTTAGATGCTGTGCACAATAATGAAATAAACGTTTGATGTCAAATTACAAATAGACGTGATTGGATGTTTGAGTTGTTTAGGGTGGCTATATCGGACCAAAAATGAGTCTAGGTAAAAGAGGGGAATAAAGGTTAACGCGTCCTATGTAAAACGGTTGTGGTCCACCATTTCTCTTTGAAGAATCGGTCATTGGTGCGTTCACAATCAATCGACATACCAACACGTTTACAGAGTCTTATCGCCGCTTTATTGCTAGAGAGTGTCTCCGCGTAGACGCGCATCACATCAAGTTGATTAAACCCATAGTTAACCAAGGCGAGCATCGCTTCTTCAGCAACACCTTTTCCTTGCCTGTTTCTTGCCAAGCCGCAGCCGATTGAGGCTTGATTGTTTGGCTCCAGGCGTAACGCTGCAAGACCTAAGTAGTGGCCTGAGAACTTACACTGAATTGCTAGGTGGTACTGGGTTCGTGGTGACTCTAAAGCTTGTTCAATAAACATATTTGCAAGTAGGGTACTTTTTTCTACTGAGCAATCTTCTTCGTTGTAATAGCGTTGGTATTTAGGATCTTGGCATTGGTCGACATAATGTTTTACATCTGATGGAGTGAAGTCGCGAAGAATGAGATTTGAAGTGGTAATAGTGAAGTTCATAGTAGTTAGAAAAGAAAAGCGCCCAATCAATAGGCGCTTTATACATCAGTTTACAGTTTTAACCTCATTTGGAAGGTCGAAATTGAGACTTACGCATGCGATTGAGGGCCGCTAGAACATCAAGTACGCGCGGTTTGGCTAAGTCACCTTGATTTGGCATGGTTGTGTACCAATCGTCACTTAAGTAGCGTTCAATATCTTTGGCTGGAAGCTTAGACCAACCAGGTTGCTGAGCGAATTGAAACCAAACCCAGCCAACGGCATTGAGTTCGTTATTTGATTCTAATTGTTCCAAGGCCGCTAAATCAGTGTACTCTTTACCAAATCTTAATGAGTCTCGTCCTTTGGCGGCGATTCTGAATTTACCTTCGCTCAATATTTTCTGTAGCGCTGCACAGTTAAATCCTCGCGGGCGGAATGACTCAAGATTAGATTCACTTTCATTTTGTCTTTGTGTCGGATGTAATTGGACGACTTGTTTGGCTTTTTCCGTCACATCGATTGCTTGGTAGTCATGCATTTGAATGACAGTGTCAGCAACATCTAAGTAGTCACCAGAGCCGCCCATGACGACGATGGTTGAAATATCGAGTTGTTCATTAAGTTGTGCAATACGGTCTACCAAAGGAGTAATTGGTTCATCACCCTTACTCACTAACGCCTGCATGCGCTCATCTCGAATCATAAAGTTCGTTGCTGAAGTATCTTCATCAATCAAAATGGCCTTAGCGCCGGACTCAATGGACTCCTGCAGCCAAGCGGCTTGTGATGTAGAACCCGAAGCGTCTTGGGTAGAAAAATCTGAAGTATCCTTACCCATAGGCAGGTGGTTGATGTAATTAGATAGATTAAGCGAATGGACACAGCGGCCATCTTCCGCTTTTATCTTCATAGCGAGCGTGTTCGTTACCACGCGCTCACGGCCATCACCCGGGATGTGATCGTAAACTGAACGCTCAATGGCGTTGAGCAAGGTTGATTTACCGTGAAAGCCACCGCCGACGATTAACGTGATTCCTTTAGGAATACCTAAACCTTTAACTTCACCGTTATTCGGGGTGGTTAAAGTCACTTCAAGCGCTTGAGGTGCGACAAACTCAACGGCCTCTTTCATCGGCAAGTCACAGTTTCCTGAAATTCGAGGTAAGACAGAACCGTTACCGACAAACGCAAGCAGCCCTTTGCTTTCTAATTGGCTACGTAGAGCCGCTTGATCTTCAATCACTTGGCAGTGCTTAATCAGCGCTTGTTGATCGAGTTCGCGTTCCAGCGTCGCTTTGCGAATAAATTTAGGTAGATGGAAGGTCAGTATGTTATCAGTTTTTTTACCGAGCACTGATCGACCTTCTGCTGGTAAGTTGATTCTAAACCTCAGTTCAATCCCTTCTTCGGTAAACAACACGGCGGTGTTATCCAGCACTGTTTGACCTGTCAGTGCAATGCTGATGCTCGCTTCTTGTTTGGCAAACTGGGCAAAGCTTCGCGCTATAAAATCGCGGGCTGCAATTTGATATGAAGGGGATGTATCACGTAGCCAAGTTAATCCTGTGACTGACCAAGGACGAACGGCACGAACACGCGACGCAGAGGCGTAAGGGTCACCCTGAACATAATCAATATGGAATGTATAGTCGCCAAAATCATACTGGCCTTTGATCTGTTGGTAGGCATGGTAGTTTTGCTTTTCTATTTTTTTCAGTGCAGCGGAGAGTTGATCCATATTGATCTCTATTGTGGGAACAAGAAAGACGAGGATTATAGAAATCGCTCGTCTCAGAGTAAAGTGATTGTGAGCTTACTAGGAGTATGAGTACTTGGGAGATAAATTATTTTGGTTTAGTAGGTGGGCTTCAAACTCATCATATGGCATTGGCTTACCATATAAGAAGCCCTGACCGATGTCGCAGCCTTCCGCCAGTATAAAGGACTCATGCTCGCTGTTTTCGATGCCTTCAACTGTGACTTTAAGGTTAAGCTTTTTGGCGATTGAAATAATAGAGCGGACGATTTCTTTATCTTCATCACTGTGTGACAACTGATGTACAAAGCTTTTATCAACCTTAATAGCATCAAATGGAAATTTCTTAAGATAATTAAATGACGCATAACCGGTACCAAAGTCATCAAGTGACAATGTCACGCCTAGGTCGCTAAGGGAAATCAACGTATTACGTGCAACAATCTCATCCGCGATTAAGCCGCTTTCTGTCACTTCCAATTCTAAATAGCGTGCTGGTAGTTGGTAAGCAACCAACAAATCTTGTACCTGATTAACAAACTGTGGACTTTGAAGTTGCACAGCTGAAACGTTGACACTGATGACAAAATCGTTGACATGATTCGCCCATTCAGCCGCTTTCTGTATTGCAGAACGAAGGACAAAGCTTCCGACTTCAAAAATTAGACCATTCTGTTCGGCCAAATGTATCAATGTTTCATTTGAAATATCGCCAAGAATGGGGTGACGCCAACGAAGTAGGGCCTCAGCACCAATCCAACGATGAGTCAGCGGCGACACTTTTGGTTGGAAATAGAGCAATAAGTCATCATTTCGGACCGCTTGTAGTAAGTAACTCTCAAGCTGGCTGATGTTTTTTTGGGTGTCTGAAATATCTTGAGAATAGAAACTAAATTTATGCCCGGAATCTTTGCATGATTGCATTGCTTCGGCCGCATACTTAAGCAATGACTTTGCGGACTGGGTGTCGTCAGAACTTGCCACACCAATATAACTATGCAAGTGCAGGTGTTCGCCTTCTACGATGAATTCAGTTTGACTCACTTCGACAAGTTCTCGACACAAAGTATTGATATCACTTTCGTAATGATGGGTTCTGAAAACAAACGCTAAATCTGTCGATGATGGTCTGGCTGTGATGACGTTCAACTCGGTGTGATGAGTGAGTCGCTGACGGAATTCCTTAAGGACATCTTCCCAAGCTCCATAACCATATTTAGCTTGAATTCGGCGTCCGTTAGTAAAACCGATGTGTAAAAGGCCGATTTTAAAATGGTCGTCTAGATGAGCTTCTAAAGGTAAGGTGTCGAGCAGTTGTTGTGTTTCTGACTCCAAAGCACTTCTGTTCAAAAAGCCTGTACCTAGGTCATGCAATTGTTGATAACGAACTTTACGTTCAGCGGCACGGCGTTTGTCGATTTCTAAGTTGAGAGAATAGTTCAGATCGACGAGATCTTGAGTGCGAGTGCTGACCCTAGATTCAAGCTCCAGATTTAGCTGTTGCAAATAGTGATTTTGATAAAGTGTTTTTAGTTGAGCTTCCACTGAGTCTCGAAAGGAGACCAGTAGTTGTTGGTATGTGTCGCCAAACGGGTTTTCTCGATCATCCAAAACACAAATCGTGCCGAACATATCACCATTTGGCCAACGTACGGGTAAGCCGCAATAAGCAAGTAATCCAAATTTCATATCTGGATTGTTACGCCACTTTTCGTCAGCAGAGGCGTTGGGGACAACAAGCTGCCTATTACTGTTTACAACAGTTTCGCAGTACAAACCTTGCCCTAGCTTTTCACTATCACTGACATGGTAAGGGTGAGTGCGATTATTATTTGCTGAGAATACTTCAATATGCTCTTTATGTATCCTCATAATCAATGCTGCAGGAACGTTAACTATCTCTGCGAGTAGATTGACGATGGTTTGCCAATTATCACTCATGTCTTCAGGAATAGTAATCGTCCCTGTATTCAACTTAGACATATTTGATCCCTGTGGGCTAGTGTACCAATCCGAGCATTCCTTGCTCTCTTTAATAATAGTCGTAGAAACAGTCATTGAAACAAAGATTAAGTAATTGACGCAAACTTGAGAGTTAGCATGCATCATGGATCCGCTAAAAAAAAGCCCTAAACGGTTGTTTAAGGCTCTGTCTATATGTTTGTCTCATAAATGAGAGGTCGTTTTTAAACAACAAGTTTATTTGATGTAATTGTCAATATCTATGTCGTTTAAATAGTTAATATGTTCGTAACCAAATCCATTCAAATTGAGAAACTCTTGCTTAAACCCATCATAGTCGGCAAGTTGTTTAAAGTTTGATTCATTCAGTATTTCGAGCAGTTCAGTCACGCGTTGTTGCGTGGTTGGATCTAACTCCCAGTCATCCATTCTAATCAAGCGTTCACAATCAACAGGGGGCGGACCTGAATGATAAAGTTTTGTAGCAAAAAGACGCTGCATTTGCTCGATGCAGCCCTCATGCGTTCCTTGTTCTTTCATGACTTTGTAAAGCGCAATGATATAAGGGCTAAGTGCAGGGATAAAAACACTCGCTTTGGTCACCAAAGCTTTACACACAGTGGCATAGGCTCCTCCACCATAGTTAGCGAGTTTGAGATTTAACGAATGGCTGGTTTGGTGTAGGTCGATTTTAGCCCTTCCTAGCGTACCGTCGAGGTAAATAGGGTGAGTACACTCAGGCCCTACGTACGAAAAAGCAATAGTTTTACAACCCTGAGCAATTGACTCTGAGTTGATCAAGGCGTTAATCCAATCTTCCCAATCTTCACCACCCATGACCTTTAACGTCGACAAAGCTTCTTGTTCTGTTGCCGCTGGAAGCGTTGTTTGATGCCATTTATCCGATTCTAATAGCAGTGTATCGCCTGTTACCTCTTCGCCAATGGGTTTTATAGCGGAACGCCATAGTTCACCTGTCTCAGGGTTAGGTCTAACACCACTGGCTAAACTGTATATGACGAGGTCTACTTCTCCTTCGAAATAGGTTTCTATCGCTTCAATTACGTCATCTTTGACCTGTGTCGAAAACGCATCACCGTGGATATTGATGGCGAGTCTATCTTCTTGCTCGGCAAACTTCTTAAAATAGAAGTTGTTGTAGAATCCCGCTGAACCGGAACTTTGGTCAGACGGTGACTTTTCAAATGAGACACTGATGGTGTCAGCTTTTGCCCCGCCGAAAGTGAGGGCGATTCTGGCCGCCAAACCAAGGCCTGAAGAGCCGCCGATAATGAGCACTCTTTTCGGACCTTGCTTAATTGGATTGGCAGACTTTACATATTCGATTTGATTGGATACATATTGCGCGCAGCCAAGCGGGTGGGCACTACGCGCGACAACACCATCAATGATGGGCTCAATAATCATACGGTCTCCTTTAGCCAACGATTGGCAACTAACCCAAGCTAGCGTAAAGCTTTGTAAAGTTTATTGAGCTGAAGCAATTAGAAGTGATTTATTAACTCATCTGCAACAAAATTTGAAATCCATGGTTGAGCTTCCGGCTTAGGGTGCAAACCATCTGACATCATCCATTCAGGCTTAATGATGACGCCTTCAAGGAAAAAGGGCAGCAGAGGTACATCAAGGTTTTGTGACACTTTCGGGTAGACAGAGGCAAACGCTTCGGTGTAGCGTTTTCCATAATTAGGCAAAATATGAATTTGCATAAGCAGTGGTGTTGCATCTGAATCTCGAATCATAGTGATCATGTCAGACAGGTTTTTTTGGACAATGCCGGTTGGAAAGCCACGTAAACCATCATTAGCACCTAACTCTATGAGGACATATTCTGGGTTATGTTGATGGAGTAAATGAGGAAGCCGTGCCAGACCATTGCCAGTGGTATCACCAGAGATACTGGCATTGATGACCGATACTTGTTGACCGCTTTTGGCAAGGTCATCCGTAAGAAGAGAAGGCCAGGCCTGTTCAATAGGCATTTGATAACCAGCGCTTAAGCTGTCACCTAGAATCATAAGGGTTTTGCTGTAAGCAGGACTTACAGACAAAATTATAAGAACAAGGGAAAGTAGTCGAAACATGCAAACATCCGTAATCAAAGCACAATCATTGTCTAAAATAGTCTCTACCAAACAAGAACAATTAACAATCCTTGATAATGTAAATATAGACATCAAAGAAGGGGAGAGTGTCGCGATTGTTGGTACCTCTGGGGCAGGAAAATCGACGCTGATGACTCTGCTAGCAGGATTAGATACGCCGACACAAGGGGAAGTGGATCTTTTAGGTAAGCCACTTCATAGTCTTACGGACGAAGAGCGTGCGGCTATACGCAGTGAGTCTGTCGGATTTGTCTTTCAAAGCTTTCTTCTTATTCCTAGTCTGTCTGCGCTAGACAATGTCACCTTGCCCTGTTTACTGAAAGGAGAGCCGGAAGACAAGGCACGAGCAATCAGTTTGTTAGAATCTGTTGGCCTTGGCAGCCGTATTCATCATTCTCCTTCTCAACTTTCGGGTGGGGAGCAGCAACGTGTTGCGTTGGCACGTGCATTTATGATTCAGCCTAAAATACTATTTGCTGATGAACCTACGGGCAATTTAGATCAACAAACCGCATCAACAGTCGTGGAACTGTTGTTCTCTCTTAACAAAGAGCATGGCACGACACTCGTGTTGGTTACACATGATTCAAAATTAGCTGAGCGCTGTGATCGAACCTTTAAGATGAAAGCTGGCAAGTTGGAGGATTAACCATGTCTGATTCAGCTTCTGCCTCTTTGAATAGGCGGTTAGTTAAATGGAGCGTTAGTGAGATTAGGCAAGGGCAACTTTGGCCTGTCACTATCGCTCTAATCCTGATCATTGCCTGTATTTTCGCGTTAACAGCGTTAGCAGAGCGAATGGAGCAGGTTGTTGTTAAACAGGGGAAACAGGCGCTAACTGCGGACACGGTATTTATATCATCGAACCCGATTAGTGAGTCATTTGAGACGCTTGCTGTAGAAAATGAGCTTACAACATCCTCACAAACCCGCTTCGGAACCATGGCGTTTAGTGATAACGGCATGAAGCTTATCACGGTCAAAGCGGTCGATAGTCTTTATCCGTTGCAAGGAGAGATGGTGCTCTCTGATGACGAGCAAAACTACAGCCATGTTAAGCAAGGCGAACTTTGGCTCGATGAACGACTGTTTTCGCAGCTGAGTGTTTCTATAGGTGACGCGGTCACTCTTGGTGATGCTGATTTCATAGTTACAGGGCGAATAGTGGAAGAGCCTGGGCTGAGTTTTAATCCTTTTCAACAGATGCCTTCAGCGTTTATTCACAGCGATGACATCGAGCGCACGGGAGCGGTGCAGTTAGGCAGTCGTGTTCGCTACAGTAAGTTCATTAATGGTGATGAAGCAAATATCGAACGTTTAAAATCCAATATAGAGCTAACGCCAAGTGATCGCTGGAGAGATCAAAATAGCGCAAGTCGTACTAACGAAGTTTTTCAGCGTACCGAGCAGTATTTATCACTGACGGTCGCCATTGTGGTGATTATGGCGGCGACAACCTTAGTGTTAACCTGTCAGCACTACGTGACAACACGCCGCAAAACAATAGCCATGCTAAAGAGTTTAGGCGCGAGTAAAAAATGGATAGTACGCTGGTTGTTGACTCAAGTGTCTATCTTACTGATTGCGGCTGTTATGCTTGGTGTTTCTTTAGGGGTCGTACTTGAGTACCTATTGCGTATTCCACTTGTCGAATTGCTGCCTAACCCATTACCGACCTATGGTTTGAAACCGATCATCATTTCTGTTTTTACCAGTGTTCTAATCGCTATTCCTGCGTTAGGGATTCCACTGGTGGGGTTAACGAATGTCAGTGCGGTGAACGTCATGCAACCTCAAGCAGAATCCAAAGCTTCAAAGGGCAGGTACTGGTTGGTGTTGGTTCCTATCATTCCCATGCTCCTAGCCTATTATGACAACCTGTTAGTATGGATTGTGTTGGGCGGTATCGTTGCGTTATTTGTAATACTGGCCTTTGTCAGTGTGTTGGTTACTCGCGCTCTAGGTAAAGTCCCACTTAACGCAGCGCTAAAATTGGCGTTAAGCAGGATTAATCGGTCAACAATGGCAACAGGAATCCAATTTGGGGCACTCGCGCTTTCTTTAATGTTGCTTTCCACCATGTGGCTTGTTAGAACAGACCTACTGACTGATTGGCAGCGAACTTTGCCCAAAGATGCGCCTAATGCGTTTGCTCTGAATATCGCCCCTTATGAAAAAGACGCTTATCTAAAAGTCCTTGATGATGCAGGGATCTCGCGTTCAGAAGACTACCCAATTATTCGAGGCCGTGTTGTGAACATTAACGGCGTTGATGCAAAAAGTAGAGCTAAGGGAGAAGAAGGTAGTGATGCGTTAAGGCGTGAAATTAACTTCACTTTTGCAACCGGTATTCCAGAGCATAATCAAGTGCTATCAGGAGAGTGGACACAAAGCCATGGTGTTTCAGTAGAAGCAGATGTCGCAAATGACTTAGGTTTGAGTATTGGTGACGAACTTGAATTTGTTATCAATAGTATTGAAGTTAAAGCGCAAGTTAATTCTATTAGGCATGTAGAGTGGCGGGATATGAAGCCAAACTTCTACTTTATCTTTACGCCTGATGTTCTAGAGAATATTCCAGCGACATATTTAGTGAGCTTTAAAGTCGAAGACGAGCATGACCCTCTCCTCAATCAGCTATCACGTCAACATCCAACCGTCAGTTTAATGGACATAAGAGTGATGGGAGCAAAAATTCAGGAACTGTTAGGGCAGATTGTCTGGTCTATTACACTTCTTGCTGGTATTGGTGTTCTATCGGGTCTTCTACTGATATTCACTTTGCTTCGATTGAGCTTAGGTCAACGACAAGAAGAAATTCAGCTTTATCGTACTTTGGGGGCAAGTAAAAAGAGGGTAGAACAAACCATCTGGGCCGAATATGGTTTAATGGCGCTTATCGCAGGTGTTATCGCGATTGTCGGCTCAGAAATCGTTGTAGGCGCGATAATGGTATTCGGATTTGAGCTTCAACCACAGATGCACTGGATGCTCTGGATTCTACTACCAATTGGTACTTTTTTCACACTTGCTTTAGTTGTGAACAGTTTGATAAATCGTCTCTTAACCCCTATCAATAAAGCGTTTAGCTGAAATTACGCAGGTCAAGTTATTCAGTTATCCACAAAAACAGTGGATAAAGTTTGGGATAACTTGGCCTGTAGATAACTTCAATTTTCTCTCAGCCCCGAGCACGCGTAGCTCAGCAAAGATTTGTTATTCACAAAAGTGATTATTTGTAACTTCTCCATTTTTGAGTCAAGCAGTTTTTTTCATTTTTTTTTCGAAAAAACGTCATAATTTCTCCATGAAAAATTTGTGATTTTATTCATTTAGTATTACCAGTAAAATGCACTTAGAATGAATGAATTAGCCATATAAATGCTCTCTAAGACCCAAACAAAAAGTTCACCTAAAATTGCAATTATTGGCGGCGGTATTGCTGGAGCTACGGCTGCAGTTCACATGGCCGAACTAGGTTTAAGTGTCCACCTTATTGAAAAGGGAAATGGGCTGATCAGCGGCCCTCCAATATGTCATCTTCATGCTGGTGGAAATTTGTACAGAGAGATTTCTACTGAACAGTGTATTGAGTTGCTTAAGCAATCTATAGATACTGCACGTCTTTATCCACAGACGATCAATCGCAGACCGACCGTAATTGCGGTGCCATATTCCGATGGCGGTAGTCCTGAAGAGTTGTATGAAAGGCTCATTACCATTCAATCTTGCTATGCAGAATTAGTCGCTGAAGATCCAGCGAACAAAGTGTTAGGTGAGCCTAGTGACTATTACAAATTCTACAGTCGCGAAGATTTGGATGAACTGATTGAGCAAAAACAACCGCCTCAACCAAAAACGATCGACGAGTGGATGATTCCTTTCGCAAAACATACTGATTTAGATGCGCTTAAGTTCCCTGTTGTTGCTGTGGAGGAGCATGGATGGAGCGTGTTCCGTATTGCTGCATCTGCGACTTTGGCCTTAGAAGCGATTCCAAACTGTACCTTGATGACTAATACACAGGTAATAGGGGTAGAAGAGCGTTCTGACAGTTGGATGATTGAGTGTGTTAGTCAAGGTGAGCACACGCAATTCTTAGAGTTCGATTTCCTTGTTAACGCCTGTGGTTATGAGACAGGTTCTATCGACGACTTAGCGAATAAACCACGCGAAAGATTGGTCGAGTTTAAAGCTGCTTATGTCACTCGTTGGGCCGAATGCAACGAGCTTTGGCCTGAAGTAATTTTCCACGGACCGAGGGGAACGCCAAATGGAATGGCGCAGCTCACTCCTTATCCCGATGGCGTGTTTCAGTTACATGGCATGACGAAAGATATCACTTTATTTGATGATGGCTTAGTCGCGTCGAATGAATCGACATCACAACCGCATTTACCTTTACGATTGAAGCGCAAAATTCAGAAAGGCTGGAATCAAGAGGTCATTGTCGAGAGAAGTCGAAAGGCTATCGCTCATATGGCGCGATTTATCCCAGATTACCAGCAAGCAAAAGAACATGGCACGCCACTGTTTGGCGCACAGCAGATACCGGGAAGAGACGACACCCTCAGAGCTGCGGATGTCACTTTTGAAGGTGAGCATTACGCTAGGGTTGAAGTGGTAAAAGGATCGTCTGCCTATGAAGCAGCGATTAAATTGGTGAAGGAGTGGCGACTACATGACTACCAAGATAACAATATTGAATCGCTTCACCCAGTGACAATGAGCTTGTCGGCTGAGAATATAGAAGCAAAAGCGAGAGAGCTCGCTACAGAGAGGGCGTACCCAGAGCAATTAGCTAAGTACTACGGTAGTTTGAGCTAGAGAGGGGCGATAAAATCGCCCTAATAGCCAAAAAATCGAGCCCACTGTCCCCATACGTCTTGTAAACCAAGTAAATCACCACGAACGAATTTCACTTTTTGTCCTGGTTTTGCCTGTGCTAGCCGTGGCAAATCTATGCGGGCAACGCAGCCAATTTTCGGATAACCACCAATAGTTTGTCTGTCATTTAACAAGACTATTGGTTCTCCATTTGGCGTTACTTGAATCGAGCCAAGTGCAATCCCTTCACTCAGATACTCTTTGTTGGGCGCCTTCACTGTGGCTCCTGAGAGCCGATATCCCATCCTATTAACGAGTTGGCTCACTTCAAACTCTTGTGCGTACAGTGAATTAACGGCGTCTCGCGAAAAATCATTGACTTGATAGCCCTCAATGACACGCAGTTCTAACGGCAAGTTATAGTCAGGCTTATATCTGAAGGTCATCTGTACAGAGTTTGATGACATAGTGTGTTGGCTAAAAGGTAAAACATCACCAACTTGTAGTGAGGTTCCACTTTTTAGCCCACCTAATTGATCCCGCTCTACAGTAGCAGAGCTACCGAGTTGAGTCGGTACATCAAATCCTCCTTTAACGGCTAGGTAGGCTCTTAGACCGTTACGCGGAAGGCCAAAAGTGATTGTTTGTCCTTTTAAGGCACGACATGTAGACCAGTTTTCAATACTTATTCCATCTAACTTTGCATTTAAATCGCCTCCCGCTATGGCAAGCTCGCAAGAATGATGGATCAAAAACTCTGCTTGACCTAAGGTGATCTCAAGCGTTGGCATGTTGATGGTATTACCCAGAAGATGGTTTGCCCAGCTGTAGGCGTAATCATCCACAGGGCCTCCTTGAGCAATACCAAAATGTGCCAAACCAAACCGGCCAAAGTCTTGAATAAGCGTCTGTTGTCCGGGTTTAACCACTTCAATATAGTTTTCAATTGTCATTGCCACCCCTCACTGATTGTTCCGCCAAGCTTTAGAAACTCTTTCTGGTTAATCGCTTTGAATTTAATTCTGGTCCCTATAGAAAAGGGCAGAATTTTAGCGCTTGTTGGGTGATAAAGTTCAACAGGACAATTGCCGATGATATTCCAACCTCCAGGTGTTTCACTTGGGTACACGGCGGTTTGATTGTTGGCGATGGCAACGCTACCTTTAGGCACGGTTACTCTTGGGGTCGGCTTTCTAGGTCGTCTAATGGTTTCTGCAACGTCAGAGAGAAATGCGAACCCTGCGGTAAATCCTATTGCTCCAACGGTATATTCCGTTTCCGAGTGCGCTTTGATGACGGATTCGATGGAGTGGCCTGATTCTACGTAATCTTTTAGGTCAGGGCCGACGGAAAGATCGTAATAAACAGGTAACTCAATGACTTCAGAAACATGTGCTTCTGGCATGTTGAGTAGCGCTTGAGTTACTAATTTTTCTAGATAAGGGACGAACTCAAAAATAGAAATGCGGTGTGGAAGGTAGTCAACAAGAATTGAATCAAAAGATGGGGTTACATTCATTACCCAAGCACCGAGTTGATTGGTGAGATATTGGCTAATTTCGCCTATAACCCAAGATAGGTGATCATTGGGTTCGCTATGAAAGCGGATCAAAATTGAACACTCCGCGACGGGGTCGATAGAGGTATCGATAATCATGGATTGTGATTCTCCTTATCAAGCAGAGATCTAATCTGTTTAATCATAGCGACACCTTCTTGATTATCGCCGTGGACACAAATGGTATCGGCTTCAAGTGGGATAGAAAATCCATCAATAGTTCGGACTTTTCCGTAACGTGCAATTTGTAAAACTTGACTCAGAATATCTTCGTGACTCGTTAACACGGCTTTATCTTGTCCACGCGGAGCCAAAAATCCATTCGCCAAATAACTGCGGTCTGCAAATGCTTCAAACAACAAGGGAACATCGTAGCGATCTGCGATATCTAGGTAAGGTTGGGTGTCAGCGACGGCAAGTGTCATTAGTGGTAAGCCAAAGCTTGATACCGCATCTACAACAGACTCGAAAATAGAAAGGTCTTTAAGCATATCATTGTAGAGAGCACCATGAGGTTTCACATAGCTAAGGTCTTTGTTGTGGCTATCCGCGAGCCCTTTTAGGGCACCAATCTGATAGATCAACATATTAGTGATTTCATCAGGAGCCAGATTCATACTGCGCCGACCAAATCCTTGTAAATCAGGGTAACTAGGATGAGCGCCAATTTGAACATCGTACTTGATGGCAAGCTTTATCGTTTCATTCATCACTTGCGGATCAGATGCATGAAAGCCACAAGCGATATTCGCCATGTGGATATGAGGCATTACAGATTCATCGGCACCCATTTTCCAAGCGCCGAAACTTTCCCCCATATCACAATTAAGACAGATCGAACGTTTTTCCATTGACGAAAAATTTCCTTATTTAAATCATCTACTAAGATGTTTCAATTACTTTTGCTAAACAGTGATCAAACTCATTATTTGGTGAATAATTAATAAAAACAGTTCAATTCGGGGCGCTATCCATGAACTAAGTGTCTATCGTTTGTAGAGAGTGTTGCTACTAGATACATATAGCAATGGAGCCAAGCCGTTTTCTAATCGTCAGTGAGTACAGGAGTTAGATTGATACCATTTAGGCATTTATCTCTAAAGAGTAAGCTAATTGTACCGATTGTGTTCTTTACAGGGATTGTTTTTGTCTTTTCTCAGGGATATTCATTGCTTCAGTCCTATCTCACTCAAAAAGATAATCTCCTAAATAGAGCTGGTGTTTTGGCAACTGGTGTCGCGTATAGCCTCCAAACCGTTATTCTTGCAGGAAACAAAAACACTGCAGAAAGAATATTGGTTGCTTTTGCGGCCGATGAAGATGTCGTACGGGTAAAGCTTTATATGACCGATGGCCAGCTTTTTGCGATGTATGAGAAGCAGGGCGCGATCGCCCCAGTACCAACGGAAAAGCAGAGAGCAGAGATTCGAAACAACCGGTATGCCATGAGTGATGAGCATATCTTTTTACTGGTGCCCATTAAAAGTGATTCAGATGTGATCGCGCATTTGCGCATTACGCTATCTAAACAATCACTTAATGCCATCTATCTAGACGCAATGTCCAGTAGTATGAACTATCTGTTGTTACTCGCCGTGTCAGCACTTGTCCTTTACCTGATGGTGGAAATGTACATTATTAGGCCCGTCTACAGGTTGAGTTCTGGAATTTGGTCCTACATCGAAAATAAACGCGAAACGTTAAACATAACTCATGCCGCAGATGATGAGATAGGTGGGCTGGTTCAAGCGTTTAATACCATGTTAGACCGATTAAATGAACGCGACATACAAGTTACTAATACATTAAAAAAACTGGAACAAGAAAAATCGTTCGCTAATGAAGTTATTGAAACGGTCAAGCATGCGCTAGTCGTGTTGAATGCAGCTGGCGAAGTTGTGCATTTCAACGCAGCAACCTGTGATATTTTTCGTCGCACTCCCGCTTATCTTAAAGGCGCGCGACTTGCGGAATTGCTTGGCGATGGTGGACAACCAATTATATCGACAGCGCTACAAAAGGATGCGGAAATCTCCGATAGGCAGTTGTGGATACGCGATGTGTTTGGAAACCATCAACTCTTGTGTGTTAATGCTACTCAGTTGAGTAAAGGTGAACAGGTACTATTTGCCATACAAGATGTGACTGAAGTGGAAGCTGCGCAGAGGAGACAACGACTCGCCGCAGGTGTGTTCGAGAATAGCAAAGATGGCCTTATAGTTACGAACCAGTTGGACACCATTACGATGGTTAACCCTGCGGTATCGAAGCTTCTTGGTCACTCCCAGCAAGATTTATTGGGAAAACGACCTGATCAAATATTTGATTGGCAGCAATTCAAATCTCTTATGCCGGTGATTAAGGAATCAGTCGTTAAACATGGTCAGTGGCAAGGCGAAGTCTGGGAGCAACACAAGCTCGGACACAAGAAAGTCCCGCTGTTTGTCAAAGTATCGCGAATAGCGAGTAGCGAAAAACAAGATGAATATGATTTCGTCTATCTGTTGAGCGATCTGTCAAGCGACAAAGAAATGGAAAGGCTCGACTACCTTGCTCACCATGATTCATTGACCGGGTTAGCCAATAGAACTGAATTGTATAGAGTGCTTGACGGAATGTTAAAAACGGAACGTCGTAATTGCTGTGGATTAGCACTGCTCTATATTGACCTCGATGGATTTAAATCTGTTAATGATACATATGGTCATGATGCAGGAGATGAAGTGTTAAAGCAGGTAGCTAAACGACTGCTTGCACTCGTCCATGAAGGTGATCTCGTTGCTAGGCTTTCTGGCGACGAATTCGTCGTCGTCATCAGTTGTATCGACAAAGATGCAGCGACGTCCTTCGCAAGTAAAGCCATTCAGCGTTTAGAACAACGTATAGAATATAGAAATCAGTTTCTGAGTGTGGGAGCAAGCGTAGGAGTTCAATATACCGAGCAGCGAGAATCTGATATTGAAGCGTTGTTAAAAGCGGCGGATACGGCGATGTATCATGCTAAAACCAGTGGAAAGGGGCAATATGTTATCCATCTTGAGAAAAATGAAACAAACGTCAGCTAGCCACTTTGGCTAAGAGGTAAATTGAATTAGTATAAGAGCATGTTTTTAAAAGGTTAGCGACATGAAAGTTTTAGTAACCGGTGGAATGGGTTATATAGGTAGCCACACTTGTATTCAGATGATTGAAGCAGGAATGACTCCTGTGATTTATGACAATCTATATAATAGTAAGCAGTCGGTGTTAGATCGAATCGAGAAAGTCACAGGAACTAGACTCGATTTCGTCCATGGAGATATTCGTGATAAAGCCCAGCTTGTCGAAGTATTGAAGAAACATAGTGTAGAGGCGGTTATTCACTTTGCAGGACTGAAAGCCGTAGGAGAGTCGGTGGAAAAACCACTGGAGTACTACGACAATAACGTCAACGGAACACTTGTTTTGATTGACGCTATGCGTGAAGCGCACGTGAAAACAATGGTGTTCTCATCTTCAGCAACGGTTTATGGTGACCCTGCTTCAGTGCCTATTCGTGAAGATTTTCCTACAAGTGCAACTAATCCTTATGGTCGCAGTAAGCTTATGGTTGAAGAGTGCTTGACCGACTTCCAAAAGGCTAACCCAGATTGGAGTATTACTTTGCTCCGCTACTTTAATCCTGTTGGATCACATCCGTCAGGTGAGTTAGGTGAAGATCCTCAGGGCATTCCGAATAACTTGATGCCTTTCGTTTCGCAAGTGGCAGTAGGGCGCAGAGAGTGTCTATCTGTATTTGGTGATGATTACCCGACACCGGATGGCACTGGAGTACGTGACTACATTCATGTTATGGATCTGTCTGATGGTCATATTGCTGCTTTACAGAAAGTTGGACAAACTTCAGGTTTACATATCTACAACCTAGGAACAGGTAATGGATCTAGTGTTTTGGATATGGTCAAAGCATTTGAAAAAGCATCGGGTAAAACCGTTGCTTATAAAGTCGTTGAACGTAGACCGGGCGATATTGCTGAATGCTGGGCAGATCCGGCTAAAGCAAAGCAAGATCTTAATTGGCAAGCGGTTCGTAGTTTAGAGCAAATGACCGAAGATACTTGGCGCTGGCAATCGAATAACCCGAATGGTTATCCAGAGTAATACGAATCGCATTAATTAGATGTTCAGAAAATTGCTTAGGAAAAACCGCTAAGAACAAGGCAAAGATTGTAGTTAGCTAGTTTTTCTACCTTCACCATTCTTTGAAGACACAGCTTTAACGCAGTTATAAGCGGTTTTAACAAGCAAGAATGACCAGATAATTGGTGTGATTGGTATAACAACCAACGAAAAGTAGAAAGCCACCTTAGCAAAACTAAGGTGGCTTTTTTATGTTCGATACAAAATAGGCAAAATTGAACCGAAGCTATTTACGGTTGGTATTAGAGGCTAGGAATGAACCTAGCCAAAAACTGAGAGGTTTTTATTCAGCCTCTTTATCTTTTCCTAACGACAGCAACCATACCGAAATAGCGGCAACGACCGCGAAGCCGGACAAGATGATTACAGGCATAGCGCTATAGCCAAGAACATGCCAAATAATAGATTCTAAAGTACTCATTATTCAGTGCTCCTTATTGCCAGCCTTCAATGCCATGCATATCTGGTAGTTTATGGGCGATGCCTTTGTGGCAGTCTACACACGTTTTCTCACCAGATGCTAGGGCAGTAGAGTGCTGTTTGGCACTTCTTGAACCTTGCTCAGAGAAATCCATGTATTCGAACTGGTGACAGTTACGACATTCAAGAGAGTCATTCTTTTTCAAGCGCGCCCACTCGCGTTCCGCAAGGTGAGCACGACGCTCTTGGAATTTTTCCGGTGTATCAATGGTCTTAGTAACAAAGTGTGCAAACAGCTCTTTAGACGCTTGAACTTTACGTACGATCTTATCTGTCCATTCGTGCGGCACGTGACAGTCTGAACAGATAGCGCGTACGCCAGAACGGTTAGAGTAGTGCACTGTTTCTTGAATTTCTGCAACGATAGGAGCGTGACAACCTGAACAGAACTCTTCAGAGTTGGTCGCTTCCATACCCGTGTTAAATGCGCCCCAGAATAGAAGACCGCCAGCAAAACCCATGAATAAAACCACACCTACTGCTGCTTTACTCGGGCTTGCTAACCGCTTCCAAAACGCTTTCAATAATTTCATAGATAACCTCTTATTTACTCACGTGATTACTTAAGCGCATCCACACTCTTGAAATCGTTCTCAATTAAAGGTTTCGCGTTTGCTTGAGGAACGTGACACTGAAGACAGAAGTAACGACGAGGAGACATGTCGGCAAGTACAGCATCTTCACGGTTAACGTAGTGGGTTACGCTGATCTTGGTCGCGCCCATCTCTTTGGCGTTTTTCCAGCTATGGCAAGATAAACACTTGTTCGCGTTCAATGATACTTCATAGCTACGAATGTTATGTGGAATTAGAGGTGGCTGGTAAACAAAGCTACTCTCTAAAACTTGCTCACGAGGATACTTTTTAAAATCATCAGCTGAACGTGTTGCTTCAAGTTCACTTGCTCCACGCAATGACTCTAGACCACCAATACCACCTGGGTTTTCAAGTTCAGCTACTGCAGCGCCACTTACTAGAGCACCTACCGATAACAGTGCAATTAGAAATTTCTTCATTATTCATTCTCCGCCTAATGGCTAAATTCTTGATTCTGACTGCCCAAAGCAGGGCAGTCAGCGCATTCATAATTAAGCGATCTTAGTGATCTTAACCGGACACTTTTTGAAGTCTGTCTGTTTAGACAGAGGATCAGTCGCGTCGAGAATCAACTTGTTAATTAAAATACGTGCGTCAAAGAATGGTACAAATACCAAGCCTTCAGGTGGACGGTTACGCCCGCGAGTTTCTACGCGGACACGAACCTCACCGCGTTTATTCTCAATAAGAACTTCTTCACCACGACGAACACCGCGAGCTTTAGCATCGGCAGGGTGCATATAAACAACTGCATCAGGTACCGCTTTGTATAGTTCTGGAACACGACGAGTCATTGTACCTGTGTGCCAGTGCTCAAGAACACGGCCTGTACATAGCCACATATCATATTCAGAATCTGGAACCTCAGGTGGCGCTTCGTATGGTGCTGAAATGATCCACGCTTTACCATCTGGCTTACCGTAGAAGTCCCAACCAGAACCCGCTTTCGCATACGGATCTGAGCCTTCTTTGTAGCGCCAAAGCGTCTCTTTACCGTCAACAACAGGCCAACGTAGACCGCGTACTTGGTGGTAGACATCATATGGTGCCAAGTCGTGCGCTTTGCCACGACCGAAAGTAGCATATTCTTCAAATAGACCTTTCTGGACGTAGTAACCGAAGTGGTGAGCATCGTCGTTGAGCTCGCGAGCCTCTTCTACTGGGTACTTATTGATAACGCCGTTTGCGAACAGCATGTCATACATTGTTTTTCCGCGGTACTGAGGCGCGTTTGCAAGCTGCTCTTCAGTCCAAACTTCTTCCATCTTGAAGCGTTTAGAGAACTCCATTACCTGCCATAAGTCAGATTTCGCCTCTCCTACCGTACCAACTTGTTGGTACCAAGCTTGTGTACGACGTTCAGCGTTACCGTAAGCACCTTCTTTCTCAATCCACATTGCTGTCGGAAGGACTAAGTCGGCAGCTTGCGCTGTCGCTGTTGGGTATGGGTCAGAGCAAACGATAAAGTTTTCTGGATTACGGTAACCCGGCAAACGTTCACCATTGATGTTTGGACCCGCTTGCATGTTGTTGTTACACATTACCCAGTAAGCGTTAAGCTTGCCGTCTTTTAACATACGGTCTTGCAGAACTGCGTGGTAGCCAGGTTTAGGTGGAATAACACCATCAGGGATGTTCCAAATCTTCTCTGCTACTTTACGGTGTTTAGGGTTAGCCACCACCATGTCAGCAGGAAGGCGGTGTGCAAACGTACCTACTTCACGAGCAGTACCACAAGCCGAAGGCTGACCAGTTAACGAGAATGGGCTGTTACCTGGAGTTGAAATCTTACCTGTTAGTAGGTGCAGGTTGTAGATTAAGCTGTTAACCCAAACCCCGCGGGTGTGTTGGTTAGTACCCATAGTCCAAAGAGACATTACTTTGGTATCTGGATCAGCGTATTGCTTCGCAAGACTTAGTAGCTTTTCTTGAGAAACACCAGACATCTCTGCAGACTTCTCTAGTGTGTAAGGAGCAACTGATTTCTTGTACTCATCAAACGAGATCGAAGACATCTTACCTGAGTTCGGGTTCGCCGCTGCTTTTTGTAGTGGGTCATCGTCACGCAGGCCATAACCGATGTCGGTTGCTGTTTGTTTGAAGTTGGTGTGTTTGTTAACGAAGTCCCAGTTAACCGCATCATTTTCAATAATGTAATTTGCGATATAGTTAGCAATGACAAGGTCAGTTTGTGGTTCAAAGATGTAGCCTTCGTCTGCCAATTCAAAAGAGCGGTGGTAGTACGTAGAAAGTACGTTTACCTTAACGTGAGGGTGGCTTAAACGGCGGTCGGTAATACGAGTCCAAAGTACAGGGTGCATTTCTGCCATGTTAGAACCCCAAAGTACGAATGAATCCGCATTTTCGAAGTCATCATAACAACCCATTGGCTCATCGATACCAAACGTACGCATGAAAGCACCTACCGCAGATGCCATACAGTGACGTGCGTTAGGGTCGATGTTGTTTGAACGGAAACCTGCTTTCATCATTTTAGCAGCAGCATAGCCTTCCATTACGGTCCATTGGCCTGAACCAAACATACCAACACCAGAAGGACCTTGCTTCTTAAGTGCTTCTTTCCACTTGTCTGCCATAGTGTCAAAAGCAACATCCCAAGAAACTGGAGTGAAGTCACCATCTTTATCGTACTTACCATCTTTCATGCGAAGAAGTGGCTGGGTCAAACGATCTTGACCGTACATGATTTTAGACAGGAAGTAGCCCTTGATACAGTTTAGTCCTTTGTTGACAGGTGCTTCAGGGTCACCTTGTGTCGCAACGACTTTGCCGTTTTGCGTACCTACAAGAACTGAACAGCCAGTACCACAGAAACGACAAGGTGCTTTGTCCCATGTGATTTTAGTTTGGTCTGAGCTAGCGATCAGATTCGTTGCAGACGCAGGCAAGGTGATGCCCGCAACTGCTGCCGCTGATGCTGCTGCGTTTGCCTTAACAAACGCTCGTCTTGTCATCTTCATACTTCACCCTCGGTTTGGGAATATTGAGTTCCAGTGTTGTTATTTTGTGATTCGTCGTCGAGATCGGTTTCGATTTGGTGATAAACCAAAGCCGTACTCAACACATTTGGGAGGTTATTAATGGTTTCGATCGTGTCGGTGATAAAGCCTTGATTCTCAGTTTCCAATACCACTACGATTTTGCCCTCAGGGCTGTCTCCGTAGATCTCAGCATTGTCATACTGCTCAATTTGAGATTTCACTTCACCGAGATGTTCTGGCGAACAATGCACGACTAAGCTCGAAATATGCACTTCGTTCAGTGACATAAACTTCTTCCGTATTAAACTAAATTGCTCACATTGATGGATGAAGTAGGGCAAACTGCTACGCAAGCGCCGCATCCTGTACATTCATCAAGCTCTAAATTGGGTTGTGCGACTTTGCCTATTTCTAGTTTGAACTTAATTGCCATGGTGTCACACATATCGCCACAGCTTCGGCATTCGACATTTTGCTTCGCTAAACATGCCTCATTGATCGAAGCTTTAGCATTCCAAGGTAAAGATTGTTTATCGGCAAATAATGGTTCTGGGCATACATCAGCGCACTGATAACAAAATGTGCACTCGCCGCGAGAAAAATCGATTTGAGGAAAACCACCGTCACCTTTAATAATTATGTTCGTTTCACAGACTTCACTGCACTTACCACAACGTGTGCACAAGTCAGTAAATTCGGCACTGTTCACAAGCCAAGGTAGACGAATAGTGTTATCGTCAACGAGACGTTTAGAAAATAGCCGTCTTTTAGTAAGGTCTACCACTCTCTTACCCAAGTTTGTTAGATGTTGTTTTTATGGCTAAATAACTGTTCATAAGTTGTAATTTATCCTTACATGAATTGTAGGTTTTGACATATTTGTATAAATACCCCCTTGGGGGTAATGCCGACTAAAATTGTTTTAGATCAACAAACTTACGCGTAAGTGATCACATATTGTCGCGACAATTACTAATAAGCTTAGTATTTAATCGCAGGTTTTCTATTTAAGGTTGTATTGTTCGAGTGTTAAAAAATGTGAAAAGCTCTGTGACCACAACGGTTGCAAAAGCCATGGTGCTAATTTTGCTCTTATCGGTAACTACGACCGGGTTCGCAATTTTTACTCTAGCTTCAAGTTTGAACGATGCGGAAGCAGTGAATGTTGCAGGTTCTATGCGGATGCAGAGTTATCGACTTGCTCATGATATACAGTCTGAATCGGTCGACTATTCGACGCATATTGTTCAGTTTGAACGATCGATTTACTCAGATTCGATGAAAGCGCTACAGAATTGGGCTGTGCCTGAAGATATTACACATGATTACTATCGGTTAATTGTACGTTGGCACGAGCTAAAGCATGTACTAAAAGGCAATGAGAGAGACCGATATTTGGTCTTGGTTGCTGGCTTTGTTAATCAGATCGATTCGTTTGTTTTTAAGCTTCAAGATTATTCAGAAAAGAAACTCATTTCCTTAGCTTGGGTCGGCGGTTTAGGGCTAGGAGGTGTCTTACTGATCAGTATTTTTATCGTCCATTACACCCGTAAGCACATCGTTAAGCCGTTAAACTCTCTGGTTATCGCGAGCGAGCAAATTCAATCTCGATCTTTCAATATCGAGTTGAATATAGACAGTGAAAATGAAATGGGTATCTTGTCCAAAGCGTTCAATAAGATGGCAAGAGATCTTGGAAGCCTCTATCGAGGGCTAGAGCAGGCCGTCAATGAGAAAACCCAAAAGCTCCAACACGCTAATGATTCGTTGCGTGTTCTCTATCAATCTTCTCAAGAACTGACGGTTTCGCGAATCACTCAAGATAACTTCTCAGCAATTTTGAAGCATATTGTTAGTCTTGAAGGGATCACGTCAGTACGCTTAGAAATCAATGAGCCCGGAGAAAGGCCGATCTTATTGACTGAAGGTAATGGATGTAAGAAATGCGCCAAGCAGTGCCAAAGTCAAACTCTGTCATTAGACGGGATTGAACTTGGAACCTTGTATTGGAAGGTATCATTACCGTGCCCAGATCAAGCATTGATTGACAACTTTGTACAGATATTATCCCGTGCGGTATATTACAATCAGGCTCAAAGGCAAGCTGAGCAATTATTGGTGATGGAAGAGCGTGCAACGATTGCTCGAGAACTTCATGACTCGCTGGCTCAGGCGCTCTCTTATTTGAAGATACAAGTCTCAATCTTGAAGCGCGGTATGAAGAAACTGCCCGAAACCCCAGCACTTGCTAAGACGACGCCTGTTCTTGCAGAGCTCGATACTGGACTGTCGGCTGCATACACCCAGCTTAGAGAGCTGCTGACAACATTTAGACTGTCTATAAAAGAAGGCAGTTTTGGCTCGGCGCTACATACAATGACAGAACAGCTATCTGATCAAACAGACGCTGAAATTAAATTAACAAATGAGCTTTCTTCAATCGAGCTCGATACGAATCAGCAAGTACATTTGCTGCAATTGATCCGTGAGGCAACAACCAATGCGATCAAGCATGCAGATGCCAAGACAATAACAATAGAGTGCAACGAAAGTGATACCCATATCAAAGTCGCGGTTCGTGATGACGGCGTTGGCTTTGACTCAACCACAGAAAAAGCCAATCATTACGGTTTAAGCATCATGCAAGAGCGCGCCTCTCGGCTGAATGGTGAGTTGAGTATCTCCACTAATCCTGATCAAGGCTGTGAAGTATATTTAGAGTATCCAAAATTAAAGGATTCAAACATTGACAGAGTATAGAGTTTTATTGGTCGACGACCATCCATTGATGCGCCGCGGTATCAACCAATTACTGAGTTTTGAAGATGAATTTAACGTAGTCGCTGAAGCCAGTAATGGTGCAGAGGCCGTGGCTCAAAATCATGAACACAAGCCAGACTTGATCTTACTCGATTTAAACATGAAAGGGATGTCAGGTTTAGACACTTTAAACGCGCTGCGTGCTGATGACTGTGATGCGACTATTGTCATTTTGACAGTCTCAGACAGCCCTGCAGATATCGAAGCGATTGTGCAGGCTGGTGCTGATGGTTACCTGTTGAAAGATACAGAACCTGATGAGCTTATAGAGTTATTAAAATCTTCGTTACAAGGTAACAAGTCTTACAGCAAAGAAGTCGCTAAATACTTAGCGGAGCGCGAAAACAGCACGACGGTTTTTGATGAGCTAACTGACCGCGAAATGCAGATACTCAAAGAAGTCGCGAAAGGGCTTAGAAACAAGCAAATTGCCGACACACTGTTTATCTCTGAATCTACCGTTAAAGTTCATATGAAGAGCTTGCTCAAAAAGCTGCAAGTTCCTTCGCGTACAGCGGCAACTGTGCTCTATCTTGAGCGATACGGTGAAATTAAATAGCTTTATGCTAAATACAAAAAAGGGCGCTCAACTGAGCGCCCTTGTCTTATAAAGATTTCGTAAATTATGCTGACATTGGTACAAGAACTAGGGTACCAACAATAACCGTTGCTAAACCGCAAAGTACAGGTACTGACGTACGTTTTACGACTTCAAATGGGCTGATTTTCGCCATTCCAGACGTCGCAACAATCACGCCTGATACTGGTGAAATTGTACGGCCCAAGTTAGAAGCTTGTAGCATTGGGATAATCAGGAAGGCTGGGTTAAGTCCCATTTTAGCAGCCAGTGAAGGCGCTAGTTCAACGAATGCATAGAAAGGTGCATTACCTGAACCTGTCGCGATAGCTGCCGCAACAGTCAATCCCGTTAGGATAAGCATGAGTGCTATACCACCTGCGCCAGCTGTCTCAGCAAGGTGAAGTAAGTTATCGATAGCACCAATAGACATCAAGCCTTGCGCAAATACGCCTGCCGCAACCAATAGCATTACAACGCCTTTGAAAGCATCCGCCATTCCTTGGTAGCAGGATTCGAGATCCTCGAGTGTTTTTTGTCCATCGAAACGCTTAACAACAAAGTTAACCAAGGCACCAATAAAGATTGAAAGAACAACGATCGTGTAAATGTCTAAAGATAGACCAGGGATAGTGCGACCGTTAAATAAGAAAACACCGATGATTGGTAGAAACGGTAGGACCGCATAAAACGCTGGTGCATTCACTTCAATCTCTGAAACGTCTACGCGTTCCATCGGAGAGTTATCTTTCTTATCTAGATATTTATTCCAGAAGAAAGCCGCGGCCGACATAACGATGATTGCGCAGATAGAGACTGGAAGCACGGTTTGGACAGCAAATACATCTAGTGCAAGGCCTGATTTTTCAGCGGCAATAACCACATCACCAGAAGTTGGTGAAAGGATGATTGCAGCTGGTGAAGCACAGACTGCGACGGCAGCTGGGCGTGAGATGCCCATTGCTGTCATCATAGGGAACAACGTTGCCATCAAGAGAACGCCGAGGCCTGTTGCTGAACTTACGGCAAGAGACATCAAACAGGCTACGATGTAAGCAGCAACGAGTAATACATATGGAGACTTGATGAAGGATAGCGGCTTAGAAAACTGTTTTACCACAACATTGTTAGCGCCAATATGCGTCATGTAAGAAGCAAAGCCACAAAGTAGCATGATTTGCATACCAAGACCGCCACCGCGGTACTGAAGCATGTATTTCACGTACTCTAGTGCATCGGTAAACATGTTTCCGGTTGATGCGACTTTAGCGGGGAGAACTGTGTGTCCGATTAAGCCAGTAAGGATGAGTAGCAACACACCTGCCGTCAAAAGTACTCCAGCGGGTTTGTAACCTTTAACAATGAAGTAGCCGACTGCAACAGTGACGACTAAGCCAATTAAGAGTTCCAGCATAGAAATCTCCTCAAGATATTAAAAATATAAAGAAACTGTTTCAAACTATGAAAAGGAATGTACAGAATTCTATGCTGTGGCACGAGTGATAGTTAAGCTTCTGATGATCTAGAACAAAAAATCTATAAATGTATTAATACTCGTATAAGATCGTGTAGTTAAATCGTTTTTAAGATGTAAATGTTCGTGATAATTCGAGCTGTAGAACTATTAACTAGATCAATTATTGTTTCGGTGAATGATTTTTGGCGTGCTTTATCGATACGACTGACGATAGACGATGCTTGGGTCGCCAAGTGAACTAAAATTGTTCGTTTCATCATCATAAATGGCAGGTAATGGCTCTGGAAGCGCTAGAAAATAACCTTGAAAAAAATCTATGTCTAAGCTTCGCATAGCATCAAGGTGTTGTTGAGTTTCGATACCTTCGACGACAACTTTCGCACTAAGATTCTTGGCAAGTTTAACAGCAGACAATAACGGAAATTGATCGCCTGTCATGTAAGAAATGAGTAATGAACGATCTAGCTTTACAATATCTGGCTTTAACCGTTCAACACGCTGGCGATTTGAGGCATTAACTCCAAAGTCATCAACAGCGATATTAAAATCACACTCAGACAGCTTTTTCATCGCTAGTTTTAGGTGATCTTCATTAGACGCATCAAGCTCAACGACTTCCATTACTAGCTGGGAGTTTTCAATATTAAGGGCTTTTAAGCGTTGAGAAAGTAAGCTTGAATCGATGTTTTCTAAAGCGAAATATTCACCTGCTGAAGGTAAGACATTAAGAAATAAGTTAAGGTGGCGGTACTGTGAGCGTGCAAAATTACGGATGTGTATAACTCTGCTTAGGCGCTCAACATTGATCTTGTCATCAAAATCGATTTGGTGGCTTTGAAAAAACTGATCGGGTCTAATCGTCCCTTTGACAGAGTCTTCAATGCGAACAAGGGCTTCAACTCCGATAATGTTATCGTCGGTATCGAAAATAGGCTGGTATACACTGTAGAGCGTTAGGCTCTTATAGGTACCAATATATTGAGAATCCTCATTCATTGAAAGGCAATCCACAAACTGTTGCTTAGTGGAAAGAATCATACGTACTACCGACCTCTATCGTGTAAACAAATTATTCCGCATGGGATAGTGCAAACATTTGACATAATATTGACATCGACACAATGCTGTCAATGGTTCTTTACTTCTAGGCGTCTAAAGTTTTGAACTGAGCTCGAATTCGAGTAATACATTGCCATTTATCAATAAGTTTTAATGGCTGTAATATCAATAACGTCAAAGGTTACTTTTCAAGTTATATTATTTTGAAAAGTAACAAAACATAACTCTCATTGAATCACTAGATTTTTGGGCGAAGCTCTCATCAACGTTCATCAAAGAAATCTTTATTGCGAATATATTTAGACATTAAGTGGTAAGAAAAGGGACGCATCACCCAAGACACGATTGATAACGATAGCCTTCGCCATGTCGGTGTATTCTCGTGTATTTTTCCGTTATACAGCCACAGCATCTTACCAACGTGGGAATAGATATAAGGTATAGGGGGAAGAAAAGTGACGATGTCTAAATCACAGCATATACGATATGTTTTATGAGAAAGAAGATAGTGATTGCCAAACTGATATCCCCCAATCGCGGGCTGGCCAAAGGTAACAACACGTTTGATGCTTTTGGGGCTTTGTCTCTCTAGCTTATCGGCGAGTACGCAGCCTAAAGCTCCACCTGATGAATGGCCGGTAAATGTAATACGTTTCCCACCTGCAACCAGTTTTTCAAGAGTAGTGAACAGGCTGTCGATGACACTGGTGCCTGTTAGTTGTTCATTTCGTTTAGGCTGACTTTCTTGGCGAAGTAAAAAGTGATATCCAGCATGTATAGAATAAGGGAGTTCGAATTCCTGACAACAACGTTGCCATAGTGCGAGATTTAGCAGCCAGTCATAAGGATTATGTGACCCTTTAATAACAACAATCGCCTCTTCTTTGTCATCATGCCAGAGCACGCGAATCATTGGCTGTCCAAAACGATTACAGATAACTTTTTGTCCCTTGGGTGAAAAACCATATTGGGTTTGACGAAGGAAGGGGTGATAGGCAAGGTTACACAGCACTGCGTACCTTTCATACTGATAGCGCTTTAACGTCTTCACTCGATACTCTTAGGCAGACACAATCCCCTTATTAGTATGATAGAAAACAGTGAATGTGTTGTGACAAAGCGTTTAATTAACTTAGTTGGATAACCGAGTAGAGTTGGATGTATTTTCTAACAAGCTGCTTATCTGTCGCTCTCTTTAGTGGATGAGTAAATTTTACAAAGTATGGGCTGATGCTGAAATGTTGCTCTAGAGACTGTGCGAGTAGCGACTCGCTCTCATAAAGTGTTATTCCTTGAATACGATATTCGTCAATCTCATCGGGTAGCTGCCCAGTCCACCAATGAAGTAACTCACGGCTTTGCTTATTACGAGTAATCCAGTGGTCGGTCAGCAGAAGCAAAAGATCGTTGGGCTGAACAGCATATCCATATTCTTCCTGCCACTGAGCAATCGTTCTGAACAGTTTTTTACGACATGATGGTCCGGCACTGACTAAGTGAGAGGTGAGTACCCATACGGTTCCGATCTCAGAGCTAACTCGATAGTGGTGTGGGAAATCAGCACTTGGATTGCTGTCGAGAGGTTTGTATTCATAATCGTGCCCAAACTCTGTGAGCGTGCGCGACAATCGTCGAGCAAATGCGAGACCCAAGTGATGCTCACTCATCCCTTTGTTGTGAATGGTCGGATAGTGTTTTTCACACAACGCCATACAATCGGCCTGAAATTCATTAACACTTTGAACCAGCACATCCAATAACAAGATCCATCTCTCCATAATGAGCAATATGCGATACTAGCCTAACACGCGCTAGTTAACTTTCGTTACACTTAATCGGCAAAATAATAAGGGACTTGAAGGGTTTATGTCTAAGATTGAATTTACATCACAACAAAAGCAGGCGATGTCGAGAGAACTTCAAAGCTATATAGAAGAAGAGCTTGATATTGAAATTGGGCAGTTCGATGCAGACTTTCTTTTTGACTTCATTGTTAGCAAATTTGGCGCTGCGTTTTACAACAAAGGACTGTCAGACGCGCAATCGATAATCGAAAGGAAAATTATTGATATCGCAGATGAAATCTACGAAATAGAACAAGAAAGTGAGTTTTAAAAGTTCCTTCAAAAATTTCGAACGACTTAATCAAGCTAAAGACATTTCGCTTATGTAAAGAATGGTAAATAATCTGTTGCAAGAAAGATGAGATATGTACTCTGAATTAAAACAAGAGTCATTAACTTTTAGGACTGTCAGATGAAATCGGAAGTAAAAAACTACAACTTGGTCGCGAGAGGGGTTCATTGGATCTCTGCATTAGTGATTATAGGTTTGTTTGCTGTAGGTCTATGGATGGTTGATTTGTCTTACTACAGTGAGTGGTACCGCACAGCACCTCATTGGCATAAATCCATTGGTTTGTTATTGGCGGGATTAACCCTATTTAGACTCTTTTGGAAAATAGTGACGGTGTCACCTAAAGTTGAAGGAGCCGCCTATGAGATCATTGGTGCCAAGCTGGCTCACTTAGGAATGTACGCGATACTTTTGGCACTCTTTGCCTCAGGGTATTTAATCTCTACTGAAGATGGACGAGGCATCGATGTATTCACTTGGTTTACAGTACCAGGTTTAGGTGCCTTGTTTGAAAACCAAGCTGACATCGCAGGTCAAGTTCACTTTTACGCTGCTTGGTCACTGATTATTATTGCTGCAGTGCATGCTATTGCGGCTTTGAAACACCACTTTATTAATAAAGACAACACGCTACGCAAAATGATAGGAGCTTCAAAATGAAAAAAACGTTATTTGCTACCGGATTAGCAATGGTAATGGCATTACCATTTGGTGCAAGCGCGGCGGATTACATGATCGATACAAAAGGTGCTCACGCTTCGGTTAACTTCAAAGTTAGTCACCTAGGCTACAGCTTTATTCAAGGTCGTTTTAACACATTTGATGGCGAATTTTCTTACGACCCAGCCAACGTTGCTGCATCAAAAGTGACAGTGAATGTAGATACGACAAGTCTAGATTCAAACCATGCAGAGCGTGATAAGCACATTCGTAGCTCGGATTTTATTGATGCGTCGAAGTACTCTACTGCGACATTCACTAGTACAAGTGTTGTCGACAAAGGCAATGGTAAGCTTGAAGTTAATGGTGACCTAAACCTACACGGTGTAACTAAACCAATTACTATTGATGCGACCTTCATCGGTGCAGGTCAAGACCCTTGGGGTGGTGAACGTGCTGGTTTCTTAGGCTCAACTCGCCTAGAGCTTGCAGACTTCAATATTCCAGTGATGGGTGCATCAAGCTACGTTGATATGGAACTACACGTAGAAGGTATCAAGAAGTAATCCATTTACTGCTTAACGACAAAATAGCCCCCAACTTACGTTGGGGGCTTTTTTGGTCAAGCGACTTATTTCCTAACCAAAAATCTAGCCATATCGTTGTTAGGTCTTACCTTTATGCTGATTCAAGTTCGCGCTGTTCTACGACATTTACGCGCTCACCATAGATAGGGCGAAGAGCACCTAATACATGTTCACGTGAAATCACACCAACTAATGCGCCGTTATCCAACACTGGCAGCACATGCGGTTTACTTACTTTCATTGCTTTAGCACGCTCTTCTAAAGAAAGTGTCGTGAACTGAGTGGCAATCCCCATGCTAGTCGTTGGGTAAAGCTGTTCTTTATCAATGCACAAGAACTCAGCAATATCGACCAACTTGTCATTAGCATCGATGGCAACAACGTCTCGTGACATAATGTCGACGACTTTCTGGTCTTGAGCTGGAATGTAATCTTGGCACCAAAGATCAACCATGACGTCATGAGCTGAGAAGAACCCGACTAACCGACCTTCAACGTCACAAACCGGGGCACTGACTTGATGGTTGTCTAGCAGAGTATCGATCGCCACTGACGTTGGCATTTCTGCACGTAGTACTAGAGGTTGCTGGTTCATGATTGCTGATGCAGTAATGTTGCTGTTCATAGTGATTTCCTTAGCCGAATTAATCTGAGTTGTTGTAGTGATTGCGTGTACATTTGCCGCTTTCAACTGTGGGCGACGATAGATTCCCCAGTTAGCCAATCCGACGAGTACAGAGCCGCCGACGATGTTTCCTAACGTGACAGGAATAAGGTTGGCGAAGACAAATTGTTGAATGTTGAGGTCAGCATATTGAGTGGACGCGACTCCGATTTGCTGCCAGAAACTTTCTGGTGCGAAGTTGTGAATAACGATACCCAACGGCACCATAAACATGTTTGCGACGCAGTGTTCAAAGCCACTTGAAACAAACATCGCAACTGGCATGATGGTCATTGCTGCTTTTGTCATCGCATTGGCACTGCTGAAAGTGAGCCATATAGCCAAACAAACCAGTAAGTTACACAGAACGCCCAGAGCAAAAGCTTGAACAGGAGTATGGTGCAATTTATGTTGCGCGATGTTTAGAGCATTGAGACCCCACTGGCCGTGATCCATTTGATACAGACCAGCTGCAGAAACGATAACGAGTAGCAGCATGGCTCCAATAAAGTTACCAAGGTAAACTTTGCCCCAAATAGAAAGCATCTTGCTAAAGCTAATTTGTTTGTTCGCCCATGAAATGCTTGATAGGACAGAGCTGGTAAATAACTCTCCACCGCAAATCACAATAAGAATAAGCCCCATGCTAAAAGCAAGGCCGCCAGCTAAACGGCTCAATCCCCATCCAGCTTCGGCACTGCCGGTTGTCACCGTGATGTAGAACAAAAACGCGAGACCAATGAATGCGCCTGCCATAATGGCAAGACTTAACGTCATTCCGCTGCTTTTCTTTGCTTTACTGAGAGCAAATTTTTCAGCTTCAGCCATCATCTCGATGGGCGAAAAGTATTGATTATTCGTTTGTGCTGACGCCATAACCACTCCCAAATGCAAATTTCATAGTAAACCTCCTTACAAATTCAGCGAGGTAATGTTCGCTGCCAAATCAGAATAGGTAACTGACAACTACAGGTAAAATTGATAATTTTTAAAAACCACATCAAAAATATTGATAAGGATAGTTTGATAGGTAAAATGAAACGACTTGCTTATTGGGAGTGCAATAAGCGGGAGATCAGAGTGTTACAGACAACAACTCAATATTGGAAACAAGGATAGGAGCGCTATGCGATATTCATTAAAACAGCTCGCAGTTTTTGATGCTGTTGCTGATACGGGAAGTGTAAGTTTGGCTGCCGATAAGCTTGCGTTAACGCAATCGGCGACCAGTATGTCGCTCGCTCAATTAGAAAAGATGCTCGGCAGACCTTTATTTGAAAGGCAAGGCAAGCAAATGGCGCTTACACACTGGGGAATGTGGTTACGACCAAAAGCAAAACGCTTGTTGCAAGATGCTCAGCAGATCGAAATGGGTTTTTACGAGCAACACTTATTAAGTGGGCATTTAAAGCTAGGCGCAAGCCAAACCCCAGCGGAACACTTAGTGCCAGACCTTATCAGTATTATTGATAATTCATTTCCAGAGATGCGCATTTCACTCAAAGTGAAAAGTACTGACAGCGTTTTACAGGGCGTACTTGACTATAAATATGACATCGGGATTATCGAAGGTCGCTGTGACGACAACCGATTAAACCAAGAGGTGTGGTGTCGAGATCATTTGACGGTAGTTGCCGCAGCCCATCATCCGTTTGCGCGCCACGAAACCGTAAGCCTTGCACAGCTTGAACAAGCCCGTTGGGTGCTGAGAGAGCATGGTAGCGGTACAAGAATGATATTTGATAGTTCTATTCACCATCTTATTGAAGACTTAGATGTCTGGCGTGAATATGAGCATGTTCCTGTTTTGCGCAGTATGGTCGAAAATGGCCAGTATCTTACCTGTTTACCTTATCTAGATGTTGAACGCTCAATTGAAAGCGGACAGCTAGTGGCACTCAATGTTCCTGAGCTTACGATGGAACGAACGCTCTCGTTTGTTTGGCGCGCTGATATGGTCGAAAACCCGCTAGTAGAGTGTATTAAAAGAGAGGGGGCTAGAATGATGAAAGGTAAACCATCGGTTCTTTAGTATTTACTAAAACTGTTGAAATAACGATTGCATCACAATAACAATGATCTATTAATGTTCTGTTGCTTTGATAATGTGATCAATGTATTACTTGGGTGTCGATATTTTACCTATTATGCGCACTTGTACTTTTGATGTGTGAAACCACACACTGAGCGAGGCGTAATGAGCACTCTTGTCGCAATTTCACTTACTACAGGCATTTTATCCGGATTATGGGGATGGGTAGCTATCTCTTTAGGGCTGCTATCTTGGGCAGGTTTCTTAGGCTGTACCAGCTATTTTGCTTCACCAAATGACGGCTTAAAAGGGCTATCAGTAAGTTTGATAACGAATATGAGTGGTGTATTTTGGGCGATGGTGATTATTCATGCTTCGCAATTTGCCTCGCTTGAGATCCTCGGCTATGTCATTACTGCAGTTGTTGCGTTCTTCATGTGCGTGCAAGCTAAACAATCTTGGCTAGGTTACATTCCAGGTACCTTTATAGGTTCTTGTGCAACATTCGCTGCAGATGGTAATTGGAAACTTGTTATACCTTCTTTGATCTTAGGTGGTATCTTCGGCTACTTAATGAAAGCGAGTGGTATGTGGGTTCATCAAAAGTCGACTCAATCTCAGGCTAATGCAGGTCTACAGACGCGCTCTTAGCCTTTGATGCTCATCCTAGCAACATAACCGACGTTGTTTAGGATTACCCCCGATTGATTTGTATCAGCAGCATTTTTGATACGCGGCATCTAATGATTAGATGCCGCTTTTTTATGTATTACCGTTAGCCATTGTGACGACACGTTTTAAGGTCCATCGTAGTAATATAGGAATCCCTTCGATACCTTGGCTCTCACAGTGAGTGACGATTGCTAGAGCGAGATCAGGCTTGGCAAACTTTTTCAGAACTCGAGTCACTACCTTTTTGGCAGGTATCGGGTGGTCTAATGGAATGCGCACCATATTCTTAAAGAAAGGTTCAAACCCATTGTTGTATAAGTAGTGTTCTATGTCTCGGTCAGGCAGTTCGGTAAGCCGGTGTCTTTGTTGATCGTTGTCCAGCTGAGCCTTCACCGCTGCGGCATATTTCTTACCCGCGGCGTCGCCATCCGTTACCACATGCCAATCGATGCCAAATGCTTTTGCTACTTTGATCAGAGACTTTAAACCCGATTGCGCAAATTCAATGATTTGAACCCCTTCAGCAGCGAGGTTATAGCCGCATTGGTTGGCTAATTCGTTGAATAACCAGACTTCTGTTTCCCCCTCAACCAACAGCCAACAACGAGCAAAAAGTGCACCAGAGCGATGGAAGCGGATATGAAAACCGATGCGTCTTAACTCGTCTTTGCCTAACCCTTGGTCGGGAATGTATTTTGTGATCGTTCGGTCAGAAAGTCGAACTAGGCGACGGATACTCGCGAGAGGTACTTGCCCAAGCAGTTCGCCACTATTAGTGGTCAGGATTTTTTGCATTGGCAAAAGCTGCAACAACCCCCATGCTCTAGATAGATGCGTGGGGTGGAGTCGACCTTCTGGGTCCTCGATGATCAAAAGAGGTCGAGCACAACGTCTTAACGTTGTCGGCCCTTTAGCTTGCAAATAAGCATTGAGTAAGCCCATAAACAATAAACGAGTCTGCTTGTCTTTGGTTTCCTCAACAACCTGAGAAATACTTTTCGAGCCTGGAGATGCATTAAAGAAGATCCCGTCACGCTGCTTACGTAAATTTTTACGTGAGTTCGATTTAAACGAGAAATAGTGCTCAACTAACGCATTCATTGAATTAAGACTACTGCGCATCTCGCCTTTGTTCACATGGCCGGGAATCGCCATCAATCGTCGACAGGTATTATCAATACGTTTCTCTACACGCGCATTCACGTCTTTAGCATCGGCGATTGGGCGTTCGAATCGCCTTGAATCGCGTAGTCTGATCACTGGGTGGAGCGTCATTAACTCTTGTGCAAGCTTTTCAGAATGGTGCAGGGGGATTGGATTCCCTTCCAAATCGAGGAATGTGTAGTTGGTTTTGATATCGTATTGGTCTCTAGAGGCGCTAAGACGGTAGATGATTCGGTTTGTCCCTTGCGGATCTTGTACCCATACCGGTTTGATCTTCCTATAACGTCCGGAATTGATCTCATTCTTGTCCGTTGACACTAAGCTTAGAACAATCTGTAGGTGCTGACTCTGTGGGTGGGCAATTGAGTAATCGACATGAAAATCTGTAAGCTCGAAGCTATAGGGGAGGCCTTCAGGCGGTAGCGCGACAGACAGCGCGTCAAGTAACGATGATTTGCCCCAGGTATTCTCACCAATAAGTGTGGTTAATTCATCAAATGCAATAGAAAGACGTTTTATTCCGCGAAAACCAGAAATTTCTATTCGCTCTAGCTTCATAGAGTGGCTCCATTACGCTGTGGTTAATTTAAGCATAATCGAAAACTTGTGTGTCAGCAGGCGTTTAGGTCACAATCCAAAGCATAACTTCGTTTGTGATTAAGTCTTGCTCAATAATGACAAATATCTCAGAAAACTATGTATATGGAACGCCATATTTAAATTAAGTGTGAAATATAATGATTCTGTCATATGGAATACGGTAGGATAATGTGAAAAGAGAGAGAAGATATGACAGATAAAAACAATAAAATAACTAAATTAAGACTAGCTCACATTAACGATACCCATTCCTATTTCGAACCCACTTCATTACAACTTACCATTGATGTTGACGGCAAAGCACTTTCGCCATTTGTCAGCGCTGGTGGTTTTGCCCGTATAAAGACACGTGTCAACCAACTACGAAGTGAAGCGAGTGAAAGTGGTTCAGAGTTTTTATTTTTACACGCCGGTGATTGTTTTCAAGGCACACTCTATTTTTCACTGTTTAAAGGCGAAGCTAACGCCACCATGCTCAATGAGCTACAAATAGATGCTATGGCTCTCGGCAATCATGAGTTAGACATGGGTAACGAACCCGTTGCTCAATTCGCTAAATTAATCAAGTTCCCGTTGCTAGCGGGCAATTGGGATCTGAGCAATGAACTGCTTGAAAAAACGAGTCGACTATCAGATAACCCGACCATCGTAAGCTTCGATGGACAAAACAAATCAGCCAATTGGATAGAGAAGCAAATAGGTGACGACAGCGTTGCTATATTTTCGTTAGCTTTAGATAAGATGGCGGATATCTCAAACCCAGATTGGGACACGCCTTTTATTAATTCGATTGAAACCGCCAAGAACACAGTAGAACAGATCCATAAAGCAGGGATTAACAAAATCATTTTGCTCAGTCATATGGGCTACGAAGCGGACTTGGAACTGCCAAAACACGTTGATGGAATCAGTGTTATTGTCGGTGGGCACAGTCATAGGTTACAGGGTGACTTTAGCGGGCTAGGTCTTGCTAAGGAAGATGAGTACGGAATTAAAGTGAACCAAACTCATGTTGTTCAAGCAGGGTTCCACGCGCTGTCAATTGGCCATTGTGACTTAGAGTTTGATACACAAGGGGCTTTAGTTTCTTTCAAAGGGCAAAATGAGTTATTGCTCGGGCGCAGATTGTTCATCGATGCAAGCATGAACGAAACGCATAACGAAGTGCCTTACCACGCCGCGAGAAGCTTTATTGATAACCACCCAAATGTGGTTGTGTGTAAAAAAGACATTTCTGTTCAAAATATTCTCAACGACAAATACACCACGCAAGTTCGCGAGTTACAGCGCAAGATTATCGCTAGCGCCGATAGAAAACTGCGTCATGTCCGCGTGCCTGATGAACAAGGTGCTAGTGAGCTTGCGCCGCTTGTCGCTGAGTCCTTTACCTACGCGATGAAACAATGCGGGTTTAGCGTTGATTTTGCGATTCATAATGCGGGTGGTGTCCGAAACTCAATTAACCCTGGGGATATCTCAGTGGCTGATGTTGCCGGTAGGCTCCTGCCTTTTGCCGTTCCTATCGGTGTGTACACGATTAAAGGTCAATACTTGCCGCTTATTCTCGAAGGTGCGTTAGATAATGCATTAAATAATGGTATTGAAGGGACAGGAGACGGCTCTTATCCCTATACCCATAATCTGCGCTTTGAGTATCAACCTTCAAAGCAAAAAGGCCAGCGAATAACTCATCTTGAACTGAAAAACGAAAGCGGAGAATGGCAGCAAATAGAGAGCGAACGCCTCTATATAGGAACGTCTTCCGCCTATACCATGAAGGGGAAAGAAGGTTATGAAGCTATCAGCAACATGGAAGATGAAGGCGTAGTCACGACTCATTCTATGGCCGATTGCTTTATCAACCTACTCACAGACAAACCAGAAGTATTAAACCGTGACGTGAGTGACGTGATTATCCAACGATGGCATAAAGGTTGCTAAATACTCCATGGGTTCGTGCTACGAATAAATAGTACTCAAAGGAGGGTATTATGTGGAGTAAAGATTGGATAGATGTTGCCGTCGTCGTTAGCTGGGTTGGCGTTTGGTCTGCACTGGTCTACTTTATTCCTGTCGGTGGAGTATAGGGCCATATAAGCCAATGTTACCGTCACAAATATCACCGCAGGAACGCAGTGGAAAAGGAGCAAATAATTTGCTCCTTTTTGATTTTTAATATGGACTCACGCTCAATTTAGGAATAGTATTCGCCTTGTTTGGGGAGTAGTCGCCTCTGGTTTACTTATCGTCATCTCGTTAGACGCAGTTCTATCCGGTAAGTATAAGTATTGCTGATAATCGCTATCAGGCAGTATTTCGACGAGACCAACGTAATCAAATGCTACACCAGTGTTTAAAAACATTGGGGTAGAGTGTTTGTTTGCGGTAGGGATCGTCACACTTCAATATACATCCGATCCCTCCGCCTCTGGAGGATTTATGACCCCAATTACTTACTTTAGCTTCGGCATACTGACACTAGCCCTTGTTGCGCTTGATATATGGCAAACGCGCGGTGGACAAATCACGATCAAGAAAGCAGCGGTTTGGAGCGTATTTTGGTTCGCTTTAGCGTTTTTGTTTGCAGCTACCATCTACTTATTCTGGGATTTCTATGCACCGGGTAGTGAGTACACAGCTGAGAAAGCGACCGTTTCATTTATCACTGGCTATTTGTTAGAAAAGTCGTTAAGTGTCGATAACCTGTTCGTGTTCGCGATTATTTTCCATCAGTATGCAGTTCCTGAACACCTACGCCCACGCGCTCTACTATGGGGTGTGATAGGTGCGCTGATCTTACGTGCGATAATGATTGCTGTGGGGGCTCAACTGCTTGCTCAGTACCACTGGGTACTATATGTGTTTGCGTTATTCCTCATCTGGACAGGTATCCAGCTTGCGAGAGATAAAGGGGATGAAGAAATCAACCCACTACCTGAGCGAATTATACGCCGATTTATTCCGGTAAGTGAAAGCTATAGAGGCAACGCTCTGACAATCGTAGAGCAGGGTAAGCGTATTGCGACTCCAATGTTCATTGTGATTGCGGTTATTGCGTTTATGGATGTTATGTTTGCGCTTGATTCAATTCCAGCGATATTTGCGGTAACAAGAGAACCGTTCTTAGTGCTAGCAGCTAACGTATTTGCATTACTTGGTTTACGCTCTTTGTACTTCGTTTTACAAGGTATGATGGATAAGTTTATCTATCTTAAACCGGCTCTGTCTTTCATCATGGTTTTCATCGGTATCAAGATGATGCTTGTTGGTTCAGAGTGGGAAATCCCGACGGTCGTCTCTTTATTGGTTCTGCTAACGACGATGACAATTGCCGTTATAGCTTCTGTCATTAAGCAGAGAAATGAGTCAATGAAAACTAATGTAGTTGTTGATAAATAAACTAATAATTTAAAACTGACTAGCCGCCAGTAAAACCAATTATGTTGTAAAATATTTGTGATCTGAGGGCGGCTTTTTTATTGTTCAGAAAATAATAATTCAGATCTTGCGGGTTGTAATGAAATACTATTCACTTAGCTTGCATAATGGGTAAGGCGCGTTGTTAATGGTTTGTTTTATAAGTAAAACTAATCCGAAAATATAAAAATAGTCATTTTTTGAGCAGTAAATTATTGCTTAATATTGCCGCATCAAAACGAATTACACAGTTTATAGAGAGGCAATCATGGCACAAGCAATGCAAATCGGTAACATCGAAGCTCCTATCTCTATGGATAAAAAAACCTACGCGGTTTCTTTCAAAGGATTGATTGCACACCTATTAGATATTCTTTTCACTGACAACAGTGAACCTCGCTCTCACTATGCGAGTGATCTATCGGGTCATATGCAGAAAGATATTGGTCTTTATCGTTAATTTCGATTTCAGATTTCACTAAAACGCTAGCAGAACGCTAGCGTTTTTTTTTGCTTTCAGGAAATTAAATCGAACATCAGGCGGTCAATCTCTTCAGATAAGTAAAAGTATCACAGAAAGGATTTGATGATGACCGCTTTGATCGCTCTCTCCGTTGTATCTACCGTATCCGCGGGCCAAATCTGGGTTAACGAAGGACAGCCAGCTCAGGTAGTAGAACTGTTTACCTCAGAGGGGTGTTCTAGCTGCCCACCAGCAGACAAATACATCTCTAAATTTGAAAATAATAGTGGCTTGTGGGACGAGCTTATCCCTGTAGTTTATCACGTAGATTATTGGGATTATCTCGGATGGAAAGATAAGTTTGCTAAGCCAGAGTTCTCCCAATTACAACGCCTGTATAACGCTTATGATGTAGTGGGAAGTGTTTACACTCCCGGTTTTGTCGTCGACGGTAAAGAGTGGCGAGGCTTTTTCAATTGGGTAAACAGGAAGCTGCCTGAAAACGAGCAAACTGCGGCAAAACGCTTGACCTTAGTAAGAAAGGATAATGCTTTCCAACTGAAATACGATGATGACTCGACATTGGATGCAACGATCATCTTTCTTTCAAACAATCAAACGACGCAGATTCGAGCAGGTGAAAACAGAGGAAGGACTCTAGAGCATGATTTTATCGCAGTAAGCCGATCACAAGCTCGCTCTTCAGAAGGTCATTGGACTTTTACTTATGAAGGGAACTTGAGCGATATAGATGCCGTTGCTGCGTGGATCACTCCAGTTGGAAGTTTCAATCGAATTCAGACAGTTGCTGGCAAGATAGAGTAACTTTCGCTAGAACACGTACTAGATCATAATTCTCATATTTGAGGCACATTGTTGTAATCCTACAGATAATCGGCCATCTACTGCTACAAAGTGCCACTTTCCTCACTCTATGTGCCACATGAGTGTAATGTTCCGATCGAATTCAGCCTTAGCTATGTGAGATTCAATCCAAAAACAGTTCTACTCCTTTTTGTCTACGCCTATGAGAGAGGTTTTATAGGATGAGGTGAGATTTTGATATCCAAATATAACGTAAACCTGAGGTTTTGTGACTTTATTTCAACAAGTTTGACCTTAGAACGTGAATTTAAAATGGATATAAAAATGAACATCAAACCAACCAAACTCAGCATCGCCATGGCGTCGCTTGGGCTACTAGCTGGCTGTAATGATCAGCTAGAAGTACAAGTGATGGATGGCTACATTGAAAAAGCCGAAGTCTGGCTAGACGTAAATGGAAACTACAAGCAAGATGGCGATGAGCCCTCATCTATTACAGACGAGAAAGGCTATGCGGTACTTGATATCAGTGGGCTCTCTAAGCGTGATAGAAACGCGCACCTGATAGCGAAAGTAAAACGAGGGGAGTCGATTGATAGCGATATTCCCGGCGTAACAGCAGCACGTGAGTACGTTATGCTCGCTCCAGCGGAGTACAGTCACATTACGCCACTGACGACCTATGTGTCGCTACAAATGATGGATGGTAAAAGCGAAAAGAGAGCACTGAAAAAACTCCGTCGTCAGTTAAAGCAGCCCCATCTCGATCTAGATTCCGATTACATTGAAAATGGCAATGCGCTTGTAGCAAAAAGTGCGAAAGCCCTAAGTCAAATCTTGCCTGACTCTATTGAAGAGCAAACTTTAGAGCCACTTTTAGACACAATAGAGCAGGGTACAAAGGCCTTAGGTGAAGAAAAGAAACGCGGTAACCGAACACTAGAAGGCATAACACTGGCACTGAATGGCGGTAATCCAATAGTGACTTTGGACTCAGATGGCGATGGCGTTGCAGACAGCGTAGATGCTTTCCCTCACGATATTCAAGAGTCCGTTGATAGTGACAATGATGGAATTGGTGACCATCGTGATACAGACGATGATAATGATGGATTCTCAGACCAAGTGGAGCGTGAATTAGGCACTGATCCTTACAGTGCTTCTAGTCAACCTGCCGATCTTGATGGAGACAAAATTCCAGATAGTTTAGACCCAGACATCGATGGCGATGGTTGGAGCAATATTGACGAAGAACGTCTGGGAAGCAATCCCTACTCAGCAGAAAGTAAGCCAAGTGATTATGATGGAGATGGGATTGCAGATTCAGAAGACACAGATATTGATGGTGATGGTGCGCCTAATAACAGTGATGCATTTCCAAAGGATAGACTCGAAAGCAAGGATACTAACGGCGATGGTCTAGGAGACTTTGCATCAAGTGATGATGATGGAGATGGGATACCTGACTCCATCGACCCTAACCCTAAGAGCCCTGATAATACGTCTACAGAACCCGCCCCAACGTATCAAGAAGCGGTTATCTATTACAAGCGCGAAGACGGCAATTACGCCGATTGGGGACTGCACCTTTGGAACAATGGAAGCTGTGATGCAGTAAGTGACGATGCATTGAAAGGTGTCGATTGGGCGAACCCGCTTGCTTGGAAGGAAATTGACCCTAAGTTCGGCGCTAAATTTGTTGTATCCCTTAAAGATGCGCACGGCACATGTATGAACTTCATCGTACATAAAGGCAATGATAAGGCATTGGGTGGCGACGATCTCAAACTTGAATTTACCAAAGGCAATACTCTCTATACCACTCACGGTAGTTCAACTCTTAAGTATTCTCCGAACGAACAAACGGTTGTTGAACTCTCTGGCGCTGCAGCACACTGGCTAGATCTTAATAATTTAGCTTGGTTTGATCATTCACAAGCGAAAAGTTACCAGCTTTGGTCTACCTATGCGGGAGCGGGTGATATAACTAAACCTGAGATGTTTACTAAACTCGATCTAGGGCTAGCAGGCGTAGTTGATAATGCTAAATTCCCACACCTTAAAGGTCGAGTTCAGTTCAATCTGGCTGTAACTGCGGAAGAGGCGAAGGCATTACTCAAGCAGCAATTAATTGCAGTTGCTCTTGATGAGCAAGGCAAACCTTTGGTCGCGACACGCATTCAGATCCCTGGAGTGATAGATGCGCTATACACCAGTGGACCAAACGATGCCGATGAAGCGAAGCTCGGGAGTTGGATTGACGGTGATACGGCTAACTTTGCGGTTTGGGCACCAACAGCTCAGGATGTGGAGCTTTATCTATACGATAGTGACAAAGCGCTTGTTCAAGCTTCGCCGGTTAAGATGACGTTAAACTCAGACACTGGTGTATGGGGTTACCAAGGCAGCTCTTCATTAGAAAATATCTTCTACCGTTATCGCGTCAAAGCTTATCACCCGAAAACGGATCAGGTTGAATGGATGATGAGTACCGATCCTTATTCACTTTCTTTGAGTACAGATAGCTTACATTCTCAACTTGTGGACTTAAACTCTGCGCAAACTAAACCAAACGGTTGGGACTCGCACGATATCCCGGTATTGCAAAATCCAGAAGACCATATCATCTATGAATTGCACATTCGTGATTTCAGCGTTAGTGACAAGCATGGTACGCCTGAAAGGAACGGTAAGTATACCGCTTTCTTAGAAGATGAGCGTGACAGTGTTAAGCAACTCAAGTCGTTGAAGGAGTCTGGTTTAACAACGATTCACTTGTTGCCAAGCTATGACCTTGCTTCTATTCCGGAACAGGAATCTAAAACGGTCAACCTAAATGATACGGTGGGTAAACTATGTTCAGTTAATCCTAAAGCGAAATTGTGTGAAGATGGAACCAGCCACAGTTCGACGATCTTATCCCTTCTAGAAAAGACCGATCCTAATACCGGTGAGGCACAAGCGCTTCTTGCTGACATCAGGCCACTCGATGGTTTCAACTGGGGCTACGATCCGTTCCACTACAGTGCGCCGGAAGGTAGCTACGCAGTGTCAAAAGACGGCACAGACCGTATTCGTGAATATCGAGAAATGGTCAAGAAACTGCATGAAATGGGATTCCGCGTGGTTCAAGACGTGGTGTACAACCATACGTATTCATCCGGTCTTTACGACAAATCTGTGCTCGATAAAACTGTTCCGGGTTACTACCACCGTCTAAACCCGATTACCGGGGCGGTAGAAAACTCCACTTGTTGTGATAACACCGCATCAGAAAACCGCATGTTTGAAAAGCTAGTTGCAGATAGCGTAATGATGTGGGCTCAAGACTACAAGATTGATGGTTTCCGTTTTGATTTAATGGGCCACTTGATGAAGTCGAGCATGCTGCATGTTTATGATAAGACGAAACAAGTTGACCCAGACACTTGGTTCTATGGTGAAGGATGGAACTTTGGTGAAGTTGCAAATGGTCAACGTGGTGAAAACGCAACGCAATGGCCAATGGCGGGCACAGGAATCGGTACCTATAACGATAGGCTGCGTGATGGAGTACGTGGTGGTGGTCCTTTCGATAGTGGTGATGCACTGTTGAAGACTCCTGGCTTTGCAAACGCGGGGGAGAGGTTTGACGACGAATTGAAGTCGAAAATGGATCTAATCCGTTATGGTATGACAGGCAACTTACAAAATTACCCTCTTGAAACCTATAGTGGCAGCGTAGTGTATGGCAAAGACTACCAATATGGTGGTCAAGGCGCAGCCTATACTTTAGACCCTCAAGAGTCGATCAACTATGTGTCTAAGCATGACAACCAGACCTTATGGGACTTTAACCAATATAAAGCGTCTGCAGATATGACGGCAGAGCAACGAGCCCGAATGCAGATTGTTGGATTGTCGACGGTGATGCTCGGTCAAGGCGTACCATTCCTTCATATGGGCTCAGAACTACTTCGCTCTAAATCAATGGAGCGTGATAGTTACGACAGTGGTGATTGGTATAACAAGGTTGATTTCAGCAAACAAACGAACAACTGGAATATCGGCTTACCAAGAGCAGACAAAGATCAAGCTAACTGGAATGCGATTAAATCTATCATCAGCAACCCAAATACCGTTGCGTCGGCGAAAGATATCGAATGGACAGACAGTGCGTTTAAAGCATTATTGCAAGTTCGTTCTTCAACGCCTCTCCTCAAGCTTGTTTCTGAAAAAGAGGTCGTCGATCGCGTGCGATTCCACAATACCGGAAGCAATGCCTTGCCGGGGTTAATTGCTATGTCAGTTAACGACGGTATTTCTGCAGGTGCTGATCTCGATAGCAACAATGATGCATTAATGGTCGTAATCAATGCTAATACTTCTGAACAAACCCTCAAAGTAGCGGGGGCAAAAGATTTTGTCCTACATGATGCGTTGATAAATTCAAATGACCTTATCGTTAAACAAGCGACGTTCGCCAACGAGAACTTTACGGTTCCTCCACTGACCGCAGCTGTATTTGTCTTGCCGCAGAGCGGAGGTCAAGGTGAAGGGCTCGTTGTTGATAACAAGCCAGTTGATGTCGCGCCTTATGGGACGACTAAGGTGTACGTACGCGGTTCTATGAATGGTTGGAACACGAGCAGTGAAATGCAGTACAAAGGCGATGGTGTCTATACATTCAACGGGTATCTAACGCCTGGTGTGTATGAGTTTAAGATTGCTTCGTCAGATTGGAGCACACTTAACCTTGGCTTCGGCTCATTCTCGGCGGCCAATGGCTCGATAGCGCTTGAAGATGCGGGAAATGGAAACATTAAGGTAACGGCCACTAAGCAAGGTGTTTATGACTTTAGTCTAAATGCGAAAGATAAGTCATCTTTAGTTGTTACCGTGAAAGATACTGGTCTCGATTACGGATGTTATAGCGATAACAACACGGCCTGTGATCTACGCATTTATCAAGTCATGGTTGAATCCTTTGTTGATGGCGATTCAAATCATGACTATGGCGTAGGTTATGGAAACTCTCATCATAAAGGGGATCTTCAAGGAATTATTAACAGCCTTGATTATATTAAGAGCCTAAACATGAATGCGCTTTGGTTAACGCCAGTGTTTGATTCATGTGCAGGCCAAGGTGGTGATGATAAGCTCGATGCGACGGGCTACTTTGCCTGTGACTTCTTTAATGTAGACCCTAAATTCGGCACTAACGAAAAGCTAAAAGAGCTCATTGATACCGCTCATGCGAAAGGGCTGTATGTGTTCTTAGATGGTGTGTTTGGTCATACTCATATTAGCGGTGCTAAACCGTCTCCGACCGGTAAAGCGCCAAGTTTAAGAAAAGAATCAGGTTATCCGGGCCAATATGTTGTCTATCCGCACGCAGACAGTGAAGCCTTTTTCACCGAAGTCGCAACATACTGGATTAAAGAGTATGGCATTGATGGCTGGAGACTGGACCAAGCTTACCAAGTCCCGCTTGATAGCTGGCGCAATATCCGAACGGCTGTTGAAAAAGCATCGATGGAAAATGTTATCGCTGGTAAGAAATGGGGCACTCTGGGTTACATGGTAGGTGAAGCATGGAGCAGTGCGGATGAAATTACTCGTACTGTCTATGGTAGCGATGCCAAACCAGGGCTTTCATCAGCGTTTAATTTCCCACTTCGTTATGGTTTAGTTCAGGCGCTTGCTGTTGAAGAGTCTGGTGCTAAGAGTAATGCACGTGCACTCGACGCGGATTGGAACTCTAGAACAAAAGCGCCTTATCATGCAATGCCGAACTTAATGATCGGTAACCACGATCTGGTTCGTTTTGGTGATCTGATCCAACGTGGAGGGCTGAATAATTACTTCCCACGCCATAAAGCGGCATACAGTTTCTTAGCAGCGTACTCAGGGCCAATTACTTTCTACTATGGAGAGGAAATTGGTGATGAAGTTGAAAACTTTGCAGCGAAAGTTACTTCTGATTGCGTTACGCAGGGCATGTGCGATGACCATGTCGCTCGCTCAAGTGCAAAAGTGGAAGGAGTGACATCAACAACACTTAACGCAGAGCAGAGTGATCTGAAAGCTTACGTCGCTAAGCTAATGAAAGTCCGAAGCGAGCACCCAGCGCTATACAATGGTGAGCGAAGAAACCTTTGGCTAGACGATACGTTATACGCGGATCTTAAAGTCAATGGCGATCAGCAAATCATCTATGTATTGAATACGGGAGAGAGCCAACGAACGCTAAACGTCGATTTATCACGTGTTAAATCTGCAACAGAGTTTGTCGATCTAATGACAGGTGAAACTATCAATGTTCAGTCTGTAAATGGAGCTGTTGAAGTTCCTCCATTGACTGGTCGATTGCTTCTTCTCAAGTAACAATCAACTCCTAACAAAAAAGGCGCTCAATAGAGCGCCTTTCTTATTTCGAAGCTTATCTAATTACTTCTTACGGCAGTATTCAGCGATAACGTACATAGATTGACCGCCGTTCGCTTTACCAGAAACAAGCTTAGGGTCGTCGCCAATGCTGATGCCACGGATAACAGTGCCTTGCTTGATGACTTGGTTAGTGCCTTTAACTGGCAAGTCTTTGATAACCGTTACGTCGTCACCTTTTTTAAGTTCAACGCCGTTGCAATCGAATGGTTTGTCGTCTGCAGACATGCCAGTCATTGCCCAGTTCATTTGCTCTTCTTCCATGTACATCATGTCTAGCGCGTCTTGCGCCCAGCTTTCTGTGTTTAAGCGAGTTAGCTGGCGCCATGCAGTAACTTGAACTGCAGGAACTTGGCTCCACATGCTGTCGTTTAGACAACGCCAGTGGTTGATGTCTTTTGGTTCTTCGATCTCACCAAGACACTTGTCACAAACCATGATTCCGTAATCTACTGTCACATGGCTGTGCGGGGGAACAGCGTATGCCGTTAATGGTGCATCAGCAGCACATAATTCACATTTTGATTGGCAGCGTTCTAGCATAGTTGCTTCAGAAGACATAATGGACTCACATTTTATAGGTGTTAATAACGCCGGCTATTATCCACTTTATCTGTCAAAAATAAAGCGTAATCCGAATACAAATCGATAAATCGACGAATTCTTACTTTTCATAAGAAAATTGCACAACATAATGCGAACAATCAATGCCTTATGGGTAGTGACAATGTCACATTAATAGCAATTCCTTTACCTATTTAGTCTAGATTGGCATAATCAGACTCGTTGTTATATCAATTTAGTAGGTTAGACATTGGAATTATTATCAATCGAGTTTTTGGGTAAACCACTTAGACTCGAAGGCTCTATGGCGGGTTGGCAGCAACTGTTTTGGAACAATCAACTCGTGTCTCAGCTTGATGCCAATGCTGACCGTGGTGAGAAATCCTACCATGAGTTTACTTTGCTCAATGGTGATCAAGAGCTGGCATGTAAATTAGAAACTAATCTGATATGGCAACCATTTGACTTGGAATATGTCGCGACAGTCGATAACCAAGTCATTGAGCAAGGAAGTCGTAATACTAAGGACATAGAAAAGCAAACACCGTTTACTAAGCCTGAGCCAGAAAGAAAGTTTAGCCTTATTGGCCTCTTATCGCTTGGGATGAAAGCGCTTAAGAGTGCAAAGCTGATTAAAGTAGTGCTTGCGTCGGCGAGTTTAGCGGCGTATTCATGGTTGTTTTCTTTTCAATTTGCGCTGGCTTTGATTGCGTGTTTGGTCTTTCATGAATATGGCCATGTTCGCGCGATGAAGTTCTTCGGTATGAAGACAAAAGGCATCTACTTGGTGCCGTTTCTTGGTGGGTTAGCTTTAAGCGACGAAAAGATAAATACCCGTTGGCAAGATGTCGTCATTTCAATCATGGGGCCGATGTTTGGCTTAATTCTGTCTGTCATTTTGCTCATTGCTTACTTGATCACTGGCGAGATGTTTTTCGCAGGGTTGGCAGTATTCAATGCATTTCTAAATCTATTCAACTTACTACCGATATTGCCACTCGACGGTGGGCATGTCTTGAAGAGTATCAGTTTCTCGATGAACAGTGTGGCGGGAATAGTTTTGTGTACCGCAGCTGCCGCTGGTGGCGTGGTGTTAAGCTACTCACTAGGGCTTACGTTGTTTGGTTTCTTGCTTATCATGGGCATGCTGGAAATTGTGATTGAGTGGCGAGGAAGACATCATAGCCACTTACTTCCACTGGATAGGTACGGTCAAGCCGTCGCTGCAGTTTGGTACATTGGGCTTGTTGCTTCATTGATTGGAATTATTTGGTTCTTTGCTTCAACTGGAGACCAATTGTTAAGCTTGCCACTGCTTATATTAGGCACATAGAATAAAGACAAAGGGAGCATTTTTGCTCCCTTTTTTAATGTCTAAATGCAGTTCGGACGCTTTACATTGTTCTCGGGTAATGTCTGTATCTTAGCGGAGAGATCCTGAATACGAGTTCCGTGAGAAGGGTGCGTTGAGAGCAGTTCAGGCGGTTGAGCGCCACCAGATGCCTTAGCCATGTTTTTCCATAGATCGACACTCTGGTTAGGATCAAAACCAGACTTCGCCATCAATTCTAACCCGACAATATCCGCTTCTGATTCTTGAGTCCTACCGTAGGGCATTAAAACGCCATATTGTACGCCTAACCCAAGCGCTGCCATGGTTGCTCCTCGATACTGTGCGTATTCGGAAGAACCGAGTGCTATATTGGTCAGTTGAAGTCCGGCATTGGCAATTTGAGATTGAGACAGTCGTTCGTTGCTGTGATCGGCGAGGACATGTGCGATTTCATGACCAATAACGGTCGCTAACTGATCTTGAGTAACCGCTACTTTAAGCAAGCCAGTATAGACACCAATTTTACCGCCTGGTAACGCGAAAGCATTGATTTGATCACTATCAAACACGACGACTTCCCAGCTATCAAACCCAGGTTGTTGCGGGACATGTTGAGTAATCGAATCTGTTACACATTGAACATAAGCATTTGTTTTGGCGTCAGAGCTGATTTTGAGCTCTTTCTTCATTTGCTCGAACGATTGGGCACCTAAACTACTCATATCTGAATCTGAAAAAAGAAGCAGCTGGTTACGACCTGTCGGGGAAGAAGTACACGCTGTTATTGCCATTGCGGCAGTGAGAGTGACGAATTTAAACCACTTTTGCATTGAATTCTCCGTTTCAATCGCAATATTAAACTTACTATTTAGCTATACACATCATAGCATTAGCGTACAATTCTTGGTAATCACATTCAGTAGTGGAATGCATAATGACAATCTGGAAAAAATCGATCAGTCTCGAAGCCCTTAATAAGACGTCAGAAAATACTTTGATAGATCACCTAAACATTATTTATACCGAGGTAGGTGATGACTTTATAACGGCCACTATGCCTGTTTGTTCGTTTACTCACCAACCGCTTGGTATGCTGCATGGTGGTGCGTCTGTTGTCTTGGCCGAAACGCTCGGTTCAGTCGCTGCTAATTTCTGTGTTCCAAAAGGAAGTTACTGCGTGGGCCTAGATATTAATGCCAACCATGTACGTTCAATGAGAAGCGGTAACGTTATTGGGACAGCCAAGCCAATTCATTTAGGGGTATCCACGCAAGTGTGGCAAATCAACATTACTGATGAGCGCGAGCGCTTGGTGTGTACAAGCCGGTTGACCATCGCCGTTAAACATAAAAAATCTACGTCGTCAGACAAAGGTCTATAACGATGATGATTCCTTTTAAAAGCGGAAAAATCATAGTGACTAACCACGAAGTCGTGGTAAAGCTTTCTGGTGAGCACATGGTAACGCTGCAAGCGCAAACCGATGCTATCACTTTGATAGGTAGAGGGGCGAATGTTATTGCCGCAAACGGCAGCGAAACCAAGTGGTCAATTAAATTGGACAATGAACAACAAATCCTACAGATTGCTGAGCAAATCGGCAGCAAAGTCCAATAATTGTGTTTTTGTCTTGATTCGAGATTGTTAAATGAGGAAACTTAGGGCTAGGTTAACTAGAATGAGATTTCCTCTTTATGAGCAGTCCAAGACTTAGAGTACAGTTTGAAACCTTGTTTGAGCACTACAAGGGGCAAGATTGCGGTGTCCAGCTTGAAGATATCACCGAAATACTGTTTTGTACTCGTCGAAACGCTCGAATTGTCCTGAACAAAATGGAAGAAGAAGGGTGGTTGGAATGGCACCCGGCTCCCGGTCGAGGCAAGTTATCTCAGTTAATCTTTAAACGTAGCCGAGCTGACGTCAGCGAAAATCTAGCGCGACGATACCTTGAAGAGGGGAAAATTGGGCAAGCGCTAAAAGTTTTAGATCAAGATACGGCAAAACTTGCTCAAGTGGTTGAAAGCTACCTTGGCATCGTTCATCAGGAAGGCCAGCAAGTCGTTAGGCTGCCATATTACCGCGCACTTTCTACGTTAAACCCTACATTGCCGATTCGACGCTCTGAACTGCATATTGTTCAGCAGATATTCAGTGGTTTAACCTATATCGATGACAGTGAAGAACTGCAACCTGATTTGGCCCATTCATGGGAAATGCTCACGCCTCGACATTGGCGTTTTTATATTCGTCCGAGTGTTAGGTTTCACAACGGAGATTTGCTGACTTCTCAAACGATCGTTGACAACTTGTTTGCATTGAAACAGAAGAAGTTGTTTTCACATATCTCAGAGGTGAGCTCTCCAAGTCACTTAATCGTTGATGTAAAACTTTCACGCGATGATTATCAATTAGCGCTTCTGTTATCAGAGTCTTGCGCGAAAATTATGTTACCGCAAGAGAATAGAGCAGAGGACCATGATTTATTTCCAGTCGGTACCGGACCATATCGAGTCATTCAAAACGACAACAAACGTCTCGTTTTACAGGCGTTTGATGGATACTTTGGTTTTAGACCTTTGTTAGACCGAATCGAAGTGTGGGTGATTGATGATCTTCACTCTTCAATGATTTTCCCGAGCTTATCTAAACCCCTTAAACCTGAAGTGGCCAACTATGCTGATAGCGTAGACCTCGATCCGGGTTGCACCTATTTACTACTCAACCGAAAAAATGGACTAGCGGCGGCCAATGATTGGGCGAACTACTTCACGCAGAAGTTAGGTACATTAAATTTATTCCAACATCTACCTCAAGAGAAAATTGTCGAACTAGGTGTACTTCCGGCGCATGGTTTAAAGCCAGGTTGGTATCACCATACAAGGCACGGTTATACCTCACCGCCTTCCTATCGGTCTGTCACTATTGCTTACCACGGTCAGCATCCAATGTTCCCAACGTTGGTTAAATGTATCGAAGGTTTACTTAAAGAGGATGGATTGAGCGTTAATTTTATAAATTACGACTTAACCGTTGAAGATACCTCAGAAGTAGACATCTGGGTCAAACCTATGGGAATCACCACCAACAGGGATGATTCGCTAGCTGGATGGTTACTCAATAATAGCGATATTGAGGCTCTTAGTCGCGAAGAGGATTTTGAGTATTGGACTAAAGTCGTACGAGAGTGGCAAGCAACACAAAATGCTAGTTTTCCCGCACAAGAGCTTGGAAAATCTTTAGTAGAAAAAATGCAGCTAATTCCAATGTTTCATTGTTGGTTAGGTGTAAGCAAAGATCATTGTGGCTCGTTACAAAATGCAAAATGTAATGCGCTTGGCTGGTTCGACTTTAGCAAAGTGTGGGTCAAACCTGAAACAGTTGACGGTCCAAGTTCATTCCATGAGGAAGCTTAGTGTCTAAACCCAATAAAAAACAACCGACTAAAACGGTAGAAATATACTGTGCTAAGTGTAAAAGCCAACTATTTAAGTACCGAAAAGGGGGCAAAGGGTCGCTTGTAAAATGTTTTAGGGAAAGAATCGTTTCTGACTACACCGCTCAGCCCTGTATTTGCCCTCAGTGTGGTGGCGAGTTTGCGCGAGAGACTTTGATTAGAGGTACGCCTGCCTACAAAATAATCGGTGGAAAAGTTACCATGAAATAGCTCAGCGCTAGAACAATTCTCTAAACCATTTTATAAACTATTTGGTTAGTAAGATTGTTGAAAATGGGCGTCACGACTCAATATTTGATCTCAATCGATATAAAACGTAAAAATCTCGTTAAGGGGTATCATTGTTTTTTAATGGTGTTAGAATAGCCGCAGTTTCTTTTCGGTTTTTCCAACTTTACTTTAGGGGTTTGTAATGGAGCTAGGTCTTATCATCACTTTCATCGTTGCAGCAGCTGTAATGGTTAAGAAAGAGATGGCAGCAGCTAAATAATCGGTCTATTCATACCATTTTTTCTATACTTTTTTGATGAATATACCCAAGAAAGCTCCTAGTTTAGGGGCTTTTTTATTGCCTTTAACATATTGATATATATGATTTAAGTTGAATTTAAATGAAAAAAGCCAGCTACCAAGCTGGCTTTTGTTTTAAAGCTCTAAATTAGAATTGGTAATCTACGTTAACACCCCAGTTTCGGCCTGGTTGACTCTTAGAGTCCATGCTGAATGTCTCACCAGTCGCGTCTCGACCAGATAGATCTTCAAACAACCAGTACTTTTTGTCTAAGGCATTGAATAGACCTGCGCGGATTGTTAAGTCGCTCATTGGACGGTAGTAAGCTGTAAGATCAACCAGTGCGTAACCAGCAGCATCCACATTTGTGTCGCTATTCCAATCTGACTTGCGAGCAACCATTTTAACGTTAGCTAGTGCACCGTAGTTGTCTCGGTTTAAACCTAAACCGAAGTCAGCAGTAAGAGGAGCAACAGAGTCAATTGCTTTACCAGTTTTCTTATCTTCACCATCAGCATAAGCAACAGCTAGGCGAGTATAGACACCTTGAGGTGCGTTGAACGCTTTGTCTAGTAAGATAGTAGAGCTAAACTCTGCACCGTAGATTTCAACTTCATCAAGGTTTTTCTTAGAGATAACATCTTTACCACCTTGCTCGCCCGTTTTTTCTTGAACGATAAAGTCTTTGTAATCAGAGAAGAAGGTTGTTAGCTCAAATTTAGCGCTTTCATTTTGTCCACGCAGACCTGCTTCATAGGAGATGCTCTTTTCTGATTTAAGGTTCGGGTTGGCTTCGATAATAGCCCCTTGACTGTAGAAGTAGTACAAGTCATAAACGGTTGGCGCTTTGAAGCCTTGGCTAATCTGACCAAACAGCGACAGGTTATCATTTAAGTGGTAGACAGCACCAAGTTTACCTGTGAATGCACTATCACTGTTTTCGTCGTACTGAGTTTTGTAACCTTCATCAGTTTTCGGTTTAGCGCTAAATGAGTCGTAGCGAATACCAGCAGTCATGACTAATGCTTCATCTAAGAAGTACGCTTGATCTTGTAAGAAGACACCCCATTGCAGTAGATCCGCGTCTGGAATACCTGTGCTACCAGGAGCAACGGTTCCTTTGTCGAATTTATAGTCTGTGTTGTCTAGGCTGAACTTAGTAGACATGTAGTTTACGCCGTAGGTAAACTCATGAGGCGCTGCACCCAATTCAGCAAGTTTAGATGCTTGAGCATTAAATTGGATTGATTTATCGCTCGAATCACGTTCACGCATACGCTTTCCGTGGAAAGGCGTTGTATCGTAGTTTTTAGATAACGAGCTAGAGTCTTGATAGTTAAGAGACCAATCTACCTTGTCAGTGATTGCTGTAGCCAATAACCACTCATGTTCGAAGCCAACTCTAAAGCGTTGGTTAGTATCCTCGTTGAAGTTATCGGTGTACGTAAACAAAGGAGACATCGCGTAACCGTTTTGATTCAGCTCATTCTCATCATATTGCTTGTTGTAGTACTCGACGGTAACACCAAGTCTATGTAAATCATTGGCTTGGTAGAATGCTTTAGCAAGCAAATTACCTAGTTCGCTATCAGCCGGGTTTGCAGCACCACGATCAGGACCTTCAACTTCTGAGCCTGACCCGTGTGTTTTAGTTTCACTGCCGTTAGCGTAAGTAGCCATAAGTAAGGTTTCTAGCTTACCTTGACGCATAGCCCATGTTAGCGTGTTTTTGAACTCTTCATTAGCAGAGGAGTAACCACTCTTAATCCCGAATCTGTGTTCATCACCCTCGGTTACTAAAACATCTTCTGGATTCTTCGTTCTAAATAGAACTACACCACCTAGAGCATCAGAACCATAAAGTGTCGAAGAGGGGCCTTTGTTTACTTCGATAGCTTGAAGTGTGTCAATTTCAATGCTGTTTGGATATTTGCGCTGTTCCGTCGCTCCTGGGTTGTACGGTACTGGTTGTTGAACGTCATCAACCATCACCTTAACTCGGCTCTGCTCCATACCGCGGATATTGAAGCCTGAGATACCAAAACGTCCGGACCCTTGAGCATTAACACCAGGAGTATACTTAAGCGCTTGTTTTACATCTGTCGAAAGTGTGTTGTCGATTTCTTCGGATGAAACTGTTTCAATAGAAGAGCTGACATCCGCTTTGTTTTGTTCAGTACGAGTCGCTGAAACAACAACTTCATCGAAGAGGGCATATTCTTCTGCATGAGCAGTTGACGCAAGGGCCAAAACAATTGAAGCTGACAGGAAAGTTTTCTTATACATTTTATAATTACCTTTGATCCATATAGGTTTTCTTTGAACGGGCAGAATTCTATTGGATCTAAATGATAATTACTATTGTTTGCATTATCATAAATAGTGTATTTATTGCTCTATCAGTACATTGTTTTGAATAAAGCTGATAAATAACAGGTAGTTAAACAATCTGTTTACATATGTAAAGGTTCAAATTGCCATTAGTAAATGTGATAATTGTCACGTTATAGGTGGTGGTTATTAATAGGGAAGATAATATTGCAAAGTCCAATAACACTTGAAGCGCTTCATATACTTGATGCAATTGATCGGCGTGGAAGCTTCGCTGCCGCAGCTAATGAGCTTGATAGGGCGCCGTCTTCACTGAGTTACCAGATTCAGAAACTAGAGCAAGATCTTGATATCATGATCTTTGACCGATCAGGGCATAAAGCCAATTTTACTGAAGCAGGAAAGCTAATACTTGAGCGTGGACGAGACATTCTGGTCGCGACAGACAAACTTGTTAACGACGCAAGTGTCTTGGCCAATGGTTGGGAGCTTGACATTACTCTCGCGTTCGATGGAATCATTCCTGTTGCCAATTTTTTTAACCTTGTTAATGACTTAAGCAATGTCAGCTCAACAAGAATTAAGCTCCAAGAAGAAATACTCGCAGGCTGTTGGGAAGCGTTAAGCTCAGGGCGAGCGGATTTGTTGGTTTGCCCAAAGATGGAAACCTTGCCTCAAGATGTTAAAGCAGAGGTCATTGGAGAGATGGAAATGATCTGGGTTGCAGCGACTGATCATTATGTACACAAACGGAGTGGGGTATTTGACGAGCAGGCGCGAGAAAAATATCGTGTTATAGCGATAGCTGATACAGCCCGTGAGCAGCCAGCAATAAGTGTCAATATTACTCAGCGACAACCAAGACTTACCGTGACTAACTTTTCTGCGAAAGTAGAAGCTTTACGCACGGGGTTGGGTATTGGTACTTTACCAAAAGAGCTCGCAACCCAATTGATTGCAAGTGGCGATTTAAAGCAAATTGCGGATACTCAGTCTCAACCCATTGAGATCATCTTAGCTTGGAAGCGCAATAAAATTGGTGAAGCTAAATCTTGGTGTATTCAATACTTAATCAAGCATTTCAAAGCGTCGTCTAAGATTTAAACAAAGCGTTTCGGTTAATAAAATAAAAGGGAGCTAATCGCTCCCTTTTATTTTTTTGAAACCTAGCCTCGCACACCACCTTGCTGTTGTGCCTGTTTTACTAAAGCCTGACGTTGAGTTTCCTGTTCGTTTTCCACTTTATGTTCCTTATTCATCCCGCGCTCTTCTTGCTGTGGAACGAAAACAAAGTACTTATTAATAGTCATCGAAAGAACCTCTATTTTACAGTTGTAACCATCCAGGTTAGACAATTCACCTAATCACCATCGTTTGATGGAGACTCCATGTTGTAGGTTTCAAAAAATAGAGGATGCTAACTAAGTTAACATCCTCCATAACAGCTAAATTATAGAAGTAGATTCAGGTATTAATAAATACCTTTCTCATCCTTTCAGCTAATTCTTACACGTCGTAGGTAGTAGAAGCCGTGTCGCCACCTGTACCAGTCCAGTTAGTGTGGAAGAATTCACCACGTGGACGGTCAGTACGCTCGTAAGTGTGAGCACCGAAGTAATCTCGTTGCGCTTGAAGCAGGTTAGCTGGTAGACGAGCTGTTGTGTAACCGTCTAGGAAAGATAGCGCAGAAATCGTACATGGCATTGGGATACCAGACTCTAGAGATTTCGCTGCTACTTTACGCCATGCTGCTAGGCTGCCTTGCAGGATGTTTTTGAAGTACTCATCAGAACCTAGGAATGCGATGTCTGGGTTCGCCTCATACGCATCACGGATGTTGCCTAGGAATGCAGAGCGGATGATACAACCACCACGCCACATTAGTGCTACGTTACCGTAGTTTAGGTCCCAACCGTTTTCGTTAGACGCTTCGCGCATTAGCATGAAGCCTTGAGCGTAAGAGATGATTTTAGATGCTAGTAGCGCTTGACGCAGTGCATCAACCCACTCTTGCTTGTCGCCTTCAACTGGTGTGATTGTTTTACCGAATAGAGACTCAGCTTCAACACGTTGGTCTTTTAGTGCAGATAGGCAACGAGAGAATACTGACTCAGAGATAAGCGTTAGTGGAATACCTAGGTCTAGTGCGTTAATACCAGTCCATTTACCAGTACCTTTTTGGCCTGCTGTATCTAGGATCTTCTCAACTAGAGGCTCACCGTCTTCATCTTTGTAGCCAAGGATGTCAGCTGTGATTTCAACAAGGTAGCTGTCTAGCTCTGTCTTGTTCCAATCAGCAAATACCGCTTGCATCTCGTCTGCAGACATACCAAGGCCGTCTTTCATGAACTGGTAAGCTTCAGTAATTAGCTGCATGTCACCGTATTCGATGCCGTTGTGTACCATCTTAACGAAGTGACCAGCACCGTCGTTACCAACCCAGTCACAACATGGCTCACCAGCGTCAGTTTTTGCAGAGATACCTTGGAAGATCGGCTTAACCGCTTCCCAAGCTTCAGCAGCGCCACCTGGCATGATTGAAGGACCAAAACGTGCTCCTTCTTCACCACCAGAAACACCTGTACCGATGAAGTGAATGCCTTTTTCACGGCAGTGTGCAACGCGGCGGTTTGTGTCTGGGTAGTTAGTGTTACCACCATCAATGATGATGTCACCTTCATCTAGAAGTGGAATTAGGTTATCAATAAACGTATCTACAACTGCGCCAGCACGTACCATTAGCATCACTTTACGTGGCGCTTCTAGCTTCTCAACTAGCTCTTCTAGAGAATATGCGCCAACGATGTTAGTGCCTTTCGCAGGGCCTTCTAGAAACTCGTCTACTTTCGCAGCAGTACGGTTGTGAGCAACAACTTTGAAGCCGTTGTCGTTCATGTTTAGGATAAGGTTTTGACCCATTACCGCTAGGCCAATTACACCGATATCACCTTTCATTATTTCTCTCCAATTTTCCAATTTGGACGCTCGCACTAAGCGATTTTTGCTGCTGCGTCTGAATCTAAGTACCATTCCGTTTCACCAGCCTTAGACTGGATCTTAGCTGCTGGGTATGGCAGCTCACTAGCAGGAGTGGTATGAATTTCGTTTACGATATCTACTTTACCTGCACCAAGTACAAGGTAGCTGATACGTTTCGCGGCTTCTAATACCTTAGCGGTTTTAGATACGCGGATTTGTCCTGATTCTGGATGAGAAGCTAATACCGATAAGTTCTCATCTTGATAGTCTGTTTGACCTGGGAATAGCGAAGCCGTGTGACCGTCTGCGCCAACACCAAGAAGTATCCAATCGAAGACAGGCGTACCATTTTCAGTCGGGATGATTTCAGCCATCTCATTTGCAAAGCGCTCTGCTTCAACTTTTGGTTCATCTTCACCGCGAATACGGTGAATGTTTTCAGCAGGCAGATTCACTTTTGTAAATAGAAGAGCGTTTGCTTCACCGTAATTGCTTTCTGCATCATCTGGGGCAACACATCGCTCGTCTCCCCACCAGAAGTGTAGGTTTTTCCACTGAATACCTTCAGCATAAGGTGCCTGCGCCAAAAGTTTAAACAGCATCTTTGGGGTACTGCCGCCAGACAGTGAAACGTGAACAGGGCGGTCAAGCTCACTGAAGGCCTTCATGTCATTCGCTAGGCTTTCTACAACTTGGTCGGCAGTTTGAAAAATCTTGTGATTGATCATAGTTCGCAATAATCCGTATCTGTGAGGTTTTTACATGGGAATCGCCACGCGCGTGCGTCACGTTGTAACAAATCGTCAGATTCTTTTGGTCCCCACGTACCACAAGCGTATCCAAATAGGGCTTGTGGATCTTGTTTGAAGTCTAAAATTGGTTGAACGTATTTCCAACACGCTTCAACGGCATCGCTACGTGCAAACAAAGTTGCATCGCCATTTAGTGCATCAAGCAGAAGACGCTCGTATGCCGTTAGCATTTGCGTTTCTTGCAGAGACGCGTAGTGGAAGTTCATTTTCACTTCTTTAGCATTAAAGCCTGCGCCTGGCTCTTTAAGGCCAAAGCTCATCTGAATCCCTTCGTCTGGTTGAATGCGGATAATCAGTTTGTTTTCCGGAGCATTCTGGCCAAATACTGGGTGAGGTGTTTGCTTAAAGTGGATGACAACTTCAGTAACGCGAGTCGGAAGGCGTTTACCTGTTCGTACGTAGAATGGCACGCCATTCCAACGCCAGTTGTTGATGTATGCCTTAAGGCCAACGTACGTTTCGGTGCGAGAGTCTTCCGCTACACCAGGTTCGTCACGGTAGCTAGGCAGGAACTCTCCACGCACGTCTGATTCTGTGTACTGACCCAATACTAGGTTGTTACGCAAATCATCTTCTTCTAGCGGCTTCAAACACTGAAGAACTTTGACAACTTCATCGCGCATTGAGTCTGCATTGATCTGCGCTGGCGGTTCCATACCAACCATAGCGAGAACTTGCAGCAAGTGGTTTTGGAACATGTCACGAACCGCGCCTGAACCGTCGTAATACCCGCCACGTTCTTCAACACCCAAGAATTCAGCTCCAGTGATTTCTACATAATCAATGAAGTTGCGGTTCCATAGAGGTTCGAACATCGCGTTAGAGAAGCGGAATACAAGAAGGTTTTGTACCGTCTCTTTACCCAAATAATGGTCAATACGATAGATTTGGTGTTCTTGGAAATGCTCATGAATCTCTTTGTCTAGTTTTTGAGCAGATTCAAGATCATAACCAAATGGCTTCTCAATAATCAGGCGCTTCCATCCATCTTCTTCACTGTTTAGTCCATGAGCGGCTAGGCTTGCTGGAATAACGCTATACAAACTTGGAGGCGTAGCGAGATAGAATAGGGTGTTTCGCTGATCAAATGCGTATTGCTCAGAAAGTTGATCAAGACGCGTTGAAAGCTTGCTGTAGTCAGCGGTGTCAGATGTGTTGATTGCCTGATAATGCAAATGATTAATGAAAGCATCGAGAGTTGCTGGTTCAGTCTTCTCCATCTCCTGGAGTGAACGTTTCAACTTTTCTCGGTAGGAGTCATCACTGTATTCAGTTCGGCTTACACCTAAAATAGCGAAGTTTTCAGGTAGCTGTTTGTTGGAGTAAAGGTGGTATAAAGCAGGGATCAACTTGCGATAGGTTAAGTCGCCCGAAGCACCAAAAATAACGATGCTGCTGTTTTCTGGAATTACCATCATCTTTCCCTTAGAAACGAGGTAGTTAGCATGTGCCTAAGTTGTTGGCACTAAAGTTTGCCAACGGTATCAACGACACCTCAAATTATAAAATAGGTCGTACCTATTGTATTGATAGGCAAAACCAAAAATTCATGCCATTTGAATTATTGATTGCAACTGGTTTAGTAACAAGTCACGGCGATATTCACAGATGGCAGCGTATTGTCTATGACTATTTGACATACATCAACCTTTGAGAGGGCAATCGATTAAATATTGACTAGTAGTTAACGTAACTTGTTGATAATAAAAGCTAGAGCGAAATTTTATGGTACGGGCCTAGATTGGAGCTAAAACTCTATATTAGTGTAACTGGTAGGATCAGAAGTGTGATTTTATGAAGGTTTTTACTCGTCTCGTATGAGATTCGCGATCAACAGCGGTTATTTGCGCCTTATCGAGGAATCGATGTGCATATTCTTGGTCGATCGATTGTTCTAAGAAAATGAGATATAACTTCGGGTCTATGTGGCCACTGGTGGCCATATCCGTCATGATTTCAATGGATTCGGATAGAGTCTTTGCTTTCTTGTAAGGTCTATCACTAGACGTGAGTGCTTCAAAAACATCAGCTATCGCCATTACTCTTGCCGGAAGGGAGAGCTCTTCTTCATATAACCCCTTAGGATATCCGCGACCATCTATCCGTTCATGGTGACCGCCAGCGATTTCCGGAACGTTTTTCAAATGTTCTGGGTAGGGTAAACGTTTGAGCATCATTATGGTTTGAATGATGTGATCATTAATAATAAAGCGCTCCTCTGAGTTTAAGGTACCGCGCTCAATAGATAAATTGTACAGTTCGCCACGGTTATATTTCAAATCGCTAGGTTTTAGTACGAATTCTTCCTGCCAAAAGTCCTGAGGTTTACTGTTATTATCCCAATGGATCTCATGTACCTGCTTGTCTGTTAGCAGTGTTTCTTGCACTGGAAGTTTTTTACGATCGCCAGCGCGCGCCTTTTCTACCCATGATACGCCAACTTGATCGTCCAGCGTTCTTGTCCATTTGTACCGACTAATGGCATTGAGGCGATCAAGGGCATCTTTGCTCATCGACTCTCCACCGAGATTACATTCACCAATAAATGCAAAATCATCGTCTAACTGTTGATGTTTTTGCTCTAAAATCTTGCTCAATTTCTCTTCATCCTCGCCATTAGCAACCCCTTTCCAGTACTCAATCTCAGCTTGTGATTTTAATAGTTCGAACCGCATACGGACTTCATGAATACGGTCATAGATTGTTTCTAGTTTGGTGGCTTTATCGATAACGTATTCCGGCGTGGTTACCTTGCCGCAATCATGGAGCCACGAGGCTAAGTGCAACTCTTCCCACTGTTCTTTTGACATGCTGAATAATGGGAAGTGAGTGTCATCTTCAACCGCTGCTTGCACAAGCATTTTGGTTAGCTCAGGAACACGTTGGCAATGGCTGCCTGTGTAGGGCGATTTGGTATCAATGGCAGAGGCAATCAGTTCGACAAATGCATTAAGCATCTCTTTTTGTTGCTCGATTCGGTCAATATTCTCTTTGGCTATCTCAGCAAAACTCAACAGTTCCTTCAAAAATGCATGTTTATCAGCTTGTGCTTGGGTTATTGCGCGCTCATATCCTAATAGCAAAATTCCGACCGGCTGATTATCGCGGTTGAGTAAAGGAAACAGGTAGACATCTGAATTAAAAAGAGACTCTCGATAATTCGCTACGGCGTTATCTTCACGATTTAGATGGACGATTTCACCCTTGGCTAGTTCAGTCTTAACCCATGCTGTATGTTCTATGAGTTCGTTTACATCAATCTTGAACGGGATGATTGCGTGATTTGCAGCAGCAGAGTAGCGACTTTCTTTTTCGTTTTTTATGTAAAGTACGATTGTTTCTGCTCTTGTAACCAAGAAACTTTGATGCGCGATTGTTTTTGCCAAAACTGAAAAGTCAGTATTGCTCGCCGTGTCTCTTAGTAGTCGCAATAAGTCATATAAGGTGTGCTCCATTAGCTCTATCGACTCGGTAAGGTTCGCGACTTCCTTAATTACGCTCTTCGAGTAACGTGTTTTCTTGAAATCAAAACGAGCAATATTATCGGTTTGACGCATTAATGCGTGCAACGGATTGGCTAAGCGCCGCGCAACCAGCCACACAACGATAAAACTCATGAGTAGCATCGCAATGGCTACGCTCACTTGTTTATCCCTCATGGAGAGCAAAGAAGCAAGCAAGTCGTCTTGAGGTGTCGCTTCAGCTAGTAATAACCGAGTCTGCTTGTTCAAACTAACTGGCGTTAAAGTGACAGACCATTTTTTGCTATCAGCTTCGACCGTTTCGTAAATTATTTGGCTTGAGCTACGATCAATCACCCGTTCAAATACGGTCCCTAATAGCGAGCGTGAAGTGATTTCACCATCTGTTTCTTCGATATCATTTAGATTATGGTGAGCTAACACCTTAAACTGGTTATCAAACAACACCAGCTTGGTGTTTTCAGAGTAGCCCATTTGACTGATTTGATCTGAGAGGGACGTTAGGGTGAAGTCCGCTCCGACAACTTTGGTACCATCGGGGGATTTACGTGACAATGTCACGCCATTGGTTTTGAGAAAGTAAAAAAAATATGGCTCTGTCAGCCTGATAACCCCATCTTTGTCAGCATTGATGTACCATGGCCTAACTCTAGGGTCGAACTGATTATCTTTTGTTTTACGGTGTCCTAAGCTTCGGTATGCTCCATCTAAAAAGTAGAACTCATTTAAACCAGAAACACGTGTCGTGTTTATCATCAGTGACGCTTTATTTGGAGCATCAAATCTTTCGCGATCAGCATTGGTTCTTAATGCTCTCACTAGCGTAAAGTCACCAGATTCGTTGGCATAGTAAAGGGCCACGACGCCCGGATTTCTCTGAAAGATAGTTTGTAGTGAAGTCAAAAAGCGAATGTGCTTGATTGGCGAGTTATGGTCGTCAATGGCGCGACTCATCGACATAAAATCGAGTGTGGTTAATATTGGTCCAGCTTTGACTTGAAAAGTAGATTCAAGCTTGCGGCTATTCTCTCTGCTTAGTTCTTTAGCGCTGCCAGTGAGCAGTTCTTGCGCGTGTTTATAGCTAATAGCAATGAGTACTGAACCTACTAATGTAGTCAGGACAAGAAACAGAGTAGTGATATGAATACTTAAAGAGTAGCGGCGTTTTTTCATAGCTCGACCATAAACACGACACCTAGTAAGTATCGATCAATTCCTGAATCCTGCAAAACTTCAAATTATTAATAATAAATTGTTATCTGTATTTTATTGCTTACTGAAGAGCATGAAGTACAAGCAAGAAGCTAAATTGGCTGATAACATAAGAGCAACCTTCACTGTTAAAAAAGATCTATGAACCTCGTTATCGACACCCATACTCACACATACGCCAGCGGTCATGCCTACAGCACTTTGATAGAAAACGCGCGGATGGCGAAAGAAAATGGTCTAGAGATGTTCTGCACCACCGATCATGCTGAATCAATGCCAGGTGCACCCCACTATTGGTTTTTTTCCAACCAACGTGTCTTACCAAGGTTCATTGCAGGTGTTGCGGTAATCCGTGGTGTAGAGTCAAATATTCTCAATACAGACGGGGAGGTGGATGTCCATCCGACTTCTTATAAAAGCCTTGATTGGGTTATAGCGAGCTTTCATGAGCCTGTTTTCAAGCCAAGAGACAAACAATCTCATACGCTAGCGCTGCTAAATACCATTAAAAGCGGTAAGGTAGATGCACTTGGTCATCTAGGTAACCCCAACTTCGATTTTGATTATGAACAAGTGTTGAGATGTGCGAAAGAGCATAACGTTGCCATAGAAATTAATAACACTACCTTAAAAGGCAATAGTCGAGTAGGCAGTGTTGAACGTTGCGCGGAGATTGCGAAACTCGGTAAAGAGATTGGGGTTTACTTCACAACAGGCAGTGACGCTCACTTTTGCCAAGATGTAGGCAACCTTTCAAAAGTCTCAGATCTTTTAGATAAAGTCGGGGTGGATGACTCGCAAGTAATTACGCACAGTGTAAAGCAATTCCTAGCGTTCTTGGTGCTTCGAGGTCATTCAACCATTTCTGAGTATCAGCATTTATAAGTTGATACAATATTCGCTTCTAGTGTGCTGACTAAATTCAGTACACTCCCTGTTCCTATTCCCACACAAAAGAAAAATATAATGAGAAAGTTAATCCCAGTTTTAGCCTTAGCCATGTCAGCACAAGTTTTTGCGAGTGATTTTGATCTTAAAGCTGCAATGAAGCAGATGAAAGTAGAGTTTAAACATGCCGCTGAAGCGACCGAAGTTAGCGAAATGAAATCTGCTGTAAGTAACCTTTCTGAGTTAGTCGAGCAGTCTAAGCGCGGTAATTACCCACCTGAAAAATTTGATATTTATTTTGAGGGCTTTAGTAAGCTTTCCGTAGCGCTTGATTCTGTTGAGAAGAAACTAGACTCGGGCGATCTAGAAGCGGCAAAATCTGAGTTAAAAACCGTCGATGATCTTCGAGTGGAATACCACGATAAACGTAACCCAAGTATTTGGAGCAAGCTGTTCGGTTAATAAGTCAGCATATTTCGAATTGGCAATGCTAATACCATGATCCTTGTTAGGTTTTTTAGCGAGCCTTACTGAGTTTGTTAGTAAAAGGTTATATATTTACTCTCAATTGATTGAGAGTGACTATGATACGGACATCAAGCTTCAAGCGAACTATGCTCATCGCAAGTGCCCTAAGTTGGGTGCTTGTGACTTTGATGCCTGTAATCAATGCTCATGGTGCCAGTGCTGGCGTGTGGGCGACACTTTGTACCATCAATGGATTTGAGCTAGTCCAAGTCGAAGAGGGAAAGGTTGAAACTCAGCACAGTAAGCCTTGTCCATTTAGTCACTTCTCAAGCTTCCACCAAGACACACTTCCAACACCCACTCACTCTAGAAGAACATCGATAGCGTCATTCGACTCGTACGCTTATTTGGCTCTAAGTGAACGATTTCAGCTCGCTATCCCACGAGCGCCACCGGCATTACCTACATTCAACTTCATATAAATCAAATAACAAAGGCTAGGGTCTGTTGACTCAATAAGCCACTTAGTAAAGTAAAGCTCAGCACTAACGACTCGACTATGTTTCGGGATTTTTGCTGTGCGCTCAAAAAGGAAATTGTAATGTTGGGTAGTCAATCTCAGACTCAACCTAAGGGCTCACTACGTTCATCTCAAAGTGACGACTCAAACAAGGTTAAAGCAAAAGCACGTTATTTTCTCACATGGCGTTGGCACTTCTATGCAGGTCTTTTCGTTATCCCATTTATGCTCATGTTAAGTCTTACTGGGCTTGTGATGCTATTTGATGACGAAATTGAACAAGCAAGATACAGTGAAATCATCGCAGTTGCTCCGCAGGCGCAAACTCTACCACCTTCTATTCAACTGCGTTCAGTCAAGGAAAAGTATCCCGACTCACAAATCACCCAATTTGTAGCGTCTGACTCAAGTGCAAAGGCGAACAGATTCAATGTTAGGCATGAAGATGGTAAGTCTGTTTTAGTGACGGTCAATCCATACTCCGGTGAAGTTCTAGGCGAAATCGATCGCAGTGACAGTTGGTATCAACTTGCTAACGATATCCATGGAACATTGCTGATTGGTAAATCGGGTGATTACTTGATTGAAGTGTCTGCGAGTTTAGGCATTCTGCTGTTGGTAAGCGGCATTTATCTGTGGTTACCAAAAGATAACGCCACTAAGGCGGGTTTTCTCAAAATACGTATGCGTAGTGGTTCGCGTGTTCTAATGCGAGATCTCCACGCCAACTTAGGGGGAACACTTTCGATCGTTTTACTGCTGTTTCTGCTTTCCGGTCTTGCATGGGCAGGGGTATGGGGCGCCAAAATGGTCCAAGGTTGGAATACATTCCCTACCTATTACACGTGGGGGGAGAAACCGCAATCTTCTTTAATTCACGCAAACTTAAACCACGGTAGTGAGGAAGAAATGCCTTGGAACTTAGAACTCGCTGCAGTGCCTGAATCGCAAGGGCATCATGGGGGTCACCACGAGCATCATTCTGCTCAACCTTTCGATATCTCTCAGAGCGTAGGAATCGATGACATCATAAGCAAAGCAACATCACTCGGCTTCACCCAATTTAAAGTCTACTTACCTCAATCTGAGACTGGCGTTTACACGGTATCTGCTAACTCAATGGCGGGAGATGTTACTGACCCAAGAAAAGATAGGACGACACACTTTGACCAATACACTGGAGAAGTGCTCATTGATGTTACTTGGGATGACTACAATGTTGTCGCTAAGTTGATGGCCGCTGGGGTTTCACTTCACCAAGGTGATTTAAGCATCGTAAATAAATTGCTGAATGTTTTCTTCTGTTTAGCGTTTATCGTTATTTCAGTTACCGGGGCTTTGATGTGGTGGGTACGTCGCCCGTCTAATCAGAATAAGTTGGGTGTGCCAGCCCGTTTCGAACAAGACGGTA